>JAFZEY010000077.1 GCA_017560455.1 Alistipes sp. | reverse complement strand
GGTCAAAGTGAATACGAAATCACCCTCACCGAGGTTGAAGATTGCAGTGTCGCCATTCAAATCGAGTGACATCTCCTTACCCGAAAGGCTCTGTGTGTAGGTATCCAAATCCCAATATGGAACAAAGTCGTTCTCCGAAGTAACAACAGCCTTTACGATATTCTTGCGTGCAGCACGGCCGTTATCCCAAACGCGCACCTCGAATGCAGACGAAAGATAGTTCATAGTCACTGTACCGATGTTTGCGACAACAGCGTTCTCGGCAACACCATAGAGTACAGGCGACCATACACCGGTCTGCTCTACAGTCAAGCCATTTGCCGAAAATGCAGACAACGGATAGATGAAGTAGAACGATGCAGGATCGGTAGTTGCGAACTCGAAAGCAGCGTTGTAGAAGTTGCCATTCTCGTTAAGAGTAAGCACATTAGCTGTGTTATTACCAGCCTTCTGGTAGCCCAAGATCATATCCGAGCTCTCCCACGACCAATTCAAGTCAGCATCGAAAACACGGCTCTCATCAATAGCGATCTCCATAGGAGCGGTAAGAGTTGTATTTGCATTTACAACATCATTAACATCGGTAGCACAGCTAGCGAAGGCTGCCACCGCCAAAATATATGCGAATATCTTTTTCATATCTCTATTCAAAATTTAAAAGATTAACACTCGATGGCACTATGCCCAATCGTCCTCACCACCATTGTTAGTACCGCCCGGAACAATAAATCCGGAGTTAAAATCGCTCTGAACAAAACCTTGTTCACTTACCACCTCGATAATATCGAGCTGTGGCTTAATGTAATTTCTTTTCATACGCTATTTTATTTTGTAAAATTATTCGTTTATCGTCTGTTGCCTAATAGGTACAATTCCAAAAATCGACGGCAAAGATATATTTTCAAAATTTTATAAAAAAATAATTTCAACGAATCGGCAATTTACTACAACGAAAAAAGACGACAGACAAGTGTGTCAAGGGAAATTAGATAATTTAATGAGGAAGATACAAGGTGTACAAGAAAATCGCCCCGCAGCATACTAAGCGTATGTGAGGAGCGATTTATCGAAGTGCAACGCAGTAGTTGCCCCGTGAAAACAATTTTATGATTTTTTGTATTCGCCTGGGGTAAGTCCAGCCACTCTCTTAAAATACTGCCCCATAAATGATGGGTTAGGGAAGTTGAGAGTGTAGGATATCTGCTGGATACTAAGATTTGAGAATTTTAGTAAGTTCTTGATTTCGAGGGCTACAAACTCGTCTATCCACTGGTGCACAGACTTGCCTGTGAAGTTGCGAATGACGCGAGAAAGGTGCTTGGAAGATATGTGCATCTTATCGGCGTAGAACTCGACATTACGATGCTCGCGACAGTGCTCGGAGAGGAGAGCCATAAGCTTCTCGAAGTACTCGGAGCTGCGCTCTTTAACACCTACGGGCGATATATAGCTCTTATCCAAGATTGCATCGCAGATACGATATATCATAGCGCAAATCACATGTCGGAGGGAGTGCTCCATATACTCGGAAAGCTCGTTGGAGGAGTGGTCTGCAAGGATAGTGCCAAAGAAGCGACATATACCTCTCATATTATCCTCCGGAACATCTGCAATATGGGCATTAACAGTCAACTGCGACACCATACGGGCGATAAAGCGGGTATCGACATTCATACTTGTAAGGAAGTCGGAGCTTATCGCCAGAACATAGAACTCGCTATCCTTCAACGATCGGAATTGGAATATCGAAGTCGAGGAGATGAAGAACTGCGAAGCGCGAAGCGTATAGTCGCACATATGCGAGGAGAACGACACCTCGCCACGCACACAGATAATCATCAAGAGTGCATCGATACGGCACGGATAGCTCAAATATCGCTCCTGCGCCTCGTCGATATTATTGAAGTGCAACAGACCTGCACCTGCAACATCGAGCACCTCGACACCCTGCACCTGACGCAAGGTTTTAACATAGTACGGAAACAGACTCTGTTTGTTCATTTGTTCTTATACCTTTTTAGATTTTGACACAGGCCAAATAGGGAGGCAAACCGTGCTACCAAGCACCTCCAATCCTCCATCAAGCCGACATTGAAATACTTAGACTGTTAATACAACCGATTTTTGTAGATTAGCTTTGCAATGTTGTAGGTATCGGCCGAACCGAACGATGTAGTGAGTTCGTCCTGATTACGCTTTATGGCCAACACCATATCGAGCTTCGGGATGACCATAATATATTGTCCGCCCGCACCGATTGCAGTATATGTGCCCTGGAAATCCTCAGGCTCGTCTTTTCGGTCGAGCACCCACCACATATAACCATATCCGAAATATGAGCTATCCGTCTCCTGGCGAGTGGATATGATGCTTGTAGACTTCTTAACCCACGCCTCGGAGATAATCTGGTTATTGTTTGCCCACCTTCCCTTACGCAACATAAGGTAGCCTACACGCGCCATATCGGGAGCTGTAATCTTGAAGTGGTAGGCCGGATATATCGACTTCTTGGTATCGCCGCTATACGAATGCTTCGACCTGTTCCAAGCCTCAAACTGCAAAGGTATGGCAATCTCGCGCTCGAACATATCGTAGATGCTCTCGCCCATATATCCATCCAATATAGCACCCGAAACATTGAAGTCCCAATTGCTATACATATAGTATGTACCCGGAGTCTTCGAACCACGAGGAGGCACATTTTCGGGATTATCGAGTGTACTACCCGAATTCGAAGCCTGATGAAAGACTCCAGAACGCGCCGAGATACAGTGCTCGATGGTCGCCGTCTTCTCGATATCGAGCAGACCCTTAATATCTCCCTCGTCGATATCCTCGCGGATAATTCCCAACTCAATAAGGGTTCCGATGGTGGTATTAAGATCGATAATGCCACGATCCACGGCAATACCGTATAGCATCGAACAGAGGCTCTTACGCGAGGAGGCGATATAATAGGTGGTCGTCATAGAACCATACTTATAGAGTTCCTTTCCCTTGACGGCAATAAACAAACTTGTAACATCGCCATTGGTCTTCACAAACTCCTCGATCTGATCGCCACAATCGCTGTATCCGCACTCCTCGAAGGTTGTCTTCTCCCAGGTCTTACCGGGATAGACATAATCCACCTCGGTTGTCACGCCAGGCAAAGTCGCACCACCTTGGCTATCCGAATTCGGATTGTCAGGGTTGTCCGGATTATTGGGATTATCCGGAAGTTCCTCCTTCGGACCATCGCCATTAGAGTTGCCTTTACCGCCCTCTCCTCCATTGCCACCTTCACAAGCGACAAGAAGAAGAACTGCAGCCAACCATGCAAGATACAACCTAAATTTCATAATATACCCCTTTACTATATATTACAACTAGTGCAAATATACAAATAGAATATCAAATATCAATATTTATGCGTTTAATTTCACGCTCTATAATCCAATGTATGACACTCGATTACAAGGTACCGCCTACCTCCCACCAGAAGGCACGAACACCGAGCTTCGGGTTCTTGGCATCGAGCGCACGCAACGCATCGAGCAACTTTCCGCAACGCTCATCGTCCGTAAAGGTGATGATTGCCGAGTTGAGGATTGGCCACACATAGTCGCCAAGGTGTGGATCTCCGGTCTCACTTCCGCAACCCTGCACCTCCTCCCAAGAGGTATATCCGCGAAGTCCGAGAGCAGCCATTGTCTGCTGCACCTCATCATAAAGTGCCTGATCACAAGCAATAAATAATGCTTTCATAATTTCCGTGTTTTTTCAAATTATGCGTTCAACTTTGCTGCCTTCTTGGCTCTACGGCGTTCGCCAGCAAGAGCGAACACCGAGAAGAGCACAGGAATAATAAAGAGGGTTACGAGTGTCGAGAACGAGAGTCCCCAAGCCACCGACATACCGAGCGAGTTCCACATCTCTGAACCTACACCATTACCAACCGCCATAGGTACCATACCGAGTACAGTGGTCAATGTGGTCATCAAGATTGGACGCATACGCGAACGACCCGCTGCTACGGCAGCATCAAGGATAGCCATCTTACGGCCTACGAGCAAGCGAGTATAGTCGACAAGCACGATACCGTTATTTACCACGATACCAACCAACATCAACAAACCGAGCAAGCCCATAACACCCATTGCTGTATTCGAGATCCACAATCCGAAGATTACACCCACGAGCGCAAACGGCAACGAGAACATAATAACGAACGGATAGGTCAATGACTCAAACTGTGACGCCATAATCAGGAACACGAGGATTACCATCAACACCAGGAGCATAATCATATCCTTGAAGGTATCCTGCTGATCCTCGTACGAACCTCCCAACTCCCAGGTGATACCTGCCGGAATCTCCATCTTCTTCAACTCGGCAACAGTACCGCCAATGATATCCGACATTGCATAACCGTGACCGATAGAGCCCGAAATCTTCACAAAGCGCGAGCGATCCTTACGCTCGATTGTAGGAGGTGTATTAGCCTCAACCACACGGCCGAGGTCGCGCACCTTAATCGCCTTACCCTGAGCGTTATAGAGTGTTACATTCTCCAAATCTTCGATAGACTCGCGGAAAGGCTTATCGTAACGCACCAAGATATCGTACTCCTCACCATCCTCGCGATAGTACGATGCAATGGCACCATTCACGCGGTTACGGAGATATGTTGCGGCAGTAGCCACATTCAAACCATTCATGGCCAACTTATCGCGATCGAAGACAACCTGGTACTCAGGTGTATACTCATCACGCGAAATGGTAACCTCGGTACAACCCTTAACGCCGAGCATCTTCTCCTTAATCTCGGCTGCCACACGGTCAGTCTCGTCGAGATCGTAGCCATACAACTCGATATCAACCGATTGCTGACCTCCGGCACCACCCTTCTGTCCCGACTCGATAACCTCATAGGTACGAATCTCGGTATATTGATCCAACGACTTACGCATAAGGTCGCAAATCTCAGTCATCGAACGCTCACGCTCGGTCTTCTTCGAAAGACGGATATTCATCGAGATATAGTGAGTTCCGTTCTCCTGCATCGAAGCCCAGGTGTTGTCGGTATCTGCCATACCCTCGCTCATACCGATAGCCACAATCTCAGGGAAATCCTTACGGAACTGCTCGTCGATACGAAGAGCCAAGTCGCGGGTAATCTCCTGACGGGTACCGATAGGTAACTTAATCTTCACCGAGATACGGGCATTATCTTGTGTAGGGAAGAACTCGGTCTTGATGCGTGGGCCGATAATCACAAGCGAAGCCGAGAAGATCGACAATGCGCCCAAGAGGAATGCCAAGCGGTGATTTACGCACCACTTCAAGGCTCCGCCATAGAGATTCTCTAACCAACCCATCGCTGCATCCACATACTTCTGCAAACTCGACTTCTTAGGGCTCTGCTTCATTATCTTCGAGCAGAGTACCGGGGTGAAGGTCAAAGCGGCTGCCATTGAAACGGTCAAGGTAATAGTAACCATCCAACCCATAGGCTTGAACAATACACCCGCCATACCCTGAATCATGGTAAGAGGGAGGAACACCGCCAATGTTGTCAAGGTCGAAGCGATAATCGAGACACCCACCTCCTTGGTAGCGAAGATAGATGCCTGCTTAACACGCGCACCACGATCCACATGGTTTGTAATATTCTCCAACACCACAATCGCATTATCTACGACCATACCGATCGAAATCGAGAGCGAAGACATTGTTACGACATTGAGAGTCTGGTCGGTAGCGAGCAGGTAGATCAATGCCGAGAGCATCGAGATTGGGATTGTCATGATAATGATAAACATCGCACGCCAACGGCCGAGCATCATCATCACAACGAGCATTACCACGATGAAGGTGGTCAAGATAGTATCGGCCAACGACGAAGCAACATCCAAGATATTGTCCGACATATCGATATACGGCTCAACCGTAACATCCGAAGGGAGATCCTTACGCAACTCTACCAATCGATCCTGCACCTTGCGCGAAATCTGCACGGCATTTGCATCGGTCTGCTTCTGGATAATCATCATACCGCTTCGCTCGCCGTTATTAAACGACTCCTGAACACGCTCCTGCTGGGTATCATTTACGGTAGCCACATCGCGCAAGTAGATATTCGCACCATTGCGGGTGCCCACAACAACATCGAGCAACTCGCTTGCATCGTTAAACTCCTGATCCACTCGCAACGAGTAGGTATTCGAACCTACATCCATCTGACCGCCCGGAACAGAGGTGTTCTCCGATGCCACAATCTGAGCAATCTGCTCGATTGTCATACCATAAGCCTCCAACTTGTAAGGATCGCAATAGATCTGAATCTGACGCTCAGGAATACCCGAAACCGACACAGTACCTACGCCCTTAACACGAGCCAAAGGTGTTGTTACTCGCTCATCGATGATCTTCGCCAAACCACTCCACGACTCGTTCGCCTTGATAGCCATCAACATAATAGGCATCTCCTCGGTCGAGAACTTGAAGATGATTGGTTTGTTCACATCATCGGGCAAGATATTAGTTGCGATATCGAGCTTATCACGGATATTTGCCGTAGCAACATCGATATCTGTACCATACTCGAATTCGAGTGTAATAATCGAGATATTCTCCTTCGATTTAGATGTTATGTGCTTCAAATCCTCGACACTATTGAGCGAGTTTTCGAGCGGACGCGTAACATTCTCCTCGATATCGACAGCACTTGCACCTGCATACGAGGTGATAACCATCACATTGGTAGTCTCGATGCGTGGGAAGAAGTCGATAGGCAACTTCACCAACGAAAAGATACCAAAGATAGAGATGGCGACAAAGACAAGTATTGTCGTTATCGGGTTATTAACTGCTGACTTATATATATTCATAATAGTTCTCCGATTAACTATTTAACAAGTTCTGCCTTACAACCATTGGTGAGTCCGAGGTGGCCCTTTGTAACTACAACCTCGCCACTCTTAACACCCGAGATAACCTCGAACTCGGTGTCGAGACGACGACCAAGCTCAACCTTCGAATAGCGCACTGTGCTATCTGCCGGATTGTATACATACACATAGCGATCACCCGAGCCGAGCAACTTCTGTACTGCCTGATCAGGAACCACCACATTCTTAACATTTCCATAAGGGAGGGTTACACGCGCAAACATACCCGGACGAACACGCTCGTTAGCGTTAGGGATATTAACCTCAACCTGGAAGGTATGAGTTGCCTGGTCGATAGTAGGATATACACGAGCAATCTTGCCCTTGAACACCTCTGCGCCATATGCATCGAGAGTGATATTTACCGACATACCCTTCTTCACCTTGGCAAAGAGCGGCTCCGAAACATTAATCATAATCTTAACAGGCTTAATCTGCGCCACAACCAACACAGGCTGTGCTCCGCTGTACATATCGCCCTTGTCGTAGTTACGAGCGGTTACGATACCCGAGATAGGAGAGATAAGCTTTGTATTCTCGACAAGGTTGTTGTATGCGGTCTGAGCCACCTCGTACTGCAAACGGCGCGAATCCCACTCCGACTTCGAAGCACCGCCAAACTCATACAACTCGTTTGTACGCTCCCACTCCTTCTTTGCATTGTCGAGCTGAGCCTTAGCCTGAACGAGCGAAGAGTTATCGAGGGTAACGAGCAACTGTCCCTTGTACACACGATCGCCCACATCCGCCTTGATAGACTTGATACGCAATGGCTGCTGCGGAGCGATGTTATTCACAACATTAGCCTCTACAGTACCTGTAAAGTAG
>JAFZEY010000076.1 GCA_017560455.1 Alistipes sp. | reverse complement strand
GCCAATCGCTGCTCCTAACTACAAGGGCACCGTAAAGGGTAACGGTTATGCTATCAACGGTTTGACACAGCCACTCTTCGATGTAACTGCTGCATCTTTCAAGGGCTTGCACCTCAATGTCAAGATCGAGGAGACCGTAAAGAACCGAGTTGGAGCATTGGCTTGCCAGATTATTGCTAACGGCAATGCTCCTGTTGTTGAGAGTTGTAGCGTAAGCGGTTTGGTATCTGCCACCGTAGATTTCAAGCCTGCTACCGCCGATGTGAGAACCGATTCGGGTATCGCAGGTCTTGTAGGTCACGCAGCAGGTGTTGATTTCAAGGATTGTACAAACAAGGCTACTGTTGAGTTGGGTCAGCTCTCGACCGAGACAAAGACATACGCACCTATGGCGGGTATCGTTGGTTCGACAAGCGTAGGAAACGAGCGCCACACACAGTTCACAAACTGCCACAACGGCGGTGCTCTCAACTACTACGACACAACCGGTAAGTTGGCTCCTTGTATTGGAGGTATTGTTGGTTACTACATGGGTGAGAATGCAAATGCAACATTCGACAATTGTAGCAATAGCGGAGACATCACCATTCACAAGGGTTCGACAACAAGAGATTGTAATGTAGGAGGTATCGTTGGCTATTCATCGTCTTCTAAGACAGATGATGGTACAGTACAAACAGGTAACCTCTACTTCACAAATAACACTTCGAACAGCGGTAAGATTACATTCGAGGGTACATCATCAGCAGGATTCCGTCCGGGTGGCATCATCGGATACATCAACCAGGGTGTCAAAGTGACATTCAAAGGCCCCGTAACCAATAGCGGTTCATTCACAATCAACGGAAGTCTCAAGGATATCAGAGGAGGTGGTATCTTGGGTGCGATGTACGGCTCTTGCGGTTTATACATCGAAAAGGGTGCTCATAATACCAAGAGTGCAACCATGACCTTCAACGGTGCGGCAAGTGGCGGCTTCATGTTTGGAGGCATGTATGGACAAAATGACTATAGTGACTCTTATGATTCTAACGGTTCTACTATAAGTGGCGGTAAAGTTGTTTGCAATGATGCAAATTTCACCATAAACGGATCGGTAGAATCCACCTGCTACCTTGCTGGATTCTACTGTTACTCGCACAATACAACTACAACCATAAGCGGAGCTACCAGAATTGTCAATAACGGCAAAATGCATATAACAAAGAGTGCTGACATAACAAGTACTGTGTATTTGGGCGGCTGCTTGGGTTATGCAAACGGAAACCGTGTATCGACAAGCAAGCTCACCACCGGTCAGTTGGTAAATAGAGGAGAGATCCGATTCGAGGGAAAAGCAAAAGCAGGTGTGAATATCGGTGGAGTATATGGATGCCACTTTGCATCTACTACATGCCCTGCAATCAATGTAGGCAACATCTATGCTATTGGCACAATCGACACATCGAAGACCATTCGCGTTGGTGGTATTACAGGAAATACCACTTACAGTAAAAATGGTGTTACTACCGTATCAATGCGAAACGGAACCGTATACTGCGACATAGTTGCATTTATGACAACTGTTGATTCGGAGGGCAACCACACCTTTACCCCTTATAACCAGGTGGGAATGTATATAGGTAGAAGCGCTACTCTCAGTAGCGATACAAAAAACAACTTCATTGGTGGTCGCATTGCAACCACTGCAACAGTTGTAAATGGCGAGGTAGTTCCTACATTTGTAGACATTACAGCCGACAACTACTTGAACTATGTTCGTGGCCTTGATGGCGCAGTTCCGGCAGGAACATACTTCTCTCACATCGCAAGCAAGAATGATATTGCCTGGGGTTCATTCAAGGAATAAGCAGGAGTTTAATAAATTAATTTTGAGATAGTTATGAAAAAGATATTTTATTCAGCCCCTGAGGTTTCAATTTTCGAGGTAGCTGCCGAGCGCGGCTACGAAAATAGCACATCATTCGGTATTCCTGATTTGGGAACCGATACGGATGATTGGGCTTAATTGACGGCATTTAAAAAAACAAGTCGGGTGGGAGAATACTCTTGCCCGACTTGTTTTTTGATTGTATATAAAGGATGTCATTGCGAGGCTTGGAATAAGCCGTGGCAATCTTCATTATATCATCTAATAATAAAAAGTGGAAGAGTTCCACAGTCGCTGTGCTCCTTCGGAATGACGAGTTGTTTACAAGCCTAAAATATATAATTCTCTTTTTAATTTGAAAAGTCATCAACTTTTCACTATCTTTGCACGATTGTATCTTTGATACAAGTTTTTTTAACAAAATGAAAGAGCAAAATTTAGATATAAAGACAACAATCGAGGAGTCGGACTATAAGTACGGCTTCACCTCCGATATCGAGACCGAGTTTATTCCGAAGGGTCTTAATGAGGGAGTTATTCGCCTTATCTCGGAGAAGAAGGGCGAGCCCGAGTGGCTGCTCGAGTTGCGCTTGAAGGCGTATCGCCATTGGCTTACCTTGAAGCACCCGACCTGGGGACACCTCGACATTCCCGAGATCGATTTCAACGATATAATCTACTTTGCAGCGCCTAAAAAGAAGAAGGAACTCGCCTCGATGGATGAGGTGGATCCTGAACTCAAGGCTACCTTCGAGAAACTCGGTATTCCACTCGAGGAGCAGAAGGTGTTGGCGGGCGTAGCCGTGGATGCCGTGTTGGACTCGGTGTCGGTAAAGACCACATTCCAGAAGGAGTTGGCTGAGAAGGGTATTATCTTCTGCCCAATCTCGGAGGCGGTACGCGAATATCCCGAGTTGGTGCGCAAGTACCTCTGCTCGGTAGTGCCTTATGCCGATAACTTCTACGCAGCGTTGAATACGGCTGTATTCTCGGACGGCTCGTTCTGCTATATTCCAAAGGGTGTGCGTTGCCCTGTGGAACTCTCGACCTACTTCCGTATCAATGCGCAGGGTACAGGTCAGTTCGAGCGTACCTTGATTGTCGCTGACGAGGGTGCGTATGTGAGCTACCTGGAGGGATGTACTGCACCGCAGCGTGACGAGAATCAACTCCACGCCGCAGTTGTGGAGATTGTCGTTGAGCGCGATGCCGAGGTCAAGTACTCGACCGTGCAGAATTGGTATCCCGGCGATAAGGATGGCAAGGGTGGTATCTACAACTTCGTTACCAAGCGAGGTATATGCCACGAAAATGCCCATCTCTTCTGGACTCAGGTTGAGACCGGCTCGGCAATCACTTGGAAATATCCGAGCTGCGTGTTGATGGGTGACAACTCGGTGGGCGAGTTCTACTCGGTGGCGATGACTAACAACTTCCAGCAGGCCGATACGGGTACGAAGATGATTCATATCGGTCGCAACACCCGTAGCCGCATCGTCTCGAAGGGTATCTCGGCTGGTCAGTCGCAGAATGCCTATCGAGGTTTGGTTAAAATTATGCCGAAGGCTGAAAATGCCCGTAACT
>JAFZEY010000075.1 GCA_017560455.1 Alistipes sp. | reverse complement strand
ATTATCGAAATGTCACCACAAAGGGACTACTTCTTCATATAGCCCTTAATATAATGATGATGACTTCCGTAGCGGTTGAACGCTGCCTCGTCGAGAGCCTCCTGAGCCGATGGGTGAGCTACCGAGATGATAAGGCGAGCGCGCTCCTGCAAGCTCTTGCCATACAAATCAACAGCACCATTCTCGGTTACGAACCAGTGGATGTGGTTACGAGTGGTAACAACACCGGCACCCTCGGTCAAGACATCCGAGATCTTCGAAACGCCCTTGTTGGTGATTGAAGGCATAGCGATGATAGCCTTACCGCCCTTCGACAACGATGCACCATAGATGAAGTCGATCTGACCACCTACGCCCGAGTAGAACTTGCGACCGAGAGAGTCAGCGCAAACCTGACCTGTCAAGTCAACCTGCAATGCCGAGTTGATAGCGGTTACGCGGTCGTTCTTTGCGATGATGAATGGGTCGTTGGTGTAGCCAACATCCATCATCATTACGCCAGGGTTGTCGTTGATGAAGTCATAAACCTTCTGCGAACCCATCAAGAAGGTAGAAACCATCTTGCCCTTATCGATATTCTTTGCCTCGCCATTGATTACACCCTTCTCAACGAGTGGGAGAACGCCATCAGCGAACATCTCAGTGTGGATACCGAGGTTCTTGTGGTTGCCGAGCTGTGCGAGTACGGCGTTAGGAATAGCACCGATACCCATCTGCAAGGTAGCACCATCCTCGATAAGGCCTGCACATAGGTTACCGATCTTTACCTCAACCTCGTTTGGCTCCGAGAAGTGAGCCTCCTCGAGTGGCTGGTCGTCCTGAGCGAAGATGTCGATCTTCGAAGAGTGAATCATAGCATCACCCCAAGCACGAGGAACATACTTGTTGATAACTGCGATTACGGTGTCAGCGCACTCAACAGCTGCGAGAGTTGCGTCTACCGAAGTACCGAGTGATACATAGCCGTGCTGGTCAGGAGTAGAAACCTGAATCATAGCTACATTACAAGGTACAGCGCCTGTGCGGTACAACTTCTGAGTCTCGCTCAAGAAGATTGGAATATAGTCAGCGAAACCTGCCTGAGTAGTCTTACGAACATTACCACCTACGAAGAACGAATCGAGCTGGAATACGCCCTCGAATTCAGGATCCGAGTATGGGGCAGGACCCTCTGTGTGGAGGTGGTGGATGTGTACATCCTTCAACTCGCCTGCGCGACCACGCTCGCACATAGCCTTAATCAAACACTGCGGTGCAGATGCAACCGATGAGAGGTGAATGTGATCACCCGACTTAATAGCCTTAACGGCCTCTTCCGGAGTAACAAACTTAATTGCCATAATTTTTTATTTTTTGGTTAGTGATTCCAATTTGGAAAATCGTTCTGATTGACTCTTTTTGCACCTTGCTTGTGCTACAAATACTCACATACGATTCAGTATGCTCCGTTTTCCATCACTGCGCAACGCGCAAAAATAGTCTAATCATCTCCGATTTTGAATGTAGGGATATTATTCCAATTCTAATTTTGAATTCTGCATTTTGAATTTTGCATTCGAAGTTAAGCGCATTACTTGCGCTTAACTTCTACCTGCTCGTATCCCTCGATGATATCGCCAATCTTGATATCGTTGTACGACTCGATGTTCAAACCGCAATCCATACCCGAAGTAACCTCCTTGACATCGTCCTTGAATCGCTTCAACGAACCCAAGCGACCTGTGTGGATAACGATACCGTCACGAATTACGCGGACAGGAGTGTTGCGGGTAATCTTACCCTCACGCACAATACCTCCGGCGATAGTTCCCACCTTCGAAATCTTGAAGGTTTCGAGTACCTCTACCGAACATACAATCTCCTCCTTCATCACAGGCTCCAACATACCCTCGATAGCATCCTTGATATCGTTGATGGCGTCATAGATGATAGAGTAGAGACGAATTTCGATCTCCTCCTGCTCGGCAACCTTACGCGCAGCAGCCGAAGGACGCACCTGGAATCCTACGATGATGGCGTTCGATGCAGCAGCGAGCAATACATCGCTCTCCGAAATCTGACCTACAGCCGAGTGGATAACATTTACCTGAACGGTCTCCTTCGAAAGCTTGATGAGCGAACCCGACATAGCCTCTACCGAACCGTCAACATCACCCTTAACGATGATGTTCAACTCCTTGAACGAGCCGATAGCGATACGACGACCGATCTCATCGAGAGTCACATGCTTCTGGGTCATAATGCCCTGCATACGCTGCAACTGCTCACGCTTGTTGGCAATCTCACGAGCCGAGCGGTCGTCGTCCATCACATTGATAGAGTCTCCCGCCTGTGGAGCACCGTTAAGACCGAGCAACTGAACAGGTGTCGAAGGACCTGCCTCCTTAACCTTGTTACCATTCTCGTCGAACATCGCCTTTACGCGGCCTGTATATACTCCCGAGAGGATTACATCTCCTACGCGGAGTGTTCCCTCCTGAACGAGCACTGTCGAAACATAACCACGACCCTTGTCGAGTGTAGACTCGATGATAGTACCCTTAGCTTTCTTGTTAGGGTTAGCCTTCAAGTCGAGCATCTCGGCCTCGAGGAGTACCTTCTCGAGCAACTTGTCGAGGTTGAGTCCCTGCTTTGCCGAAACATCCTGGCTCTGGTACTTACCGCCCCAATCCTCCACGAGGAGATTCATCTGCGAGAGCTGCTCCTTGATGTGGTCAGGGTTGGCCTGTGGCTTATCAATCTTGTTGATGGCGAATACCATTGGTACGCCCGCAGCCTGTGCGTGGTTGATAGCCTCGACGGTCTGTGGCATCACCTTGTCGTCAGCCGCAACGATAATAACGGCAACATCGGTAATCTTCGCACCACGCGCACGCATCGCTGTAAATGCCTCGTGACCCGGGGTATCGAGGAAGGTGATCTTTTGGCCGTTGAGGTTTACAGAGTATGCACCGATGTGCTGGGTGATACCTCCCGCCTCACCTGCGGTAACATTTGTCTTACGGATATTATCCAAGAGCGAAGTCTTACCGTGGTCAACATGGCCCATTACGGTTACGATTGGTGGGCGTGGGAGCAAATCCTCTGCTGCATCCACATCCTCATCGTTGATAGCCTCCTGAATCTCTGCCGATAAAAACTCTACGCTGAATCCGAACACCACGGCAACAACTACCAAAGCCACGGCGTCGAGACGCAGGTTGATAGATACCATCAAAACGAGATTCATACAAGCCGAGATAACCTCCATAGGTGACACATTCATCATTGTTGCCACCTCACTTACGGTTACGAACTCGGTAACCTTAAGAATCTGCTTCTCTGCTGCTTCCTGCTCGAAAGCCTCATTCATACGCTCGCGTACCTCCTCGCGCTTCTCGCGGCGGTACTTCGCGCCCTTATTCTTTGCACCCTTGGCAGTCAAACGAGCCAAGGTGTCCTTAATCTGTTTCGAAACCTCCTCATCGCTAACCTCTGGGCGTACAACAGGCTTTGGCTGTGGCTTCTGCTTGTTCTTCTTACCGCCTCCCTGGTTCTGCTGATTCTGGTTGTTATTCTGCTTATTGAACTTGTTGTTCTTGTCGAACTTCTCGAACTTCTCGTTCTTCTCGTTCTTCTTGTCGCCCTTCGAGAACTGCTGCTTCGAGATATCGACCTTTGCCTTATCAAGACGCTTGCGGTGACGCTTACCTCCGGCTACCATACCCGATACATCCATTGTACCGAGAATCTGAGGGCCGGCAAGTGAAGGGGCCTCTGTTGCGCGGAATACCTCTGTACTCTTTGGCTCGACCTTAGGCTCCTCAACCTTCGCAGACTCGGCCTTTGGTGCAGGCTTCTCCTCAACTTGCGGTGCAGGAGCTGCCTTAGGCTCAACCTTTGGAGTCTCTTTCTTCTCCTCAACCTTTACAGGCTCGGCCTTTGGTGCAGGTGCAGGCTCGACCTTCTTCTTTGGTGTAAGGTCAATCTTGCCAAGTACCTTTGGCTGTACAAACTCATCCTTAACCTCGATGGTACGCTTCTCCTCCTTTGGCTGTGGTGCCGGTGCAGGAGTAGGCTCGATGCTTACTGACGACTTCTTATTCATCTTCTCGCGAACGGAGTCGAGCTCGCTACCGCTTGGGCGGTTCTTACCAAACTCCTTCTCCAAAATAGCGTATGTGTCGGCATCAATCGGAGTATTCGGCGACGAGTCTATCTCGATACCTTTGCGGTGCAAGAAGTCGGTGATGGAACTCAAACCAACATTAAACTCCTTGGCTGCGCGTATAAGGCGTATCTTCTTTTCGTTTCCCATTATCTATTTTTCTTTATTTATTCAACAATGTTGGCAAATTGACCAATTTTAAT
>JAFZEY010000074.1 GCA_017560455.1 Alistipes sp. | reverse complement strand
GGGCAAGAACGGTATCCGCTGGAATAGAATATTTAACGCTATAAAGTAGTAATTGCAGTGGCAGAAGTAAAGGACTCATACTTGACCATTGCCGAGCCGGCAGAGATCATCTACAAGGAGCGCAGTAGCAAGTTCCTAACCTACGCCTACCCCGTAGAGACGGAGGAGGAGATTAAGGAACTGCTCGATGCTCTGCGTAAGGAGTACTACGATGCCACACACCACTGCTACGCCTACCGACTTGGCCCACAGGGTGAGCTCTTCCGTGCCAACGATGACGGCGAACCTTCGGGAACAGCCGGAAAGCCTATCTTGGGACAACTTCTCTCGTCAGAGCTGACAAACTGCCTGGTTGTTGTAGTGCGCTACTTCGGTGGCACGAAATTGGGAGTTTCGGGCTTGATACAGGCTTATAAGGAGTCTACGGCCGAGGTTATTGCCGCAAGCAACATCATCGAGAAGACGGTAGACAGAGTCATCAAGGTCGATTTCTCATACATCTCGATGAATGGCGTGATGCGCATTATCAAGGAGATGTCGCCACGCATCGACGAGCAGGTATTTGACAACCTCTGTACAATGCAACTACGCATCCGCGAGAGCGAAGCCGATATACTTATCTCCAAGTTGGAGAAGGTCGAAGGCGTAACGGTCGAAGTTAAAAATTAGAGATGGCAAACTCGATATACATAAAGGGAGCCAGGGTACACAACCTCAAGGATATCGAACTCGATATTCCGCACGAGAAACTTATCGTCGTGACGGGATTGTCGGGCTCGGGCAAATCGACATTGGCATTTGACACCATCTTTGCCGAGGGTCAGCGTCGCTATGTGGAGAGTCTGTCGGCCTATGCACGCCAATTCTTAGGGCGAATCTCGAAGCCAGATGTAGATTTGATTTCGGGCATTGCTCCCGCTATTGCCATCGAGCAGAAGGTGACATCTCGTAATCCGCGCTCTACGGTGGGTACGGTAACCGAGATTTACGACTACTTAAAGCTCCTCTACGCGCGTGTAGGCAAGACCATTTCTCCTATTTCGGGTGTAGAGGTTAAGTGCTACGACACTGACGATGTGGTCGATTTTGTTCTCTCGTTGGGCGAGGGTGCAAGAGTAGTTGTCGCAGTACCGATGCAGCTCGACAAAGGGGAGAGTATCATCGAAAAGTTGCTCACACTCGTCAAAGATGGCATTGTGCGACTTATGGTCGATGACAAGACGGTGCTTATCGACGACTTTATCAAAGAGGTCGAATTGGAGCGCTCAGCCGATGGAATATATATCATTATCGACCGTCTGCGCGTAATAAGAGATGACGACACCCTTACCCGTATGCGCGAGTCTATTTCGCAAGCATTCGGCTATGGTACAAATAGTTGCGTCATAATAGAGGAGGGTAATAAGCACCTCTTCAATGCAAGCTTCACGGCTGACGGCATCGAGTTCGAGCGACCTACCGAGCACCTCTTCTCGTTCAATAATCCTCTCGGTGCGTGTCCACAGTGCGAGGGTTGGGGCAAGGTTACGGGCATAGACGAGGATTTGGTTGTTCCCGACAAGTCGCGCACTATATTCGACAATGCTATTGCCTGCTGGCGAGGAGAGACGATGAAGTGGTTCCGCGACCAGCTCGTAATGAATGCCCACAAGTTCGACTTCCCTATTCATGCACCATATCACACCCTGACCGAGGAGCAGCGACATCTGCTGTGGCTTGGAAATGAGTATTTTGAAGGCCTTAACTCCTTCTTCTCGATGCTCGACAACCAACGCCACAAGATGCAGTATCGCATCCTTAAAGCGCGATTTATGGGTAAGGCTATATGTCCTACCTGCGAGGGTAACAGACTCCGCAAGGAGGCTCTCTATGTGCAGTTTGGAGGCAAGAATATCGCCGAGGTGGTGCGTATGACCGTAGATGAGGCGATAGCCTTTTTCGCTTCGATATCGCTCGATGAGCACGACTCGAAGAGCTCCGAGCGACTCCTAACCGAGGTGCGCAACCGCCTGCAATATCTGAGTGATGTAGGATTGGGATATCTGACTCTCGATAGAGCTTCGGCAACACTTTCGGGTGGTGAGAGTCAGCGTATAAACCTTGCAACATCGCTCGGCAGCAACCTTACGGGCTCGCTCTATATTCTCGATGAGCCGAGCATCGGACTCCACCCACGCGACACTCATCGCCTTATCCATGTGCTAAAACAGCTGCGCGATATGGGCAATACGGTGATTGTCGTGGAGCACGAAGAGGAGGTTATACGCGCTGCCGACCATATTATCGATATAGGCCCCGAGGCTGGCGCAAATGGCGGTAGAGTAGTCTATAATGGCAATTTGGAGCACCTTACCACCGCCACCGAGAGCTATACTGCCGACTACATCTCGGGCAAACGAGAGATTGCCACACCTTCGTCTACACGCGGTTGGAGCAATTTCATAAAGCTAAACGGCTGCCGACATAACAACCTTAAAAATATTACGGTCAAAATTCCGCTCGGCGTTATGATCTGCATCACGGGCGTTAGTGGCTCGGGCAAGTCATCGTTGGCACGCGATATTCTCTATCCTGCATTGCATCGCGAATTGGCCGAGACGGGAGATCATCCGGGCGATTTCGATGGTTTAAGTGGCGATGTATCGCTCTTGCGAGGCGTTGAGATGGTGGACCAGAATCCTATCGGCAAGTCATCGCGCTCGAATCCTGCGATATACATCAAGGCGTGGGACGAGATTCGCAAACTCTTTGCCGAGCAGCCATACGCCAAGCACAACAACATCTCGCCGTCGTACTTCTCGTTCAACTCGGCAGGTGGCCGTTGCGAGGTGTGCCAGGGCGAGGGTAGTATCAAGGTAGGAATGCAGTTTATGGCCGATATTACACTCACTTGCGAAGCGTGCGGCGGCAAGCGATTCAAGGACGAGGTATTGGAGGTCAAGTACCGTAATAAGTCGGTGAGCGACATCCTCGATATGAGCGTAGATGAGGCGATAACCTTCTTTAAAGAGGATACAAAAGAGTGTCGCCGTATTATAGAGCGATTGCAGACTTTGAGTGATGTGGGCTTGGGATATGTAAAACTCGGACAACCCTCATCAACCTTGTCTGGTGGTGAGAGCCAGCGAGTTAAACTTGCTTCGTACTTGGCGCGTGAGTTTACCGATAAGCGCATGATGTTTATCTTCGACGAGCCGACTACGGGATTGCACATACACGATATAAATCGCCTTTTGAAAGCCTTTAATGCCTTGATTGCAGCAGGCCATACGGTGGTTATCGTAGAGCATAATATGGAGGTTATCAAGTGCGCCGACCATATTATCGACCTTGGCCCCGAGGCTGGCACTTCTGGCGGTACAATCGTCTTTGAAGGCACACCAACAGAACTTGCCAAGTGTGAGCAAAGCCACACAGCAGCATTTTTGAGGACAAAAATATAAATGAGAAACTAATTTTGAATTTTGCATTTTGAATTCTGAATTTTATATCTACGAACTACCCAACGGCATTCGCGGCATACATCGCCAAGTGAAGAGCGGTGTGGCGCGCTGTGCTATGTTTATAAATGCCGGAAGCCGCGATGAACTCGCAAACGAGTTCGGTATCGCACACTTCACCGAGCACGGCTTTTTCAAGGGCACAGAGCACTGTAAGGCCTACCAGGTAAATTGCCGTTTGGAAAATCTCGGTGGCGAGTTGAACGCCTTCACCACGAAGGAGGACACCACCGTTCACGCAACGGTTTTGCGTGGCGACTTTGCAAAGGCTGTCGAATTGATTGCCGATGTGGTCTTTCACTCGACATTCCCCGACCATCTGCTCGACAAGGAGCGCGAGGTTATTCTCGATGAGATAAATACCTATCGTGACTCGCCAAACGACGACATCTACGACACCTTCGAGGATATGATTTTTGCAGGCTCGGAACTTGGCCACAACATCCTCGGCACACCTCGCAGTTTGAAGGGTATCAACTCGGCAGCGATACATCGCTTCCGCGCCCGCACACACACGACAGACAAGATGGTTTTCGCCTCGATTGGCAACATCTCGCCTAATCGCATCAAGGAGATTGCCGAGCGTTATTTCGGCTCGTATGCGGCTACTACGCAAGAGTTTAAGCGCGTAAAGCCCGTAGATGTGGCGCAGTTCGAGAAGGTGCTAAACAAGCACACCCACCAAGCGCACTGCATCATCGGTGCGCGCGCCTACAACCTTGCCGACAAGCGTCGTTTGCCGTTGGCATTGCTTACGAATATCTTGGGTGGACCGTGCGCCAACTCACGCCTTAATATCAATGTGCGTGAGCGTAACGGTCTGACCTACAACATTGGAGCAAGCTATTCATCGCTGTCAGATTGCGGTTTGGCAACAATCTACTTCTCATCAGATCACGAAAATTCGGACCGTTGTCGCGAGATTATTGCAGGCGAGATTAAGAAGTTGCAGGACTCAGCCCTCACCTCGCGCCAGCTCTCGATGGCGAAGAAGCAGTTTATTGCGCAGATGGCAATCTTGACCGAGGGAGCCGAGAGCTATATGCTCGGTGCCGGCAAGAGCCTCTTGGCGTATGGCGAGGTCGACACCTTGGAGGAGTCCTACCGCAAAATCAACGCCGTAACCGCATCGGAGATTTTGGAGGTAGCAAACGATGTGTGGCGCGAACCGTCGGTGTTGATATATAAGTAGGGCATTAGCTGTTAGCCATTAGCCATTGGC
>JAFZEY010000013.1 GCA_017560455.1 Alistipes sp. | reverse complement strand
TCCGTTTGTTGCAGCCATCGTTTGACAAGGCGTTGAACTTTGTTCCTATGCGTGGCGATTTTGCTCGCGGTATCTTGGCATCGGTCTATACCGAGTGTTCGCTCTCGGCCGAGGAGGCTGTGGCGTTGTACAAGGAGTACTATGCCGATTCGCGTTTCTGCTTTGTTGCCGAGAAGAATATCGACTTGAAGCAGGTGGTGAATACCAACAAGGCGTTGGTCTATGTAGCTAAGTATGGCACAAAACTCCATATCGTTTCGGCTATCGACAACCTCTTGAAGGGCGCTTCGGGCCAGGCCGTGGAGAACATGAACCTGATTTGCGGCTTTGACGAGAAATTTGGACTCAACCTTAAACCAAGCTCATTCTAACTATGAAACTATTTGATGTATATAGCTTGTACGACATAGAGCCCGTATATGGTAAGGGCAACTATGTCTATACGGAGGATGGAACCGAGTATTTGGATCTCTATGGCGGTCACGCCGTTATTTCGGTAGGTCACGCCCACCCACACTATGTGAAGGCGGTGTCGGAGCAGGTGGCAAAGCTCGGCTTCTACTCGAATTCGGTGGAGAACTCTTTGCAGGAGAAGTTTGCCGAGATGTTGGGCAAGGCGAGCGGCTACGAGGATTACTCGTTGTTCCTCTGCAACTCGGGTGCCGAGGCGAACGAGAATGCTATAAAGCTCGCATCGTTCCACTCTGGCAAGGCGAAGGTCTTGGCTTTCGAGAAGGCGTTCCATGGTCGTACTTCGGGTGCTGTGGCAGCAACCGACAATCCAAAGATTGTTGCGCCGTTCAACCGCACCGAGAATGTGGAGTTCGCTCCGCTGAACGATATCGAGGCTGTGAAGGCAAAGCTCGCTACGGGCGAGTTCTGCGCAGTGCTTATCGAGGGTATTCAGGGCGTGGCAGGTATCTACTGCCCGGATGACACCTTCTTGCAGCAGTTGAGCGAGGTAACGAAGGAGTATGGCGTATCGCTTATTCTTGATGAGATTCAGTCGGGCTATGGCCGCACGGGTGACTTCTTTGCCCATCAGCACGCGGGTATCCGCCCCGACATTATCACCTCGGCAAAGGGTATTGCCAACGGCTTCCCTATGGGCGCGGTGTTGGTAGCACCACACTTCGAGGCGAAGAAGGGTATGCTCGGTACTACCTTTGGTGGTAACCATCTCGCTTGCGCTGCGGGTATTGCAGTGTTGGAGATCTTCGAGCATGAGAATCTCGTGGAGAATGCACGCGAGATCGGTGCTTACCTTATCGAGGAGTTGCAGAAGATTCCTCAGCTGAAGGAGGTACGCGGTCGCGGCTTGATGATAGGAATGGAGATTGAGGGCTCGGCTTCGGAGTTGCGATTGAAACTCTTGAAGGAGTATCACATATTTACGGGCGGTGCGGGTGCTACAACAGTGCGACTCTTGCCTGCACTCACCGTTACACGCAAGGAGGCGGATAAGTTCCTCGCTGCGTTCAAGGAGTTGTTGAATAAGTAATAGAATACGATATGAAAAAGTTTACCTGCGTAGAGGATATAGGCTACTTGAAGGAGGCGTTGCGCGAGGCTTTGGAGGTTAAGCGCGACCGCTATGCCTACAAACATTTGGGCGAGAATAAGACCTTGTTGATGATATTTTTCAACTCGTCACTCCGTACCCGTCTTTCGACACAGAAGGCGGCGATGAATCTCGGTATGAATGTTATGGTCTTGGATGTAAATCAGGGTGCCTGGAAACTCGAAACCGAGCGTGGTGTTGTGATGGACGGCGACAAGGCGGAGCACCTCTTAGAGGCTATCCCCGTTATGGGCTCATATTGCGACATTATCGGTGTTCGCTCGTTTGCAGGGTTGAAGGATCGCAATGAGGATTACGAGGAGCGCGTTATCGAACAGTTTATTAAGTACTCGGGCCGCCCCGTATTCAGTATGGAGGCTGCAACACGCCACCCATTGCAGAGTTTTGCCGATATGATTACCATTGAGGAGCACAAGCGCACACAGCGTCCAAAGGTTGTTTTGACCTGGGCTCCACATCCGAAGGCGTTGCCGCAGGCTGTGGCAAACTCGTTTGCCGAGTGGGTGCTTAAGAGTGACTACGAGTTGGTTATTACCCACCCGAAGGGTTACGAGTTGGACGAGGAGTTCACTCGCGGTGCCACTATCGAGTACGACCAGCGCAAGGCGTTCGAGGGTGCAGACTTTATCTATGCGAAGAACTGGTCGGCATACGAGGGCGCGAACTACGGAAAGGTATTGTGTCAGGATAAGGATTGGACCGTTGATGCCGAGAAGATGGCACTTACGAATAACGCATTCTTTATGCACTGCCTTCCTGTACGCCGCAATATGATTGTTACTGACGAGGTTATCGAGGCTCCTACAAGCCTTGTTATCCCCGAGGCTGCCAACCGCGAAATTTCGGCTCAGGTGGTCTTGAAGAGAATGTTGGAGGATCTGCAGTAATGGCATTCGATAGAAATATAACCGTTGTAAAGATTGGCGGTAATGTTATCGACAATGAGGCGGCACTGAATCGCTTTGTTGAGGATTTTGCGCAGTTGCCATCACCAAAGGTGCTTATCCATGGTGGCGGAAAGCTCGCTACCCGCTTGGCTGAGAAGTTGGAGATTCCAACTACGATGATTGAGGGTAGACGCGTGACCGATGCTGCAACACTCGATGTTGTGACTATGGTCTATGCGGGCCTTATCAATAAGCAGGTGGTTGCCAAGTTGCAGGCTGTAGGGTGCAATGCGCTTGGTTTTTCGGGTGCTGACGGCAATATGATTCCGGCAGTGAAGCGCAGCCCCATACCTCTCGACTACGGCTTTGTGGGCGATATAGATGCGACGAAGATGAATACGCAGTTGCTCGGCACACTCTTGGAGAGTGGCGTAACGCCTGTATTCTGCGCCATCACCCACGACGGCAATGGCTCGTTGCTCAACTCGAATGCCGACAGCGTGGCTTCGGCTGTGGCTGTGGCAGCGGCAACGATTGCTCCGACCGACCTTGTCTTCTGCTTTGAGAAACAGGGTGTTTTGCGCGATGTGGAGGATGATAATTCGGTTATCTCGTTGATTACCAAGGCCGACTATCCGACCTTGCGCAACGATGGTATTATCTCGAAGGGTATGATTCCGAAGATTGATAATGCCTTCCGTGCTATTGAAAGCGGTGTCAAGAGCGTTACAATCAAGCACTCGGAGTGCGTGGCTGACAGTACCAAAGGCACTACGATTAAGAATTAATTTGCATTTTGAATTTAATTTATGACGGCACAAGAGGCTATAGCACTACTTCAAAAACTTATCGCTACGCCATCCCTCTCGGGTGATGAGTGTGGAACGGCAGATATCCTTGCAGCGGAACTCGCGAAGAGGGGCGTGGAGGTGCGCCGTCATCACAACAATATCTGGGCATTGTCGAAGGGCTTTGATGCAAAGAAACCTACGCTTATGCTCAATTCACATCAGGATAGCGTTAAACCTTCGCCAAACTATACGCGCAATCCGTTCGAGCCTATTATCGAGGAGGGAAAGCTCTACGGTTTGGGTAGTAATGATGCGGGTGCTTCGTTGGTGTCGCTCCTTGTAACATTCTGTAATAATTACGACACTACCGAACGACCATATAACCTTCTTCTTGCGCTTACGGCCGAGGAGGAGAATATGGGCGAGAAGGGTATGCGCTCATTCTTGCCACACCTCGTGGAGCAGGGTGTGAAGGTCGATATGGTGCTGGTGGGCGAGCCTACCTCGATGCAACCTGCAGTGGGGGAGAGAGGTCTTGTGGTGCTGGATTGTACCGCCCACGGTAAGAGTGGTCACGCCGCTCGCAATGAGGGCGAAAATGCGATCTACAAGGCGATGACTGATATCGAGAAACTCCGCAATTTTAAGTTTGAGAAGGTGTCGGAGTTGCTCGGCGATATAAAGATTTCGGTAACGCAGATTTCGGCTGGTACACAGCACAATATCGTGCCTGACGAGTGCCGCTTTGTGGTCGATATCCGTACTACGGATGCCTATTCTAACGAGGAGGTTGTCGAGATATTGCAGGGGGCGTTGGAGTGCGATGCAAAGCCTCGCTCAACGCGTGTTCGTGCCTCTGCCATTGCGCTTTCGCATCCATTGGTGAAGGCCGCAGTGGCCGTTGGTCGTGAGCCGTTTATCTCGCCTACAACATCGGATAGAGCCATTATGCAGGGGTTGCCTGCGCTTAAAATGGGAGTAGGCGAATCTTCGCGTTCGCATACGGCTGACGAGTTTGTTCTCGTTGGCGAGATTGAGGAGGGCGTTGCTCTCTACGACAGATTGTTGAATGAACTAAATAATACCTTATAATAATATATGAAACTTTGGAATAAAGGATTCGAACCGGACAAGGCAATCGAGGAGTATACCGTTGGTAACGACCGCGTACTCGACCTTCGCCTTGCGCAGTACGATATCGAGGGCTCGATGGCGCATATAAAGATGCTCGAAACTATCGGTCTGCTCGAAAAGAGCGAGTTGGAGCAGCTCCTTGCGGCTCTTGCCGAGTTGTTGGAGGAGGCCAAGAAGGGCAACTTTGTTATTGAGGAGGGTGTCGAGGATGTCCATTCTCAGGTGGAGCTTATGCTTACGCGCAAGCTCGGCGATGTGGGCAAGAAGATCCACTCGGGCCGCTCGCGTAACGACCAGGTATTGGTCGATTTGAAACTCTTTATGCGCGACGAGTTGCGTAAGGTTGCCGACCACACAAAGCAGTTGTTCGATCGCCTTATAGCTTTGAGCGAGGAGCATAAGGATGCCCTTATGCCGGGCTATACTCACCTCCAAATCGCTATGCCTTCGTCATTTGGCCTATGGTTTGGAGCCTATGCCGAGTCGCTTATTGACGATATGCGATTGGTTGTTGCAGCCTACGATACTGCAAACCAAAACCCTCTCGGTTCGGCGGCCGGCTATGGCTCGTCGTTCCCGCTTAACCGTACGATGACTACCGAGTTGCTCGGCTTCGAGACACTCCATTATAATGCCGTAGCGGCGCAGATGAGTCGCGGTAAGACCGAGCGCGCTGCTGCCTTTGCCGTAGCTTCGCTCGCCTCGACAATCGGCCGTTTTGCTATGGATGTGTGTCTCTTTATGTGTCAGAATTTCGGCTTTATATCGTTCCCTGATAACCTCACTACAGGCTCGAGCATTATGCCGCACAAGAAGAACCCTGATGTCTTCGAGATTACACGCGGAAAGTGCAACCGCTTGCAGGCTATACCGAATGAGATAGCTCTGCTTACGACAAATCTCCCTCTCGGCTACCACCGCGATATGCAGCTCTTGAAGGATATCATCTTCCCTGCAACAACCACCATCTGCGAGGTTATGGATATGTGCGACTTTATGTTGCAGAATATCCGCATCAACAAGGGTATCTTGGAGGATAAGAAGTACGACTATCTCTTCACCGTAGAGGATGTTAATCGCCTTGTTTTGGATGGCAAGCCGTTCCGTGAGGCGTACCGCGAGGTGGGTGTTTCGGTTCAGGAGGGCCGCTATACACCTACACGCGAGGTACATCATTCTCACGAGGGTAGTATCGGCAACCTTTGCAACGATAAGATTGTGGAGAAGATGGCGCGCGTGTATGGCGAGATAGAGTGCTAAAAAGCAGTGATACAGTCTGATTAAAAAGAGATTAACTATTTTTTTGAATTTTTTTAAAATTATGCTGTATCATATCTTGAAATCCAATAATTCTTTGTATCTTTGCAACGAAAGAGTGTATTTATTTAACTAAAATATTAAAGACAACTATGATTTATTCACACGAAGTGCAGCAGATGTGCTGCGTTAAGAAGGGTGCAAATCACGAGTCTGCTCCAATTCCGGAGGAGGGCAAGTGGGTGCGCGCTAAGGAGATTAAGGATATCTCCGGTCTTACTCACGGTATCGGTTGGTGTGCCCCACAGCAGGGTGCTTGCAAACTGACACTCAATGTTAAGGATGGTATCATCCAGGAGGCTTTGGTCGAGACTATCGGTTGCTCGGGTATGACTCACTCGGCTGCTATGGCTTCGGAGATTCTCCCAGGCAAGACTATCCTCGAGGCTTTGAATACTGACCTCGGTTGCGACGCTATCAACACCGCTATGCGCGAGTTGTTCAAGCAGATCGTTTACGGTCGTACTCAGTCGGCTTTCTCGGAGGGTGGTCTCGTTATCGGTGCATCTCTCGAGGATCTCGGTAAGGGCTTGCGTTCGCAGGTAGGTACTATGTTCGGTACTTTGGCTAAGGGTACTCGCTACCTCGAGATGGCTGAGGGTTACTGTACTCGCATGGGCCTCGACGCTAACGATGAGGTTATCGGCTACGAGTTCGTTCACCTCGGCAAGTTCATGGACTTCGTAAAGAAGGGTATCGAGCCAGTTGAGGCATTGGAGAAGTCGAAGGGATCGTATGGTCGCTTCAAGGACGCAGTTAAGTATATTGATCCTCGTCACGAGTAATAAACCATATTGTTAAACCTATAAAATCAGAGAAGATTATGGCATTATTTGAGAGCTATGAGCGCAGAATTGATAAGATTAACGCTGTGCTTGCACAATATGGTATCGCTAGCATCGAGGAGGCAAAGGCTATTTGCGACGAGAAGGGTTTGGATCCTTACAAGATGTGTGAGGAGACTCAGCCAATCTGCTTCGAGAATGCAAAGTGGGCTTATGTTGTAGGTGCTGCTATCGCAATTAAGAAGGGTTGTACAGTTGCTGCTGACGCTGCTGAGGCTATCGGCGAGGGTTTGCAGGCATTCTGTATCAATGGTTCGGTTGCAGAGGATCGTAAGGTAGGTATCGGCCACGGTAACTTGGCTGCTCGTTTGCTCCGCGAGGAGACTCAGTGCTTCGCATTCTTGGCAGGTCACGAGTCATTCGCTGCAGCTGAGGGTGCAATCAAGATCGCAGAGATGGCTAACAAGGTTCGCCAGAACCCACTCCGCGTTATCCTCAACGGTCTCGGTAAGGACGCTGCGAAGATTATTTCGCGTATCAACGGCTTTACTTATGTTCAGACTCAGTTCGACTACTACACAGGCGAGGTACATGAGGTGGCTACTATCCCTTACTCGGATGGTCTTCGTTCGAAGGTTCGTTGCTACGGTGTTGACGATGTTCGCGAGGGCGTTGCAGTAATGTGGCGCGAGGATGTAGATGTATCGATCACCGGTAACTCTACAAACCCTACTCGTTTCCAGCACCCAGTTGCAGGTACTTACAAGAAGGAGCGCGTATTGGCAGGTAAGAAGTACTTCTCAGTAGCTTCTGGTGGTGGTACCGGCCGTACTTTGCACCCAGATAACATGGGCGCAGGTCCTGCATCGTACGGTATGACCGATACTCTCGGCCGTATGCACTCTGACGCACAGTTCGCTGGTTCGTCGTCAGTTCCTGCACACGTTGAGATGATGGGCTTCCTCGGTATGGGTAACAACCCTATGGTAGGTGCTACTGTAGCTGTTGCAGTTGCTATCCAGCAGGCAATGAAATAGTAGATTAAAATACTTTTTCAATATCAAGTCCCTGTAATCCAAAAGGTTGCAGGGATTTTTATTTGTTCCTATTACAACGAGAAATAGTTGCTAAATGGTAAATTTCAGCTCGCTCTGATTCTCTATAATCTGAGAAATTAAGCATCTCTACTCTATCCTAAATTTGCAAATTCAGTGTTAGTAAGGTTGCAAAAACGCTCTCTCTACAACACTCCAAAATCCTTAATTTTGGCGGTTTTTTGAGATAGTTTTGCGTCTTATTTGCGACCATTTTTCCATTTTTCGCAATATGGTCGCAAAATTCCTTGTAACAAACAGATTTACAGCAAGATGACTGATTTTTAAGTGCTTCAAATTGTTAAACTCAAAAATTTCACAACAATGACAAGAAGCTCATTTTCAGTACTCTTTGCTATTCGAGA
Source organism: Alistipes sp. (assembly GCA_017560455.1). GTDB lineage: Bacteria > Bacteroidota > Bacteroidia > Bacteroidales > Rikenellaceae > Alistipes. The sequence continues at coordinate 8,524 of JAFZEY010000013.1, read as the reverse complement.
TAGTAAAGTAAGAAAGAGTGGTAATGCGCCCATCGAGGTTACAATTACCATAAATGGAAGACGAGCCTACTTCTCAACAGGCAAGTTAGTGCATATTGACAAGTGGGACAAAGCCAAGCAACAGGTAAAAGGCAAAGATGATGAAGCCAAAAGCCTTAATCAGTTTCTGCAAGCAGTAAGAACAAGACTCTACGAAAAGGAGGCAGAGTTAATGGAGCGTGGTTTTGTGGTCACTGCAGAACTATTGCGTGATGCATATTTTGATAAGGTTGAAGCCCTAAAAGAGAAAACTTTGCTCGAAGTCCTCAGAGAACACAACGAGGAGCGCAAGAAGATGATTGGCAAGGCAATATCTCCTGCAACCTATTGGGTGTTTGAATACTCGGAACGACTCTTGAAGGATTTTATCAAAGAGAAGTTTCAACGCAAAGACATCTATCTGCGAGAGCTGAATGTTGGATTTATTCAAAATTTCCACGCCTACCTACTCCAATTTATGAAGCAGAACACTTCAAGCAAGCATTTGAAGTTCCTGAAACAGATTGTCAATCTTGCAGTAGCTAAGTGTTACATCGCCTACAATCCGCTAAATATATATAAGGTGGAGCGTGAGCCCGTAGATATTGATTTCTTAACTGAGGAGGAGCTGAGAAAGATCATCAACTTTGACACTCCCATTGCTCGATTTGAAAGGGCAAGAGATATGTTTCTCTTTGGATGTTTCACAGGACTTAGCTACATAGATATAAAAACACTAACAAACGAACATATAGAGAAGGATGATATGGGGCGAATATGGATTAAGAAGCGCAGAGTAAAAACAGGCGTTTTATCTCGCATACCTCTACTTCCTATTGCCAAACTTATTTTAGATAAGTACAAAGGTGGAGAGAGATTGCTTCCTATCCAAGATGCAACAGATATAAACAAATACTTAAAAGACATCGCTATCCTGTGCAACATTGACAAGCGCATAACTTTTCATACGAGTAGGCACACATTCGCCTCAACAGTAACATTGGCGAACAACATATCTATCGAGGTTGTTGCAAAAATGCTTGGTCACACTAATACTCGAATGACTACACACTACGCCAAGTTGATTGATAGATGCATCGGTGAGCAGATGGATAAACTCGCAGACACATTTATCTCATAATAAGATTATTCACAGTAAGCAATAAAAGAATCTCACTTGTAGCTAATATGAGTGAGATTTTTTATATCTTTGGTAGCAAATTTAATTAGGTATGAAATAACGGTTTTTCGACCGCAAAATTGAAGTAATCTTTCCTAAAAATCAATATTGAATCAAAACTTTGTTATCCTCAAATTGGGGAGATGATGGGCTTCCTCGGTATGGGTAACAACCCAATGGTAGGTGCTACTGTTGCGGTTGCCGTAGCCGTTCAGCAGGCAATGAAATAAAAATCGTTTTTAAGGGGTAACTATTGCGTTGCACGGCGATAAGCCACCTGCTCACATAGGTTTACTATGCTGCGCGGTGGCTTTCTTGTACGCCTTGTATTTAACTCCTTAAAAAGCAATTTTGTTGTAAGCGACTGCGGGCTCGGTTTTTCGTTTGCCTTGTCCCTGCTCGCCTAAAACGATTTTTGGGGTGTAATACCAAACAAAAAGGTGATGCCTGAGCACCACCTTTTTGTTTTATCAAATCGCTGAATTAGAAGCAGTAAGTTGCCGAAAGCGCAAAGTTGTAGAATCCAGGAGTGTGGAAAGTGTCGTTTGCGTTGTAGTTGAAGCTCCAACCGATAACAGGAGTGTAATCAACTGCAAGACGGATAGGTACCTTGTTGAACTTGATACCGAACTTAACATCTCCGGCAACACCAACATAGCAGTGACCGCCGTTACCACCTACATTAGCACCAACACCTGCATCGAGGAACCAAGAACCTGCCTTTGGAGTCCAATCCCAGTTGCAGCAGTTCCAGTTGTGGAGGAATGTGAAATCAGCACCCAAACCACCGAAGATGCCCATACCGAGGCGACCCTCAACATACTTGTCTCCTGCATAGAAGCACTCTGCCACAGCCTGAACACCACCATTAACACGGAGACCTACTGACCAATCCGACGACTTAGCTGTATCAACAGCCTTCTGTAAAGTCTGAGCCGAAACTGTTGCTACGCAAAGCATAGCTGCCATAACGAGAAAAATCTTTTTCATAAGCATTAGATTTATGAGTTAAAAATAAGTTTGTTGTTTTGTGAAAACACTTTTGCTTGTGCAAATCTAACTATTTTTCTCTATTATAGCAAATAAATATGGCGAAAATTTAACTATAAATTGCATTTGGGAAAGCGAATTAGTTGAATCTTACCTATTATTGAATCTCTATCTATATCCTCCGCCGAGAGCTTTACAGAGGTTTATGTAGTTGATATATTGCTGAGCTACCAGGTTTTCGAACTGCATCTGCGAGGAGTAGAGCGAGCGCTCGGCATCGATGACATCGAGGTAGTCCGACAATCCGTTGCGGTAGAGTTCGTAGGTCATAATCGAGATATTTCGATACGACTTTACCAATCCCGCATAGCGAAGCAACTCCTCACGCGAGGATGTTATCGCCACCAAGGCACTCTCCACATCGCTCAACGCCTCGATGTAGCACTGCTCGTAGGCGAACAGACTCTGCTTGTAGACCTCGCGTGCTGCCATCTCACGACGGCGCAGACCTCCGAAGTTGTATATCGGTTGTGTAATCGATGCGAGGGCATCTGCAACCCACCCTTTACTCAAAAAGAGTCTGCTTACATGGTCGGTTGCCGTACCTCCGAAGAGGGTGAGTGTCACCGAGGGGAGTCGTGCCGAGCGGGCCAAGCCCACATTCGCTGCACTCTGCCGCATCGTGTAGTAGGCCGACATCAAGTCGGGACGGCGATGCAGAATATCCGAAGGAACACCTATGGCAATATCGTATGGGCGGTAGTCGTTGGTTACGGCTCCGCTATTTCCTATACCTATATTAATATAATTATCGGGGCTATCTCCCGTAAGTGTGGCGAGTGAGAGCAGAGTCTGTGCAATCGCCTTTTCGTAGAGCGGAATATCCGCCTCGGCAGTATAGAGCAGGCTCCGCGCCTGTTCGAGATTAGAGCCTGAGGCGTAGCCGTAGTGGTAGAGCGAGTCGATAAGCGAAACCATCTCACGGCGTAGCTCGCTGCTGCGTTGGGCAATGGCGAGGTCCTGGCGGTATTGCAAGAGTGTGAAGTAGGTGGTTGCCACCTCGGCTTCGAGCGAGAGTTGCACACCGCGATATTGCCACTCCTCATACTTTATTGCCGCCTGCGCACCCTGTGTAGCGTGGCGCAACGAGCCGAAGAGAGGAATCTCCCAACTCGCTTGTGGCAGTAGTTTGTAGTTCTGCGCTATGTTATCGGTCACACTTTCGTACTTACCCTCTGCCGATATCGTGCCCGAAAAGGCGGGCAGATATGTCGAGCGTGTGACGATAAGGTTATGGCGGGCCTCCTCGATGCGCGAGGCGGCAATCTCGATATTCTTGTTCTGCGATAGTGCGTGCGTGATAAGATGGTTGAGTGTTGTGTCGCCAAACATCTGCCACCACTCGCTGTCGAGCGATATCGAGTCACGCGAAAAGCCGTTGCCGAAAAGATACTCCCTTGGTGGTGTGAGTTGCGGCGCGGAAAGGCGAGGGTTGCAACCACAGAGTAGCACAGCTAATAATATATAAGGTATTTTACGCATAGTCTTGCTGGTTTTGTCGTTGTTCAAATCGTGCCACTTTACCCACAAGGTAGTAGAGTGCGGGGTAGAGAAGTATGCCAAAGATGGTGGCAAAGAGCAGACCACCGACCAGTGACACGCCCATAATATTGCGGGCCGTGGAGTAGACACCCGAAGCAAAAACGAGTGGTAACATTCCGAGAATCGAGGCGAAGGCGGTCATCAGGATTGGTCGTACGCGCATCTTTGCTGCGTTGACGGTGGCCGAGAGTAGCGGTTGTCTCTCCTCGTGAAATAGCTTGTCGGCATACTCGACCACAAGAATTGAGTTTTTGGCGGCCAGGCCAATCAGCATAGCCAACGAAATCTGCATATAGATATCGTTGATAAATTGCGGGGCGATGAGGTGGGCTAAGCCTACCGCACACAATGCTCCAAGTACAGCAAGCGGAACGCCGGCAACAATAGAGAGCGGTAGCGACCAACTCTCATAGAGCGATGAGAGGGTGAAGAAGACGAATACGAAGGCGATAAGGAATACCCATCCGCCTTTTCCGCCCTCCTCGCGCTCCTGGAACGAAACGCCGCTCCACGCTATCGATGTGTCATCGGGGAGGATTTCGTTGGCGATACTCTCTATTCTATCCATTATATCGCCCGTAGAGGCACCCTTCTCAGGGGTGACATTTATTCCTATCGAGCGGTAGAGGTTAAATTGTGAGATGTAGGGCACTCCCGTAGTGTCACGCACCGTGACAAACGAAGTGAGAGGTACGCTCTCTCCATTGCCGTTTTTAAGGAAATAGCCCTCAAGCGAGGCCTCACTTTCGCGGTATTCGGGAGCAGCCTGCAAGTAACTCTGGTATAGGCGGCCATAGAGGTTAAAGTTGTTGATCATTCGACCGCCGAGCAGTGTCGCCGTTTCGGAGTAGAGCGACGAGAGCGATACTCCGCTCATCAGGGCGTGTTGCTTGTCAATGTCGAGATGTTTCTGCGTTACACTATTTCGGAATTGGGTTGAGGCAGATGCAATCTTCGGCTCTTTGCGTAGGGCAGTAAGGAGCTTATCGCTCTGCTGGGCGAGGTAATCGACGCCCTTGCCGGCTCTGTCTTGCAACTCGAAGGTTACACCCGAAGTTACACCCAAACCGGGTATGGAAGGGGAGATAAAGGCTCCGCACTCCGCCTCGGGAATGGCCGAATAGAGTACTTGGTTTAGCTCCGCCACCGCCTCCATAGCCGACATCTTGCGCTTGTCGAAATCGACCAGCTTCACAAATATAACGCCACAGTTTGTCGATGCCACGCCCGAAATCATATTGAAACCCGACACCACACCCGTACTCTCCACGATAGGGAGTGTCGCTTTGGTTACGGAGTCCACCTTTGCCATAATCTGCTCGGTGTGGGAGAGTGCGGTGTTGTCGGGGGCATTTACCGCAATCGTGAAGAAACCCTGATCCTCATCGGGTAGGAAACCACGCGGTAGAATCTTTAATATTGCCACAATAGCTACCGCCATAACGGCTACCATTGCCAATGTTGTGCGCCAACGACTTACAATGCGGCCTATGGTCGCACCATAAGAGCCCATTGCGCGGTCGAAAAGGCGGTTGAAGAGTCCGAAGAATTCCGTTGTTCGCTCCTTGTGAGGGCGTAGGAGCATTGCACACAACGCGGGTGAGAGCGACAAGGCGTTTATGGTCGAAAATACCACCGACACCGAAATCGTAACGGCAAACTGCTGAAAGAGTCGTGCCGAGATACCACCCGAGAAGGATATGGGGATAAATACCGCGAGGAGGACTATCGTGGTGGCGATGATTGGCGATGTCACCTTTCCCATGGCCTCTTCGGTAGCTTTTACGGGTGAGAGTCCTCGCTCGATACCTGCCTGTACCGCCTCGACCACCACTATCGCATCATCCACGACAAGGCCTACCGATAGGACAAGGCCGAGTAGCGAAACTATATTTATCGTAAAGCCCAAGAGGGGAAAGAGCATAAATGTTCCGATGATCGAAACGGGTATGGCGATGAGAGGAATAAGCGTAGCGCGCCAATCCTGCAAGAATAGAAAGATGATGGCAATAACGAGCACAAGAGCGATAATCAGTGTCTCGAATATCTCGCGAATACCCGCCGAGATGCTCTTTGTGCCATCAACCAACACTTCATACTTCACGCCATCGGGCATACGCTCGGCAATCGTACTCATCTTCCCCCTTACCGCCTCGCCCAATGCTACGGCATTCGAGTTCGGCTCCTGGTAAATACTTATGATTGTCGTAGGCTTATCACCAAAGCGTGAACTCGCGCCATAGCTCTGGCTGCCCAGCTCTACGGTTGCCACATCGCGTAGTCGTACCTGCGTACCCTTTTCGGTCGTGCGTAGTAGAATTTCGCCAAACTCTTCTGGCGAGGAGAGCTGGCGTGGCATCGTTACCGTGTAGGTATATTGTGTAGTAGGGGGTGTCGGTTCTGCTCCGAACTGACCGGCAGGGTAGATGCCCGCCTCTACGGATATGGCGTTTAATATCTCGCTTACCGATATATTATAGTAGGCCAGAAGGTCGGGGCGCAACCATATGCGCATAGCATACTCGCCGGCACCCATAATCTCGACCTTGCCGATGCCGTTGATTTTGAGTAACTCGTTCTGGATATTGATGTAGGCATAGTTCGAGAGGAAATTCTCGTCATATCGCCCATCGCTATAGAGGGCATAAACCATCAAAAAGCCCGTCTGCGTCTTGCGCGTAACTACTCCCTGCTCGGTAACCGATGTAGGGAGCTTAGCCATTGCCGTAGCGACATTGTTCTGCGTGAATATGGCATCGAGGTCGGCATCGGAGCCGATGTCGAATGTTACTTGCAGTGTCATAGAACCGTCATTGGCACTTGTCGCCTCCATATATAGCATATCGCTTACACCCATAATACTCTCGGCTATAGGGGTGGCTACGGCATTATTTACCGTCTCGGCATCGGCACCCTCGTAGGTGGCTGTAACCTCGACTACGGGTGGCGTGATATTCGGATATTGCTCGATTGAAAGGTCCGAGATAGAAACCGCACCGAGGAGCACAATGATTACGGCCAACGATATGGCGAATACGGGCCTGCGAATAAAGAAGTTTTTCATCTCTGTCTATCTCTATTTTATCGTTGCTGACACCTTCATTCCGTTGCATAACTTCTGTAACCCCGTAGTGGCGATAACCTCGCCTTCGATGAGCCCGCTTTCGATAATCCACATTTCGCCCACAGTATTACCCGGCTTTACTTCGCGATACTCGGCTGTGGAGTCGGCGCGAATAATCCATACGGAGGAGATGTTCTGTGTCTGATTGACGGCGCGTTGAGGTACGACAATCTGCTTGCGCGGCTTGCCTATTGAGGCCGATATGCGGGCAAATTGTCCCGTTTTGAGAGCGTAGTCGGGATTGCGAAAGCCGACCACTAGGACTATCGTTCCCATCTCGCTGGAGATGTTCTGTCGGGTATATTTGTAGAAACCCTCTTCGGGGTATTGGCTGCCATCGGCCACCTGCAGACGGATGTCGGAGAGTAATCCCTCGTTGTCGTAAGAGAGCGTCGTGCGTTGTGAGGCAGTGAGATACTCGCGCATAGGAAGGGCCAAATCGACCGATACGGTGTCGATACTCTGTATGGTCGTGAGTGTCGTGAATTGGGTGCCGGGACCTACATAGTCGCCCGCTGTGGCAGCCGATGAGGATATGATACCGCTTATCGGTGCGTAGATGCGCGTGTAACTCTCTTCGAGGCGGGCGTTGCGGAGAGTCTGCTCAGCCGACTTTACGGCAGCAATGGCAGCGAGATTTTCGGCCGTGTATTGGTCGAGCTGCATCTGACTTATGGCATTTATGCGGGCAAGGGGTATGGCACGCTCGTAGTTGCGCCTTGCTTCTACCGCCTTTGCCTTCGCCGAAGAGAGCGAGGCCTCGGCTGCCAGACGATTGGCGCGTTGCGGAGCGTCGTCAAGTGTGAAGATAAGCTGTCCGCGCTTTACGGGCATTCCGTTGTCGAATGACGAGGAGGTTAGAAATCCCGAAATGCGGGGCTGAATGGTTGCATAATAGTTGGATGATATGGGGGCAATGAAACTTTTCGATAGGGGCAGCTCCTTGCCGATAACGGTAGTTGCTTCGATAGCGAAAGTGCCGCTTTTACCCCCGCTTTTTGGGGCGCAAGAGGCTAAAATCATGGCCGTAAGCAACGAAATGTAAAAAGTAAACCTTTGTAGCATAATTGTTATTTTTTTTGTGAGTAAAACCGCTTTTATGTAATATTTTGCAAAAAATATACCTTCGAAGGGGACGCAAAAGGAGAAAAAAGATTGTTTTTCGATGATTTATGCATAAAAAATTTGTTTTGTAAGAAAAAATAATCTACATTTGTATCACAAACCATTAAAACTAAATATTAAAAGGTATGAAAAATTTGGTAGATCAGATCAATGCACAAGTAGCTGCTTTTCAGGCAAATGCTGCTGCACAGGTAGAGAAGAACAACAAGGCTGCAGGTACTCGCGCTCGTAAGGCTGCTTTGGAGCTTTCTAAGCTCTTGAAGGAGTTCCGCAAGGTATCGGTTGAGGAGGCTAAGAAATAGTTTCTAAACTACTTGCAGATAGATAGGCGTATCCCTTGCGGATGCGCCTTTCTGTTGTAAAATTGTTCTGACTTAACAGCGCTTTTTGGCGCACTTCTTGCGGTTGACGAGGTTGCTATGGTAAAACAACTTCTCGAATTATTGCGCGAATATCGCTTTATCGACCGTGCGATACTCTTCTTG
>JAFZEY010000073.1 GCA_017560455.1 Alistipes sp. | reverse complement strand
GCACTCAATCAGCTCATTAACAAGGAGTGGAAGACCAATATAACTGTTAAGGCCGATGCAGATGGCAAGGTACAGTTTCGTGGCTTCAAGGGCAAGTACCGCATCACCTACAAGGATAAGAAGGGAGAGACTAAGGTTGTAGAGTACACCTTGAAATAGAGTCGTAACACCCCAACAAATAGGCTGTCCGCTTGGACAGCCTATTTGTTTTCTATATATGCAATAACCTCTTCGGGGTTTGGTTTTGTAAACCACTTTATCTCCTTATCGCGTCTAAACCAGGTCATCTGGCGCTTGGCATATCGGCGAGAATTGCGTTTAATCAATTCTACGGCCTCCTCCTTCGAAATCGTGCCATCGAAGTAGTCGAACAACTCGCTGAAACCCACTGTCTGCAAGGCATTCAGGTGACGCTGTGGCAACATTGCTCTCGCCTCGGCCTCCAAGCCCTCCTCTATCATAATATCCACACGGCGATTTATACGGTCGTAGAGCTCTTCGCGCGGATAGTCGACACCGACCTTCACAATCTCGAAATCGCGCTTTTTAGAGCCTCCTTTTCGCAACGACGAATATGGTTGTCCCGTTGTCAGGCAGACCTCCACAGCGCGCAAAACACGCTGAGGATTACACTTATCAACCTCATTGTAGTAGGCTTCGTCCAACTCACGCAACTGTTCTACAAGCGACTCCAAGCCCTCAGTCTCGAACCTTTTGAGCAGCTCCTCACGCAATGCAGGCTCAGCATCAGGCAGATCGTCCATACCCTCGCACAACGCCTTGATATAGAGTCCCGAACCACCCACAGCAACAACTGTGTCGTGCTTCTCGAACAACTCCGCAAGGCGCTCCAAAGCGACACGCTCGTAGGCTCCGCAGTTGAACTCCTCGCTCACATCGAGACAATCCACGAGGTGGTGCTCCACACGAGCCATCTGCTCGCGCGAAGGTTGCGCCGTACCTATCGCCATACCGCGATAGAATTGACGCGAATCGGTCGAGATTATGGGTGCTCCGAAGTGCTCCGCCACGCCGATACTCAAATCGGTCTTGCCCGAGCCCGTTGGCCCAACAATTACGATAAGTCGTTTTCTACCACTCATCGTCGCCCCCGTCTTCTCCGTCAAATCCTCCGAAATCGTCCATCATCTCCTCGAAGATTGAGCCTGCATTTGAATCCACAGCATCGGGATCGTACTGGTCAGGTACCGGAGCATTCTCGAATGCTACGCGCGGATACGACAAGGCCTTGTTTGGCTCAGACGAGCCTACCAATTCGATATAGAATGCACGCTCTGCAAAGATATCGAAGAGGTAAATCAAACGAGTATAATCCGCTACGATAATCTCAGCCAACGAGGTCTTCGACATTGGCAGTGGAGCATCTTCACCCTCGTAACCCGTATCGCCCATATCCATAAGCGTAAATTCGCGGCAACGCTGCCACTCCTCATCGGCCGTAAAGAACGAAGCCATACAATCGTCATAGCCAATAGACTTAATGATAAAGTCATGAAACTCCGAGAGCTTCATCATTGGCTCGACCTCGAAATCGCGAACGAAGTTATCGTTCTCGTCGCTCAACATTCTAAATTTAAGAATCATAATCTTTTATGTTTGAGTATTCTATATATCGTGTGAAAGTGGGGGAGGCACACAACCTGCTGTATCGAAATCGCCCCAACGCTCGGCTATCGAGTCGATTGTATCGAACAGCACCGCCGGGTCGTACTCCGTCACAAGTTTCATTCTCGTATCCTTGAAGTTTGGTAACCCCTTAAAGTAGTTCGACAAGTGGCGACGCATCTCCAACACGCCTACGCGCTCGCCCTTGACCTCAAGCGACTTTGCCAGGTGCTCCTTAGCAATCGCTACGCGCTCCACAACACTCGGCTGTGGCATAACCTCGCCCGTATCAAGATAGTGTCGCACCTCGCGGAATATCCAAGGTCGTCCATAAGTTGCTCGTCCAATCATAATCGCATCTACGCCATAGCGATCAAACATCTCGCGAGCCTTTTCGCCCGAATCGACATCGCCATTACCGATAATAGGGATATGAATCAGCGGATTATTTTTAACCTTGCCTATCAGTGTCCAATCGGCCTCGCCCTTGTAGAGCTGGCAACGAGTACGACCGTGAATCGTAAGTGCTGCAATACCGACATCCTGCAATCGCAATGCTATCTCCTCGATATTCTTCGAGTCATCATCCCAGCCAAGGCGCGTCTTCACCGTCACAGGTTTTTTTATCGCCTCGACAATCTGCTTTGTCATCTCGACCATCAACGGCACATCGCGCATCATTCCCGAGCCAGCACCTCGCCCCGCAATCTTCTTCATCGGGCAGCCGAAGTTTATATCCACAAAGTCGGGATTTGCCGATTCGGCAATACGCGCAGCCTCGACCATAGGCTCAATCTGATTACCATATATCTGAATCGCAACAGGTCGCTCAAAGTCATTGATATTCAATTTTGCACGCGACTTCCACGCATCGCGAATAAGGCCGTCCGACGAGATAAACTCCGTAGTAACCATATCTGCACCAAATCGCTTACAGATATAGCGAAACGAAGGATCAGTAACATCCTCCATCGGAGCAAGAAATAGCGCCTCCTTACGAAACTCTACATCGCCAATCTTCATCGGTGCTTATAGATTTGATAAGAATTAACTATATTCTGCCATACGATATAGGCCGTAGGGGCAACGCATGACAACGGGTTTAGGAACGACTGCGAGAGCCATATTGCCAACACCGTATTCTTCTGGCCAAGAGCCTGACCACCTGCTACATCATCGCCATATCGCTTGCCGAGCCAGCGACCGACACTAAACTGCATCAGACAGACTGCCAACGCCACCACAGCCATCAATATCTCCTGTGCGAGATACTCCGTGCCGTTATTTATGATGAAGTGCGTCGTCTTGCCCATAATCACCACCAACGACAACAGCCACAGGTAGAACGATATCATTGCGTGCGAGCCAATCAACTGTGCAGCCTTTGGTGTTATCCATCGGCACAACTGCGACAAGGCAAACGGGCCGACCAACAGTGGTGTAACGCGAGCCAATATCTCCATTACGGTACAAGTTCCATTTCCCCACGCCGAAAGCAGAGGTGGTGCAACAAATGCTATCACCAAATTGCAGACGAGGCTGTGTGTCGCCATAGTCGCAATATTTGCACCCAACATTCCGGCAATCACCACCGCACCCATAGCCATAGGTGCAAGCGCGCAAATCATTCCGCCCTGAGCAACCAACTCGCCAAATGGCAACAGCACCATATAGACTGCCACCGTAGCGACAAGCTGTGCCACCATGAGCCACAGATGCAGCCATGTTGGTCGCATATCGCGAATATTCACACGGCAGAAGGTGCAGAAGAGCATGGCAAAGATGAAGAATGGAGCCAAAATACCGCCACTCCACTCATCAAACCAGGAGATAGGGTAGCACAACAAAGCACCAGCCACCATACCCAAAGGCATGGAGGCTGTACGCATTGTATGTGAAGATATCTTCATTTCGATTGACAATTTAGAATTGACAATTTAGAATTGACAATTCAGTGAATCGACTTCGTTACTCGATACCGTTGAAGAAGTATGGAGCATACTTGT
>JAFZEY010000072.1 GCA_017560455.1 Alistipes sp. | reverse complement strand
GAGACGGGCGAGGATAGAGCCGATAAGGTCATAGATAAGATTTTGGTCTCGCCACTCTTTGGTAATGTGTCGATAAGCGGCTCACGAAATGTGCTGATTAATATCTCAGTATCGAGCTCTGACGGATTGACCTTGAATGAGGCGCACCGTGTGCGTGACAGAGTGCAGCACCACGCCAAGAGTGAGGACGAGAATGGAAATGTACGATATACGAACATCATCTGGGGTGTCAGCATCAAGCCTAATCTCGCCGAGGATGAGATGGAGGTTGTGGTTGTCGCCACGGGATTTAACAATGATGGTGTGAGTGGCCCTATTGTGATAAAGAACGAGGAGCCAGAGGATGATCCGATCATTGTAGATACCACTCCGCAATCGAACGATGGCGAGAAGGAGGAGAAAGAGGAGGTGCGCCCTGCAATGCCGAAGTATCGTTCGGTGCCTGCTCCTATTGCTCGACCTTCGCGCAACTTTGCCGAGATTGAGGAGTGCAAGCGAGTACCTGCCTATATAGCACACGGAAGAGATCTTACTACCGCTACAAAGACACGCTCGGTGGGTAGCACCGATAGAGATGAAGCGGCGAATGATCCAAATATGCCGATGCTGTTCTAATAGAGAGATAGAGAGATGAATTTTATAGAGTATTTGAGTTGTCCGCCCGAGGTGGTATTGTTGATTGTGGTGACGGTGTTGTTGCTGATGTTGTCGGGAATGATGTCGGCTTCGGAGGTGGCATTTTTCTCGTTGCTGCCGTCGGATTTACGCGCCATAAAGCAGAAGGGAACCGTCTCTTCGGAGAGTGTGCTGCGATTATTGAAGAATAGCGACTCGCTACTGGCCTCGATATTGGTGGTTAATAATCTGGTCAATATCGCTATCGTTATATGCTCGTCGAAGATTGTCGATACACTCTTCCGCTTTCATAATGGCACTATCGAATTTCTCTTTACGGGTGTGCTGGTAACATTCCTGCTCCTACTCTTTGGCGAAATTTTGCCTAAGATTGTGGCGCAGTCGTCGAATGTAAAGGTGGCACTGCTCTTTGCGCAGCCGCTTGTGGTATTGCGCTGGATATTCTATCCGTTCTCCTATATCCTGATGCGCACGAGTGGCAGGGTAGGAAAGATGGCGGCTCCGAATAGCGATAATATCTCTATCGAGGAGTTGGCCGATGCGGTGGATATGACCACCGAGCCTGAAAGTGAGGAGCAGAAGATTCTCTCGGGTATTGTGGGTATTGCCTCACGCGAGGTGGAGGATATTATGCGTTCGCGCATAGACATAAAGGCGGTGGAGCAGACGATGACCTTTACCGAGGTGAAGAGAGTAATTATCGAGACCGGCTATTCGCGCCTACCCGTCTATAACGAGGATATCGATGATATCAAGGGTGTGTTGTTTGTGAAGGATCTCCTTGCCCATATCTCCAAGGGAGATGAGTTCGGCTGGCAGAAACTTATCCGCGAGCCCTATTTTGTGCCGATGCACAAGAAGGTGAATGCGGTGTTGGAGGATTTCCAGCGTCAGAAGTTCCATATGGCTATTGTAGTGGATGAGTATGGTGCAACGCAGGGCTTGATTTCGTTAGAGGATATCTTGGAGGAGGTTGTCGGCGAGATCTCCGATGAGAGCGATGTCGAGGAGTCGTTCTATCGCCGCTTGAACGAGAATACATACCTCTTCGATGGTAAGACCCATATCGTAGATGTAACGCGAGTGCTCGACCTCGATGACGATATCTTCGAGGATGTGCAGGGGCGTGCCGAAACCGTAGCCGGATTATTGCTCGAGATAAATCGTAACTTCCTGAAGAAGGGCGACGAGGTGTCGGCGCACGGCATACGCTTTATTGTGGAGGCTATGGATGGCCACCGTATCGACAAGATAAAGATAATAGTAAGCAACAACAATGTCTAATCGCCTCGTCATAGAGAAGATCTCCTCAATTGAAGCATTGTGCGAAGTCGCAACCTCTGAGGATATGGCTCTGGTCGAGTCGTTCGGCTCCGAGGTGCGTAGACGCGAGGTGCTGGCTTGGCGAACTGTCGTAAGGCGCGAACTCGGCGATAAAGTGCAGATATCGTACGACGACTATGGCGCTCCGCAGGTTGATACTCCCGATACCTATATAAGTGTGTCGCATAGCAAGGAGTGGGTGGCTGTGCTCTTCTCGGATAGGGAGTGTGCCATTGATATAGAGTCTGTTGAGCGCAACTTCCGCAATGTTGCTACTCGCTATCTCTCGGCAGAGGAGCAGGCGTTGGCCGAAAAGTTCGACCTCTATGCCGAGTTGTGGTGCGCGAAGGAGGCTCTCTACAAATATTACAAAAAGGGCAATCTCGACCTTGTCAGGGATATCTCCATTGTCGAGTATGATGGGGGAAATTCAAATTTTAGAGCTCTAATTCTCGGTGGCACACCGATAGTCGTCAATCTTTGCAGACAAAATGGTGTCGTTATTGCAACGATAGGTTGCTAATCCTATAAGAATCTCTTTGCTATACGCTCGGCCGCTTGGCGGATATTCTCCTTTGCCGTTGCGGGTGTCATCGCCTCTTCGACTTCCATTCCTTCGGGCGTAACCACCTCAATCGATGCGAAGCCGCTGTTTCGCAACTCATTACACCATACAACTCCGCCACCAATGGCTATTGTCGGAATATTTTTCGACTGCGCAATACGGAGTACACCACTCGGCGCCTTGCCCATAATAGTCTGATTGTCAATGCGTCCTTCGCCCGTTACGACTAAGTCGCAACCTTCGATTATCTTGTCGAAGTGCATCGCATTCAGCACCATATCGATACCTCGTACCAATCTTGCGTTGAGCAGTGCCACCACACCGCCACCTACGCCTCCTGCGGCACCTCCGCCCTCGATAAGAGCTATCATAGAGCCGTTGTAGCCTGCAACTACGCGCGCAAAGTTTCGCAGACCACTGTCGAGTTGCTCGACCGCCTCCTTGTCTGCCCCTTTCTGTGGTGCGAAAGTGTAGGCTGCACCAAACTTGCCAAAGAGCCTGTTCTGCACATCGCATGCGGCAATAAATGTCGAGTCGAAGAGCTCGGGTACGACCGCGCTGTCGTCAATGTCGGCGATATGTTCGAGAATCTCGCCACCGCCAATCAGCTCCTTGCCGCTATGGTCGAGAAAACGAAAACCCAAGGCACGAAACATTCCCACGCCCGCATCGTTTGTGGCACTACCGCCCAATCCGATGAAAAACTTTCGACAACCGTGCTGTAGGGCATTTGCAACAAGCTCTCCTGTGCCGTATGTCGAGGTGTAGAGTGGATTTCGCTCCTCCTCTTTTAAGAGTGGCAGACCACTTGCCGTAGCTATATCGATTATGGCGGTGTTACCATTGTCGATAGTGCCATAACGCGCCTTGATGGGACGATGCAGAGGATCACATACCTCGACCTCGACAAATTCACCTTTCAGGGTCTCGACCAACGCCTCCATCGTACCCTCGCCACCATCGGCGATGGTCACCTTCACGACTTCGCAGTCGGGGAGCTGGATGCGTAATCCCTGCTCGAAGGCATCGGCCACCTCGCGCGAGGAGAGCGAGCCTTTGAATGAATCTACGGCGATAGCTACCTTCATTTTCTACTTTTTATAGCGGCGTATAGCCTCATAAGCTGCCTCGTGGCACTTCGAACGAGGGTTGATTTTGAAATATGTAGAGCTCGCTTTCGGGTGTACTCTGTTTGAAAGGAATATGAAGACCAACTCCTCCTTTGGATCAACCCAGACCATAGTTCCCGTATAGCCCGAATGGCCGAAGCTCTTCTCCGATACGGAAGGGGCATAGTAGTAAGGTTTGGTGGTACGCTTTTCGAGTGGGAGATTGTCGTTTAGTCGGCGCTTATCAAATCCTACTCCGCGATGGTTGCCATTCTTCTTAAATTGATACGAGGTCCACTCCTTTATGGTCTTGCGCTTGAAATAGCGAACGCCATCATAGACTCCGCCATTGCACCACATCTGCAAGATAGGAGCAAGGCTCTCCGTATTGGCGAAAAGACCTGCATTTCCCGATACGCCACCGAGCGAAGCGGCCGCGAAATCGTTCACATAGCCGTGGATATATTTACGATGGTTGATATTTCGTGAGGTCGGAACAATCCTCGAGAGCGGATATTTGTCGCGAGGGTTGTATGTCGCATCTTTTACTCCGAGAGGTTTGTAGAACTCTTCGTAGAGGAAATCTTCGTACCTACGGCCCGTAAGTCGCTCGACGAGAGTAGGGTAGGTGTGGAACATAAGGCACGAATATTTGAATTTCATTTCGCCCTTTTTCTGCTTTGCAATTCGGCGAAACATTATATCTCGTGTATTCTTACATACATAGATGCCATCGCAATAGGTGTAGGGGAACTCCTCACTCTTCTCTCGGCTGAACATCTTTGGGTTTAACTGGCGCTGTTTGTCGCACAACATATTTGTTGCGCTTATATTTGTTAAACCTCCCTGATGAGCGAGAAATTCGCGCAGTGTCACCTCCTCCTTGTTTGAGCCGCGCAACTCCTCAAAGTAGGTTGAGTAGGACTTGTCGAGGTCAATTTTCCCCTGCTCGGCGAGTCGCATCAGGCAGAGTGTCGCAGCCATAACCTTTGTACACGATGCCATATCGTAGAGGTGGTCGTTTTCTACCTTCTGCTCCTGCTCGTAGGTGTGGTGGCCGTAGCTTTTGTTAAATACGATCTTGCCTTTGCGGGCTACCAATATCTGGCAACCGGGAAAGCAACGGTTCTCAATTGCATTGTGGGCAATGGAGTCGATGGTGCGATTCAGGTATTCGCCATTCATCTTTACACTCTCGGGCGTGGAGTATATCAATGCACCACCGCGCTTGGCCGATGCCATTGTGGGCATAGAGAGGAGCGCAATACAAACAGAAAGTAGAAATTTTCTCATAAAGATTGGGTTTATTATAGACAAAGATACGAAATTTTTCAGTTGCTTGAAATATCAAGCCATAATTTATTATCTTTGCACTCGCTATGGGTAAATCGGCAACACTATCACTCGGAACAGACAATATCGGCAAGTTGCTCTTTAACTATGCCACACCGGCCATTATTGCTATGGCCTCATCGTCTTTGTACCACCTTATCGATAGTGCGTTTGTCGGTCATGGTGTTGGTGGAGCGGCCATTGCGGGCATGGCGATTACGATGCCTATTATGAATATAGGTGCCGCTTTTGGAGCTATGGTAGGTGTTGGTGCGGGTGCGCGAATATCACTCCGTTTGGGCGAGGGTAATAAGGCCGCAGCCGAGAAGACCCTCTGCAATGCCGTAATCCTCAATATCATCATCGGCTTTACGATAATGGCCGTGATGCTCACCTTCCTCGATCCGATATTGGTATTGTTTAGTGGAGGTCGTGCCTCGGCCGAGACTTTAGAGTATGCACGCGAGTTTATGCAGATAATCTTGTTGGGTAATGTCACGATGCACCTCTATCTCGGTATGAACGATATGATTCGAGCATCGGGCAATCCGCGCAAGTCGATGGCGATAATGCTTACCTCGGTAGCGGTGAACCTTATGCTTAATCCCCTCTTTATCTTCAAGTTCGGTTGGGGTATTCGAGGCTCGGCAACGGCGACTGTCATTTCGCAGTTTATCGCCTTCTTGATAGCATTGTCACACTTCTGCTCGAAGAAGTCGTTCCTCCACTTC
>JAFZEY010000012.1 GCA_017560455.1 Alistipes sp. | reverse complement strand
TATATTAAATCCGAAAATCCCCCCCCCGAAAAAATCGAGGAAGGGATTTTGTGTTGTTCGTTATATATACGACGCAAATATACAAAAAAATATTTATAATTCATATAAAGTGCATAAAAAACTATCGAGCGATAGCCTTTTCTCGCCCGATAGCTCTTTATGATATAGGTCCTATTCTTTTAACAATAGGCCCCAAATACGATACTGCTAAACGCCGACATCCAGCGAGAAGCCCATAGACTCGAACACAAACTCCGGCATCGAGACGATAGAGCCGTTTTTGACGGTTTGAGCAGACTCCTTCTTCTTGGTCATGTAGTGGCCATTCTTGTCGGTGATACGGATGGTGTATCCCTTCGAGTACTCGCGCGCAGGGACCACGATATAGACATTGGTAGCCTCTGTCGGAGAGAGAGGGCCATCCATTTGTACCGTTACCTTCATATTTTTTGTAGAGGTAGGTGTCAGTGTTGCATTCTCGTAATCGATTGTGAAATCGCCACAAACCTGCTCGGAGTTGCCGCCTATGAACTCAACCTTGGAGATTGGGTGGAGGTCCTGCTTCTCGCCCGAAGAGGCCTTTATGCGAAGGTGGATAACGCCCGCAAGATGCTTCAAAACGGGGGTGTCGCCTTCGTTTGCGATGTAGGCCACGATCGGCAGGGTGTTGGTGCCGATACCTGCGGTAGAGAGAGGCTGCACGGATGGCAGCGTTATGGTTGTGGCACTCTTGTAGAACGATGCCGGGTACAAGATGTTCGCCGGAAAACTCACCTTCTCGTTAAACCAGAAGGTTGCAATATTTGCATTGTTGGCATCGATGTTTGCCACAGACGAAGTTTGGCCATTTGCTGCGATGCAATCGCCTTCGCTCCATACAAGGCTTACACGGCCGTCGTTGTGCCACTCTCCGAAGGATACGCGGCTTACCTCCATGTCGATTGTGAGTGCGTGGCGGTTGTTCGACGGAATGACCGCCTCTGTCGGCGTCTTGCAGGCTGTAATCTGCAATACGGTCGCTACGATAACTGCAATATTAAAAAAACTCTTCATTTCCTATTATTGTTTTAGTTGAATTTTACTCTCGAAATTACGGGGTAGTGGTCGGAGAAACGAGCCTCGTTATCCACCTCGTATGATGATATCGTGATCGCTGGCGATACCAGAATGTTGTCTATGCGTAACAGCGGATACTTCGTATCGTAGGTGTAGGCAAGACCACTTGCCGCCATCGAGAAGGCGTCGTTCAATTTTCGTGCGATACGATTATAGGTGTACGAGATTGGCACATCGTTGAAATCACCACAAACGATTGTTTTGTATGGCGACTTTTTCAGGAAGTCGGCCACAATCTCGGCTTGCACCGCGCGCTTACGATTGTTCTCCACCAAGCGGCTTATGATGCTGCTCAACTTGCCCTTGCGGTCGTTGTCGTGGATATACTCGTGCTTCTCGATAAACTGTGTATCCTCCGCGCTTATAGAGGTTGATTGCAGATGCAGATTTACAACCCTTATGGTGTCGTCCTTCACTTTGAGGTCGGCCCATACGCTGCTTTTGCGCTCCAGGCTATCGACTCTGCCACTGCGGATAATTCTGAATTTCGACAATATCTGGCTGCCTCCCGCACCAACCTTAGCTGCGTATGTCGTCTTGTAGATATCGGACAGAGCGTTCCAATTATCGCTACCGATGGTCATATCCTGCAAACAGAGGATGTCGGGGTTGTGGCTCTTTATATACTCGGTAAGCCCCTCGGCCTTGCCATCGCGGACATTGTAGGTCATAATCTTCGTGAAACGATGCTCTACGACCTTGGTGTCGTACTTGCGGTCGAACTCGATCTTGTAGTAGCGAGAGTGGTAGAAGAGTCCTAATAGCACAATAAAAATCATCGTCAGGGCTCGGTACCAGCGCCAGCGCACCACCCAGTAGAACATCACGATAATGTCGAGCAGATAGATTATGGGTGCGCCGAGGGCTATTACAGACAATACTCCGCTCTTTTCGGGCGAGATGTATTGACATATAATAACTGTGAGGCTGCAGAATAGGAGCATCGGCATTGCCACCGTCGTAACAGCATCGAGCAGCAGCAGAGTAAGTTCTCTGCCACTATACGACTTGCGCTTGCGCCTTTTGCTTCGGCTTATGCTATTGGTGTAGTGCTCTGCCATAATCTTTAAAAGAATATCTTTCTCTGTTTACGCCACCATAGGAGAAGTGCGAGTCCCCACACCATACCTCCCACATGGGCAAAGTGGGCAACTCCCGTTTTTGCACCCGAAGAGCCGAGTATAATCTCCAATACGGCATATCCCACCACAAACCACTTCGCCTTGATTGGAAATGGCAGAGGGAAGATGTAGATCATATTGTTTGGGTGCATAACGCCAAATGCGAGCAACAGACCCATAACGGCTCCCGATGCACCGACCAAAACCAGGTTTTCGCTAAAGAGCGATGCGATGCCTATCTGAATAAGGGCCGCGCCAATGCCGCATACCATATAGTAGGTCAAAAATCGCTGTGAGCCGAGTTCGTACTCGAGGGTGCGACCGAACATCCACAATGCAAACATATTTCCAAAGAGGTGGTAGAAACCTGCGTGGAGGAACATATATGTCACAAATTGGTAACTATGGAATGGAGGTGTGAATGGCGAGTTGCTCCACCAAAGTTGCAGATACTCGCCGCAGAAACGATTAACTGCCGGAATGAGTGCCATGGCCAGGTAGACCACGCAGTTGGCAATTATGAGGTTTTGCACCACGGGTGGTGTCTTGAAATATGGATTTATTCTCATCTTATTCTAATTTGCTTTTGATCTCCGATGTTGAAATCGAGAGAATGATTCGCTTGCCGGCAGGGGTGTATTGCTCGGCCTGTGTCAATATCTGCGATGTCAGGTAGTCGGCCTCCTCCTGCGTGAAGCTCTTCTGTCCCATTGTGGCGCAGCGTGCCAATGATTGTGCCAACCCCTCACGGCGTAACTCTACGGCCGACTGAGGCAGCTTCAAACTCTGCAGAATATCGTATATTGTTCTGTCGAGTTGCTCCGTACTGATGTCCGACGGAATGCCGAATACCTCGATTGTATAACCCTCCTTCGCCTTTATGTCGAAGCCGAGCGATGCGAAATCTACGGCGTGCTCCTCGATCAAGTCATACTCCTCCTCGGTGAGGGTGAGAAGCTCAGGGAAGAGAAGCTGCTGCGATACGGAGTGACCGCACTCCAACGATGCGGCGTAGCCATTGTACAACAGACGCTCCTTGGCTCTTGGAAGGTCGATAATCAGCACCTTCGATGCGAAGGTTGCCACTGCGTAGCGACCACCACATATCGAGATGTTGAGAGGTGTTTCGACGCTTGTGTCGTTCAGCTCCAATAGTGGTTCTTCGCCATCTCCCGACTCGATGTAGTCGAACTCGGGTTCTGGGAATTTGACGGCTCCGCCACCAAAATCCATCGATGAGGCCAGGTCGAATTCGGCCGAAACCTTCGGCATCTTTGACCATCCGCTCTCTTCTCGGGTATCTCCTCCTGCTGTCTCGAATCCCTCGGCGAAAGGGTTGTAGTGCATGCAGTTGGTTGCCAAAGGCTCGTCGTATCGCACTCCGTGTGTGGATACAGGAATATTTACCGCCTCCTCAATCTCGAAATCGATGAGCGGCATTGCGCCGTTCTTGGCAAGTGTCTCGCGCACGGCAGCGTTGAGAATCTGCCATATAGCCTCGTTGTCGGCAAACTTAACTTCGGTCTTCTGGGCGTGAACATTCACATCCACACGCTCGGTATCGACCGTGATATAGAGGAAGAAGGTCGGATATCCCTTCTCGGGAATGAGCTTCTCGTATGCCTTTGATATCGCCTTGTTAAAATATAATGAGCGGAAGAAACGGCCATTGACGAACATATACTGCTCGCTCGAATTGTTGCGAGCCGTCTCGGGACGACCGACATAGCCCTTTACAGAGGCGATGGTAGTCTCGACATCAACCTCTAAGAGGTTGCGTTTTGTGGCATTGCCCATAACGCCTACGATGCGCTCGACAAGCGACGATACGGGCAACGAGTATATGGGTGACTCGTTGTTCATCAGTGTGCAGGCAACCTCGGGGTGGCAGAGTGCCACACGGCGAAATTCGCGCTTGATGTCTGACGAGAGCGATGCCTCCTTGCTATTGATAAACTTGCGGCGGGCAGGGGTGTTGTAGAAGAGGTTGCGTACCAAAAATTGAGAGCCTACAGGTGACGCAACGGGGGTCTGCGATACGAACTCGCCACCATTTATGATAGTCTGCGTACCCACTTCGCAATCGGCCTGACGGGTGATGAGCTCCACCTGCGATACTGCCGAGATCGAAGACAAAGCCTCGCCACGGAAACCGAAGGTGTGCAACGCGTAGATGTCGTCAAGCGAAGATATCTTGCTTGTTGCATGGCACTCGAAGGCCATACGCGCATCCATAGGCGACATACCGCGTCCGTTGTCGATAATCTGCACAAGGTCGCGCCCGCCATTTACGAAATTAATCGTAACTTCGGTTGCGCCAGCATCGATGGCATTCTCCATCATCTCCTTCACCACTGATGAAGGGGACTCGACAACCTCGCCTGCCTTAATCTGGTTGGCTACAATCTCGGGTAGTAACTTAATGCAATCTGCCACTCTACTTCTCCTCCTTATAATCGTTTGGTACTATCGTAATCGGGGTATATGGGTTAAACTCCTCGATCTCCTGCTTTGCGCGCTCCTCAGGTGTTGTGCGAGCTGTCGAAAAGGCCTCGACAATGCGCGGATAGAGCATATAAAGCACAACCACAGCCACCGCTATAAGCATCAAAAACATCATCGAAGGGGTCTTGCGTCCTCCGCTGTTGCTGCTTTGAGCCACTCTTCGAGCCTCGCGCTGGGTGCGGATATACTGTCCCGGCTGATACTCCTGTCCCTCTTGCTCGGAGGAGGTGCCGTGCAACTCCCTGCGGCGTTGCTCCCTGCGCTCCTTCTCGGGGTCGTAGTATCGCGGAATGTAGCGAAACTTATTGGCGTGCTTCTTTACAGGTGTGAAGAGTCCCATAGTTTTAATTCTGTTTATTCTGCTGCTCTCAGCGGTTTGCTATTTGTTGCCACAGCCGCCTGTTGCCGGCATCTCTTGGTTATGGAACGAACAGTAACCGGCACTCCAATATTGGCAAGTGCGGCAAGAACGAATACCTACGCCCTCCTTCGATGGGTTGCTATACGAGAAAGTATCGTTCCAAACAAAGTCCATACCCTTGAAGAAGATTGGGAGCACGATGAAGATAAGAATTGCAAAGATTGAAAGCAATGCTCCACCAACATAAAACATCCAAAGTACGCAACCCTTATAGATAAGCGCCCATCGAAGAGCCGTCGGCTCGAGAACGCCATCCATCTTCTTGCGGAGCTTGTTGAGATAGACGATACCTGCACTGAGTGCAAGAATGTTGAGCAAGCCCATCGAGACATCTCCACCTATCGCCTCAAACCACTGCAAGGTACCAACTATCGCACCAATTATAAGTGCAATCTTCTCAACCCTTCCGCGAACACGAGCTGTGATAATCTTGCAACCGGCACGCTTATTAAAGAAATCCTGCAACACTTCGTGCTTAGCAAAGTAGAGTACCGCAAAGAGTATTCCGACTATCGAAATAATCTTTCCGAAGAGATACTTTAATATCTGAACAGCAGTCTCCATAAATTGTCTCTTATTTTTATTTAAGTTATTGTTTCGTGTTATTTAAACTATCTGAAGAAACTCTTCATTCTCTCGAAGATATTCTGCTTATCGACCGACTCGGCCTCCTTGAAGTGAGGTTTGTCGGCGAGCTTCTTTACCAACTCCTTCTCCTCCGAGGTGAGTGATGTCGGAATGGTGATATCCACCACTACCATGATATCTCCGCGACCATAGCCGTTTACATCAGGCAATCCCTTGCCACGCAGACGCAACACCTTGCCGGCGTGTGTTCCGGGTGCAATCTTAATCTTCGCCTTGCCCTCGATTGTAGGTACTTCGACCTCGCCACCGAGTATCGCTGTCGGCATTGTTATATTGAGGTTGTGGATGAGGTTGTTACCATCGCGCAGAAGCTCGGCATTGTGTTCCTCCTCGATGACGACAATCAGGTCGCCGTTGATACCTCCGCGGCGTGCGGCATTACCCTTGCCCGAAACGGTCAAAGCCATACCCTCGCCAACACCGGCAGGTACTTTAATCTCGATAACCTCCGACTCCTTCACGCAGCCCTCGCCACCACACTTGTCGCACTTTGCAGTGATGATTTTACCCTCGCCACCGCAAGTAGGGCAGACCGACTGCGACTGCATACGGCCAAAGAAGGTGTTCTGTACGGTTACGATATAGCCCGAGCCGTTACACTGCGAACAGGTCGAGTATGAAGAGGAGTCCTTTGCTCCGCTACCTCCACACTTGTCGCAAGCGACATACTTATTCACCTTAATCTTCTTGGTTGTACCCTCGGCAATCTCGGCGAGTGTCAGTTTAATGCGCACACGGATATCCGAGCCGCGATTTACCGAACGGCCACCACCACGCGCACCACCAAAGCCACCGCCAAAGTGGCCACCGAAGATGTCGCCAAACTGTGAGAAGATATCCTCCATCGAGAATCCTCCGCCGAAACCGCCACCAAAGCCTCCTGCTCCGCCGGCAGCACCCGACATTCCCGCGTGACCAAAGCGGTCGTAGCGAGCACGCTTCTCCTCATTCGACAATACATCGTAGGCCTCAGCCGCCTCCTTGAATTTCTCCTCGGCCTCCTTGTCGCCTGGGTTCTTGTCGGGATGGTACTTTATCGCAGCCTTGCGATAGGCCTTCTTTATCTCATCGGCATTGGCATTCTTCTCAACGCCTAACACCTCGTAGTAATCTCTCTTTTCTGCCATAGCTCTACTCTCCTACTACAACCTTTGTGTAACGCAATACCTGCTCACCCTGCTTGTAGCCGCGTTGTACAACATCGATAACCTTGCCCGACTTCTCCTCGCCCGCAGCAAAACGAGCCACAGCCTCGTGCAAATCGGGGTTGAACTCCGTGTCGCGAGCCTCAATCTCCACTACGCCCTTCTGGCGCATGATATCAACAAACTTGTTGTAGATGAGCTTCTCGCCCTCGCGCAAAGCGTTGATGTCCTCGCTCTTCTCCGAAGCTGCAATGGCACGCTCCATATCGTCGAGCACAGGCAATACAGCCTTCCATACATCGCTACCGCCCGACTCAATAAGAGCCATCTTCTCGCGCAAGGTGCGCTTGCGGAAGTTGTCGAACTCCGCCTGCAAGCGGATATATTTGTCGCGCCAATCCACCTCTTCGGCCTTTGGAGTCTCTTCTGTCACGGTGTCAGCGCCCTGCTCCTTCTCCTCTGCCATATTGGCATTTGCTTCGCTGTTGTTTGTTGAGGCTGTAGTCTCCTCAACTACACTATCCTTCTCCTCAACATTCTGATTTTCTGATGTTTTCTTTGTCATATCTCTAAATTTTATCGTTTTCTATATCTATAGTCGCACAAAAGATGTACCGTTTCGCCCTCGCCCTCGAAAGTTAGAAGAGGTTGTCGTACATCGATTGACTCTTGTCGTACTTCAAGTCGGCAAGTGATGCGGCCTTAACACCGATGTTGAAGCTCCAGCTTCGGTGCGAGCCGAACGGAATCCATATAAACGACATCTGCCAACAGTGTAGGTCGCGCGTTATGGAGATGGATGTCGTGGTCAGCTTCCTGTTCTGTATATCGAATCCCGAAGTGAACGAGATACCCGTCTTTGGCGTCAGGTTCACACTACCATTGAAACCAATCGTCTGCGACACATTCTTCTTGAATCCCGTGGTGCCGTTATTCGTGTAGGATATACTGTAGCTTATGACATAGTTGAATCCTATGTTCCACGGTATCGAGAAGTCGTAGTAGGAACTTGCCATATAGTGCCTTCGCAGTGTAGGATCCATCAGTCCATACGGGTCGGAGAACGGATTGAAGTACTCAGGCGGTATGGTGTTGATGTCGTTCGCTGCCGGGGTAGATTTGTCTTGTCGTGACTTGAATGTATAACCGAAGCTCCAACCGGTATTGGTTACACGACCGAGTATTCCTCGCTTAATCAACAATTTGTTGATACGCGTACCCTGCGGTGTGACCTCATACGGATCGAGTGTTAGCGAGAGGTTGATACCGAAGTTGCCGTAGATGGTGGTGCGGAATGATACAGGGAGGTTTGACAATCCGAGCGAGTCGGCAAGGAAGTTGTACGAACCGCTTATTCGCAACTCGTCAATAAGTTTAATCTTCTTTACGCCCGAGGTGTCGCGCTTGGATAACACCTTCATCTCGAGCGACTGCGAGAGCGAGAAGTTGAGGTTTGCCTGCTGGCCTGCACCCGGTACGCCGTATGGCTGGTTCGAGTAAGGCGAATAAACCTTGTAGTTACCGAGTGAGTCGGTCTGCACGGTGTTGTAGTAGCCATACTTCTGCTTGCTGAAATCCGGTGCATACGAGAAACCGACCTGTGGCGATATGGTATGGCGTACAGCCTGCAACTTGGCGGTCTTGCGCTTCATCTGCCACATACCGTAGATTGTGGTGTTGGCCGAGACCGATGCGTTATAGTTGTAGATGCGGAAGAAACCGTACTCAGGGTCGAGTGTTACAACCTGGTTGGCCTCAGGGTCCCACATCTGATTTTGACGCGAGAAATACCATCTCTCCGAGTAGTTGAACGAAGGGGAGATGTTTATGTATTTGAAGAGGTTTATCGATGTCGAGACAGGCAGGGTGTGCTCCACGCCGTTTCGCATATTTTTCAATGTCTGCATCGTGAAGAGATCCTTCTCGGCCGATGTCACCGAGTTGGTGAGCTTTGCCGAGTAGGTGAAGCCGATCTTCTCGTACCAGCGCTGCTTACCCATTGCATCTTTGCGCTTGAACGGATAGACGCGCGCCACATTGAACGAGATGTTAGGCAAGGTTACAGCCAACTGACGAGTCTGCGAGTTCTGTGACACGGAGAGGTTCATTGAGAGTGAGAACGGCGTTCCGGCCCAACTCTTGGCGTAGGATATCGAGGAGTTGGTCTGCGTTGCCAAGATGTCGTTGAGTGTGGTTGCCGAATACTTAGAGTAGCCACTCGAAGAGAGGTTTACCGAGGCCGAGAATGTCGAACCCGGATTAGCCTTCGGATCTTGTGAGTGGGTCCAGGCAAATCGGACGTTGTTCTGGTTGATATAGTCGGGCTCACCCTTATCTCCCGTCTTCACCGATGAGAAGTCGAAGTTGAGGTTACCACGATACTTGTAACGCTTGGTATAGCGCGACGAGGCATTTACCTCCCATGATCCCAAGGTGTAGATGCCACCTGTGAGGGCAAGGTCGATGTGCTTGTTCAGGATGAAGTAATAACCTAAACCACGGATATAGAATCCTCGTGATGCATCCTCACCGTAGGATGGCATCAGAAGGCCCGACTTCGGTCCGAGGTTGATAGGGAAAAATCCCTCAGGGATACACGCAAAGTAGATTGGTACATCGTGCATTACCAGGTAGGCGGGACCTGTGATAATCTTCTTGCCAGGGATGACCTTCGCCTTTGTCATTGCGAGGTAGAAGTGAGGGTTGTCCGTATGGTCGCAGGTGGTGTATTTACCCTGGCGGATGTTGATCGAGTTGTCTGGCATCTTCTTGATCTGTCCTCCGACCAACCATCCATCGCCCTCCTTGGTTGCCACACCCTGAATAAAGGCCTTCTTCGAACCGAAGTTGTAGGTGATGGTATCCATCGTGTAGGATGAGCCACCCTCGGTAAATACAGGGTGCGTGTTGGATGCTACGCCATTTACGGAATCGACCTTTCCGTGAGCGTAAATCTCCTTTGTGGCCATATCTATCTGCATATAGTCGGCCTGCAATCCCATATTTTCATACTTTATATCGCCCTTGTTGTAGATATAGACGCGCTTGTTCAAAACATCGTAGAAGAGAGAGTCGGTATTCTTTCCTGTGATAATCTCTTCGATAGGTGTACCCTTCTTCTTGCGAGTGGAGTCGGGACGCGTCAAAGGTCTTACGGCGAGAGTGTCCGCAGTGAGCGTATCACGCAACGGAGCGGTCGGTATCGAGTCGCTCAATCTTCGCGTGCGGCGTGCTCGACGCACTGCGGGTGCAGCCTCCTGCTTGGTGCTCTGTTTTATGGTATCGCTGATTGCCGGTACGGTAGGTGCGGCAATAGGGACAAGGGAATCCCTCTTGCGCGACTGCTCCAATTGCTGCTCGGAGATAGGGTGCGGTGTCGCAAATCCGAACACAATATGAGCTATTGCCAAGGCAACAACCAACAAAACGAGATATTTCAGTCCAAAATGTTTCAAAAATTCCAAAATTTTTTGTACCTTTGCCGACGAGTCGGCAAAAACGCCAAAACAGCCCTTCTGTATGCACGGGCACGCGTTTTTTCGGCGCGTAAAGATAGTGAAAAAAGTATATATATCAAACTTTATGACCAACTTTCGACCTTTGCGTGCTCTTTTCGGGGTGCTGGCTCTGTTATTTTCGTATAACGGATTTGGCGCAGAAAATGTTGCGCAAGGCGTGAAGGTTATTGTTATAGATGCCGGCCACGGAGGTTCTCGATTTCCGGGTGCAAGGTATGGCAATATAGCGGAGAAGGATATCAACCTCAAGGTTTCGCTCAAGCTCGGTGCTCTCATTGAGAAGAATATGCCCGATGTGAAGGTGGTTTATACCCGCACTACGGATATGATGTTTTCGAGCAATCTATCCGAAGATTTGCAGGCGCGTGCCGACATTGCACATAAAAATAAAGGAGATCTCTTTATTTCGATTCACTCGAATGCTCATCGCAACAGCGAGGTGCGAGGTGTCGAGACGCTGATTATGGGTGAGAGCTCGATGGAGCAGCGTGCAAATCAGAACTCTCTTTATATCAACAATAAAGATGAGTTGCTCGATATGTCAGACCAGAAGACGGCGGCAATCGTGCGTGCCTATATTCAGAATTTGCAATTCACATATGGTGAGTATAGCGAGATGATGGCCCGACTCATTCAGGATGAGTATGTAAAGCTCGGCTATAATAACCGCGGTGTGCGTCGTCAGCCGTTGAAGGTCTTGTATGCGACCGATATGCCGAGTGTGCTTACCGAGATCGGCTTTATGTCGAATGCGGCGGAATTGAAATATATAACATCCGAAAAGGGACAAAATGAGATTGTTGGAGCTATCTTCCGTGCCGTAAAACAATATGTCGAGAGCGTTCGCCGTTCGTTGCTTTTGGATGGTGCAGTTGTGCCGACGGCTCCTGCCGTAGAACCACAAAAGGTGGAGAAGAAGCAGGAGGTGGCAACGCCGAAGAGTGTTGAGACAAAGAGACGATACGCCATCCAGTTGTTGGCAAGTGTAAAAAATATTCCTGCTGACCACCCGGAGCTTAAAAGCTATCGTGGTAAGGTGTGGATTTTGGAGAGCTCGGGTGCATTGAAGTATAAGTATTGCTATGGCGACTTTGCCGATAAGGCGGTGGCGCAGGAGCATATCAAGGAGGTGCGCAAGGAGTTTCCGCAGGCGTTCATCATAACATTCGACAAGTAATAGTGTAACAAAAAAATATTTCAGAGATGAAAAAAGAGGTGAAGATTGGAATTTACGCAGTGGTAATATTGATCTGCGCTTGGGCTGGAATTCGCTTTTTGAGCGGATTGGATGTGCTTGGTCGCAGCCGTAACTATACGGCGCACTACGAGCAGGTAAATGGCTTGCAGGATGCTGCTGTGGTGGTTATCAATGGAGTGAAGGTTGGTCAGGTAGTCGGTATGCAGATTAACAAGGAGCAGGGTGGCGTGGATGTCCTCCTCTCTGTGGAGAACGATTACGATATCCCGACCGATTCGAAGGCTGTAATGTTTAGCGCAGGCTTGATGGGTGGAAAGTCTATCGAGATTAAGCTTGGCGAGGCGAAGGAGTATTTGGAGTCGGGTGATGCCATCGAAACGGGTGTGACGCTCGATATGTTCGACACCTTGGCAAATGAGTTGGGCGATATCAAGACGAAGGTTTCGACCTTGCTCGATAACCTCAACCAGACAATCGAGGGCGTCGATTCGTTGATTGACGACAACTCGAAGAATCTGACAAAGACCGTAGCGAGCCTCAATGCGGTGATGGCCGACTTGAAGAAGTCGAACATTATTGGCAATATCGACGGCTTCTGCGCAACACTAAACCAGAATGGCGAGAAGTTGGATGGCATTATCACCGACATAAATGCGGTGACCAAGGCTCTCAGCGAGCAGAATAGTGGCGAGAAGTTGGCGCAGGCTATCAACGAGGTAAATACTCTCTTGGCGAAGATTAATAGCGGCAGCGGCTCGATTGGCAACCTCGTATCTGACGAGAAGTTGTACAAGTCGTTGGAGCAGGCTTCGCAGAATCTCTCGCTCTTGTTGGCCGACTTGAAGGAGAATCCGAAGCGTTATGTCAATGTAACCGTTTTCGGCAAGAAGAGCTACGAGGAGAAGATGGCCGATAAGGCTGCAAAGCAGGCTGCAAAAGAGGCAAAAAAGACAAATAAATAGTAATTCGTCGTGGTACTCCCAAGAACGGTAATCTATCCCGAGAATTTCGAGTCGAAGATAGGTTTTTCGACTATTCGTGAGCAGGTGGTTGCATTGTGCACAATGCAGCATGCCCGCGATTTGCTCTCCGGGGAGGGATTTACGAATGTTCAGCGCGAGTTGGAGCGCCGTCATAACCTGGCCGAGGAGATGCGACAGATTCTCCTCACCGAGCGCGAGGCTCCGACCGAGGAGTTCTACGATATTGCCGATATTGTCGAGAAGGCAAAGGTCGAGGGTACATTCCTGGAGGTTGCCGAGGTTGTGCAGCTGGGTAGAGCCCTGATTTCGGCTGGCGACTTTGTGCAGTTCCTGCATAAGAGCGATGCCGAGAGATATCCGACCCTTACCACCCTCGCAAAGCCGGTAAAGGCGTTGTGGAATATCGTAGCCGATATTCGCCGTATCATAGACGAGAGCAATACGGTGCGCGATAACGCTTCGGAGGAGTTGCGCAATATTCGTCAGCAGATACGCCGCCATGAGGGGCAGGTGTCGAAGCGCCTGCAGGCGATTTTGCAGTCGGCAAAGTCGAGTGGCATTGTCGATGCCGAGGCTTCTATATCTATTCGTGACGGTCGTGCCGTAATCCCCGTTTCGGCGGGAAATAAACGCAAGTTGAATGGTTTTATCCACGATGAGTCGGCTACGGGTAAGACCTTCTATGTGGAGCCGGCCGAGGTGGTGGAGTTGAACAATATGTTGCGCGAGTTGGAGTACGAGGAGCGCCGAGAGATTGTCCGTATCCTAACCGCCTTTACCGATGTTGTGCGCCTTGATATTAAGGATGTGGAGCGCACCGAGGAGTTTATGGCTATGGTCGATGCCGTGCGAGCCAAGGCTCGTTGGGCATTGGAGAATGGAGCTACAAAGCCAATCATCTCGGAGGACGACCGCTTGGTGTTACACACAGCAAAGCATCCGCTTTTGGCGCAGTCGCTCAAACGACACAAGCGAGTGATTATACCGCTCGATGCCGAGTTGGATAACGAGAAGCGCATACTTGTCATCTCGGGTCCGAATGCAGGAGGTAAGTCTGTATGTTTGAAGACAATAGGATTGTTGCAGTATATGTTCCAATGCGGTTTTCCTATCACTGCATCGGAGGCGAGCGAGTTGCCGATATTCAATAAGATATATATAAATATAGGAGATGAGCAGTCCATCGACAACGACCTTTCGACATACTCTTCGCACCTTCTCAATATGAAGGCGATGGTGGCGGGGGCCGACACAAAGACGATGGTCTTGATTGACGAGTTCGGCTCTGGAACGGAGCCCGTTATTGGTGCGGCTATTGCCGAGGCGATACTCGAAAAGTTGGTGGCGAGTGGTTGCTATGGCGTTATCACTACCCACTACTCAAATATAAAATACTACGCCTCGAACCACGAGGGCGTAACCAATGGAGCGATGATGTTCGATGTGCAGAACATCCGCCCTCTCTTCCGCTTGGAGTGTGGTAAGCCGGGCAGCTCGTTTGCAATTGAGATTGCGCGTAAGATTGGTTTGTCGGAGGATATTATCGCTTCGGCAAAGGAGAAGGCGGGTTCGGAACATATCGACTTGGAGAAGCAGCTGCGTGAGGTGGCACGCGATAAGCACTATTGGGCACAGAAGCGTGAGCGCATCCGCCAGACCGACCGCAAGGTCGAGGAGATGGAGCAGGTGTTGAGCGAAAAACTCTCCACCATCCGCGAGGAGCGCAATCGTATTCTTCACGAGGCGAAGGCGCAGGCCAAGGAGTTGGTTGCCGAGGCTAATCGTCAGATCGAAAATACAATTAAGGGTATTCGTGAGGCGCAAGCCGAAAAGGAACAGACCAAGCTTTTGCGTCGCGAGTTCGAGGAGTTCCGCGAGGAGATAGAGTCGGACAATTCAGAGGACAATGAGCGCATCGAGCGCGAAATGGAGCGACTCCGTCGCCGTCAGCAAAGACGCGAGGAGCGCAAAAATAACCCGACCGAGCAGAAGGCCGAACAACCGCAACAACCCGTTAAGAAGGCTCTTCCGTTGGAGGTTGGGGCCAAGGTTCGCCTTATGGGGCAGAATGGCGTGGGTGTTGTGAAGGAGGTGCGCGGCAAGAGGGCACAAGTCGCTTTCGGTGCGATTTTGACCACCGTAGAGGCGGCTCGTTTGGAGGTTATATCCTCGGCCGAGTTTAAGCGTATGACTCGTCCTGAAACCCCTCGCACGGTCATCTCGGCCGATATTTCGCAGCGAAGATTGAACTTTACCTCTTCGATAGATATTCGCGGTGAGCGCGTAATGGAGGCGCTGGATAGGGTGCAGACATTGGTCGATGATGCATTGATGGTTGGAGTGAGCACCGTAACAATCTTGCACGGCAAGGGTACGGGAGCATTGAAGGAGGAGGTGCGCCGATACCTTCGCTCGTTGCCACAGGTGGCGAGTGCAACAGATAGCCATCCCGATAGAGGTGGTTCGGGTATAACAATAGTGACTTTCAAGGATTAGGCGATGAGATATTTGTTGTCGGAGATAGCGCAGATTGTTGGCGGTAGGCTTGTTGGATGCGACTTTGAGGTCGCATCGGTGGCTACCGACAGTCGTTCGTATGCTATGACGCACGACACACTCTTTGTTGCTATGCGCGGAGTAAATCACGATGCGCACGACCATATCGCAGAGGTTGCCGAGCGTGGAGTCAAGGCCTTTATGGTGGAGCGCGAGGTCGCTTTGTCGGCGGGGTGCGGTGCAGTTGTGGTTGAAAATTCGCTTGCAGCATTGCAGGCAGTGGCCGAGCACCATCGCAAAACTTTTAACGGCAAGGTTGTGGCTGTTACGGGCTCGAATGGCAAGACTACCGTCAAGGAGTGGATTGCGCAGTGTGCGCCAAGCGAGGCTCGCATATTCCGTTCGCCACGCAGCTACAATTCGCAGTTGGGTGTGGCGTTGTCGCTCCTGATGTTGGATAACTCTTACGATGTGGCAATTATCGAGGCGGGCATTTCGCAGAGGGGCGAGATGGCACGACTTCAAAAGATGATAACCCCCGATATGGTTCTCTTTACCTCGATTGGCGATGCTCATCAGCAGGGATTTGCATCGTTAGAGGAGAAGATTTCCGAAAAGTTGATTTTGGCTGAGGGAACACAAACAATTATATACCATTCGGCATACACCAAGTTGGCCGAGGGAGTAAAGGCACGCTATGGAGAGCGTATGCTTATCGATGCTTCGCAGTCGCGCGTAGCACAGATGGGAGATGCTGCATCGCAGTGCAATGCCGAGATTGTGGCAACATTCTTTGCCGAGATGGGCTACGATGCTCCCGACTTTTCGCAGCTGCAACCCGTAGCTATGCGCCTGGAGGTTAAGCAGGGTGTTGAAAATTCGGTAATTATTGACGACTCGTATAGTGCCGATTTGAACTCGTTGTCTATCGCGTTGGATAACCTCCGCTCTGTGGCGGGCGAGCGCAAGACGATGCTCGTCTTGTCGGATATATTACAGACGGGCGATAGCAATATATATAAAGAGGTCGCGCGTATGGTGCGCGAGGCAGGCGTAGGCAGATTTGTGGGTATCGGCGAGAAGATATCGAATAATCGAGAACTCTTTGGCGAAGGGGCATTATTCTTTGGCTCGACCGAGGAGGCGTTGGCAAATATCTCGAAGTTGGATATCGCCAATTGTGCGGTACTTATCAAGGGTAATCGTGCAAGTCGCCTGGAACGCATATCTCATAGACTCGAACAACATAGCCACACCACCGTTTTGGAGGTCGATTTGCAGGCTATGGTGCGCAATATAAATCACTTCCGTTCGCAGATAGGAACATCCACACCACTCGTTGCCATGGTTAAGGCATCGAGCTATGGTGCGGGCGAGAGAGAGATTGCCCAGATGTTGCAGAAGCAGGGTATGGCCTATCTCGCAGTGGCATTTGCCGATGAGGGTGTGGCTCTGCGTGAGGGCGGAATTACGATGCCTATCGTGGTGTTGAATGCCGATGATGCAAGCTTTGATACGATGGTTGCCCACTCGCTCGAGCCCGAAATATATTCGTTCCGTTCCCTTGCATCGTTTGTGCAGGCGGTGGAGCGCGCGGGCGAGATAAACTACCCGATACACCTCAAAGTAGATAGCGGAATGCACCGTCTCGGCTTTGGCGAGGGGGATGTACCACAACTCAATAAGGAGTTGGCCTCTGCATCGCAGAGCGTTCGTGTGGCGACAATCTTTACTCACCTCTGCGTGGCTGACGATGCTGCACAAGATAACTTCTCGAGGGGGCAGATTGCTACTTTCGACCGTATAAGTAGTGCGATTATGGCTGAATTGCCATACCGACCACTTCGCCACGCTGCCGCATCGGAGGCGATGTTGCGATTTGAGGAGGCACGATTCGATATGTGCCGCCTGGGTATCGGTATGTATGGTTTCTCGACCACATCGGGCGAAGTTTTGGAGCCCGTTGCAACACTCCGCACACGCATAGTGCAGATTCGTACTCTTCACGATGGCGACACGGTGGGCTATGGCCGTAACGGCAAGATTCTGGGCGAAAGACGCATTGCAACCATCCCTGTCGGCTATGCTGACGGCTTGAATCGCCACCTCGGAAATGGCGCTTGGGCGATGGTCGTGGGTGGCAAGCAAGCCAAGACGATCGGTAATATCTGTATGGATAGCTCTATGATAGACATTACGGGTATTGATGGCGTAGAGGAGGGCGACGAGGTAAAAATCTTCTCGAGCGAGAGGGGAAATACCGCGGCCGATATGGCTGCAGTGCTCGGCACAATTCCGTATGAGGTCTTGACTTCGGTTGCAAAGCGAGTAAAACGCATATATATAAATGAGTAGTATGGCAGGCACTCTATATCTAATACCTTGTCCCATTTCGGAGGATACATTGCCCTACGATGTAACCCCCGAGGGCAACCGTAATGTGATAACCTCACTCGACTACTTCATTGTCGAAAATCTCCGTTCGGCGCGCCGTTTCTTGTCGAAGGCGGGTTTGCAGGGAAAGATTGACGAGTTGGAGTTCGACGAGTTGAGCGAACACACCACCTCGCCACGCGACATCGAGCGTATGGTGGCTAAAATCAAGACGGGCCGTTCGGCGGGTGTCATCTCGGAGGCGGGAGTTCCCGCTGTGGCAGACCCCGGACAGCTTGTTGTCGAGGCGTGTCACAGAGCAGGTGTCAAGGTTGTGCCGCTCGTAGGTCCTTCATCGATTATTATGGCGGTTATGGCTTCGGGATTGAGCGGCCAGTCGTTCGCCTTCAATGGCTATTTGCCCGTGAAGGAACCGGATCGTACTCGCGCAATTAAGCGATTGGAGAGTCGCGCTTCGGGCGAACATCAGTCGCAGCTCTTTATCGAGACCCCTTATCGAAATGTGAAGTTGGCGGAGCAGATTCTCGCTTCGTGCGGTGCGCAGACAAGACTCTGCATCGCTTGCGACATAACTTCGCAGAACGAATATGTCCGCACGGCAACTATTGCCGAGTGGCGCAAGATGGGATTACCCGATATAAACAAACGCCCTACCATATTTATTATAGGTTAAAAAGGGTGAAAGTGCTCGCTATTGCAGTAAAATAGCGATATGCGCAAAAAAAATCGCACGAAAATGGTGCATTATGCAAAAATTTTACTATATTTGCATTATTAAAGAGTAAGGAAGTTTATGTTTAACTCATTGGCAAACCGATTTTTTTACTTTTACTTCTTTTCGGGCGAAGAGGAGCGGTAGTTTGCGTATATGTTTGAAAGTAGATAGATATGCCGCTCCTTCGAAGTGAAGAGAGCGGTTTTTTAATGAATAGGACTTAACTTTTTTAGGTTTTTATTATCTATATAATTAGAGA
Source organism: Alistipes sp. (assembly GCA_017560455.1). Taxonomy (GTDB): domain Bacteria; phylum Bacteroidota; class Bacteroidia; order Bacteroidales; family Rikenellaceae; genus Alistipes. Next base: position 12,497 of record JAFZEY010000012.1, on the reverse strand, counting down.
TAATATTACGGTTAGAGCAGTATGAAGAAGGTAGCAATTCAAGGATATAGAGGTAGTTTCCACCACATCGTGGCTGAGGGAATCGAGGGCGCAGAGGTCGAAATTCTCGCCTGCGACACCTTTCGCGAGGTGGCACAAGCTGTGGAGCAGCATAGGGTCGATTACGGCATTATGGCTATCGAGAACTCGATAGCGGGCTCGATACTTCCGAACTATAATATTTTGCAGAACTGCAACATCAAGGTTACGGGCGAGGCCTACCTGCGAATACGACAAAATCTTATGGTCAATCGCGGTGTGGCGTTAGAGGATATTCGCGAGGTGGAGTCGCATCAGATGGCACTCCTACAATGTACCGACTACCTCGACAAACACCGTTGGCAGCTTATCGAGAGCGCCGATACGGCGTTGAGTGCAGCACAATTGCAGGCGAGTGGCTCACGCACCAAGGCGGTTATTGCAAGCTCTTTGGCGGCACAACTCTTCAATCTCGATATCGTCGCACCCGACATTCATACCACTCGCGACAACTATACCCGTTTCTTACGCCTCGAATATTGCGATCGCACACATGAAGTCCCAACATCGGGCATCGGAGGAGGCAAGGCATCTTTCTACTTCAAAATCTCGAATAACTCAGGCTCGTTGTACGACACATTGGGCTGCTTCGAGGGGTTAAATCTCAATATGACAAAGCTTCAATCGTATCCTATCCCTACCGAGCCTTGGCACTATATGTTCCATACCGATATGGAGTTTGCCGAGGGTGAAAACTTCTCGAAGGCGGTGGAACGATTGCGCGAAAGAGGTGTCGAGGTGCATATCTACGGAATATATCAGAAAGGAAAGGATTTATAAATATGGCATATAATTTCGAATTGGCGAGTCGTTTAGGCTCGGTTGTGGAGTACTACTTTTCGCGTAAGTTGCGCGAGATAGATGAGATGCGTAAGGCGGGGGCGGATATCCTCTCGCTCGGTATAGGCTCGCCCGATCTGCCACCTCACGCTTCGGTAGTGGAGCGACTCTCTGTCGAGTCGGCAAAGCCTACGGCGCACGGCTACCAGTCGTATCGCGGTGCGGCAGAGTTGCGCAAAGCCTTCTCTACCTGGTATAGCACACGTTTTGGTGTGGAGCTATGCCCCGATAGCGAGATTTTGCCGTTGATAGGTTCGAAGGAGGGCGTTATGCATACGGTGATGACCTATATCTCGAAGGGAGATAAGGTGCTTGTACCAAACCCTGGTTATCCGACCTACTCTTCGGCGGTGCGTCTTGCCGAGGGCGTGGTTGTAAACTATTCGTTGAAGGAGGAGAATAACTATATACCCGATCTCGCCACCTTGCCTGTCGAGGGGGTGAAGATGATGATTGTGAACTATCCGCACATGCCTACGGGTGCTGTGGCATCGAAGGAGGATTTGAAGCGCATCGTTGATTGGTGTCGTGAGAACAATATCCTGCTCGTCAATGATAACCCGTACTGCTTCCTTCGCAACGATAATCCGTTGTCGTTGCTTGCTATCGATGGGGCGAAGGATGTAGCCATCGAGCTCAATTCTCTCAGCAAGAGCCACAATATGGCGGGTTGGCGTGTAGGTATGATTGGTGGCGCAAAGGAGCGTATCGATGAGGTTTTACGCTTCAAGAGTAATATGGATTCGGGAATGTTTTTACCTTTGCAACTCGCGGCTGCTACGGCTCTCGGTTTGGGCGATGAGTGGTACGAGGGACAGAACAAGATTTATCGCGCGCGCGAGGCCAAAGGCTTGGAGATAATGCAAACTCTCGGCGTAGAGTGCCGCGCAAATCAGGCGGGGTTATTCCTGTGGGGTAGAGTACCCGAGGGTGATAACTGCTACGACTTCTGCGACAGATTGCTCTACGAGAAGCATATCTTCGTAACTCCGGGCGGTATCTTTGGCAGCGAGGGCGAGCAGTATGTGCGCATCAGCCTCTGCGCATCGGAGGAGTTGTTTCAGAGAGTTTTGGACAGAATAAAGGGATAACGATATGAAGGTTTGCGTTATAGGTCTTGGATTGATTGGTGGCTCGTTCGCGTTGGCATTGAAAGGGCACCGACTTGCCGAGTGCGTATATGGTGTTGATGCATCGTCGCGCCACGCCGAGAAGGCGTTGGAGTTGGGGCTGGTGGATGAGATTGTGTCGCTCGATAAGGCTGTCGAGGTGGCTGATGTCATCGCCATTGCAACACCCGTAGATGCCATTCCGCAGCTCGCAATAAAGTTGCTTAACCGCGTATCAGATAAGCAGATAGTCATGGATATGGGCTCTACTAAGGAGGAGTTGTGCGAACTTATAAGCCAGCACCCTCGCCGTAATCGCTTTGTTGCTACCCACCCGATGTGGGGTACCGAGCATAGTGGTCCCGAGGCAGCTGTCGAGGGGGCATTTGCAGGTTGCAACACCGTGATTTGCGAGGCGGAGCACTCCGATAAGGACGCGGTGGCCGAGGTGGAGAATATCTTTAAGGGTATCGGTATGGCGATTATGTATATGTCGGCCGAGAAGCATGATACCCACGCCGCCTATGTGAGCCATATCTCGCATATAACATCGTTTATCCTTGCCACTACAGTGCTCGAAAAGGAGCGCGAGAGCGATACAATCTTAAACCTCGCGGGTGGTGGTTTCGAGAGTACGGTGCGTTTGGCAAAGTCCTCGCCCGATATGTGGATTCCGATATTGATGCAGAATAAGTACAATATCCTCGATGTCCTGCGCGAGTATATCCACCAGCTCGAAATCTTCCGTAAGGCTATCGAGAAGGATAATCGTGAGGAGATCAGAGAGACAATAAACAGAGCAAATACGATACGAAAAATTTTGGATAAAAAATAGATACTATGGAATTGAAGAGACCATTTATTATAGCTGGCCCGTGCAGTGCCGAGAGCGAGGAGCAACTCGTTTCGACTGCGACTGCGCTTGCAGCTGCGGGCAAAATCGATGTGTTGCGTGCTGGCGTTTGGAAGCCGCGCACTAAGCCTAACACCTTCGAGGGTGCGGGTATCAAGGCTCTGCCTTGGTTGGCAAAGGCGAAGGAACTTACAGGGCTCCCTGTGGCTACCGAGGTGGCAACAGCCAAGCATGTGGAGAGTGCTATGGCATTCGATGTTGATATTTTGTGGGTAGGTGCGCGTACTGCGGCAAATCCATTCTCGATGCAGGAGGTTGCCGAGGCGTTGCGTGGCACCAAGAAGCCTATATTCGTGAAGAATCCCGTAAATGGAGATGTTGATTTGTGGTGCGGAGCCGTGGAGCGACTTGCGGTGTGCGGAGTCGAGAATATCGGCCTTATCCATCGCGGATTTTCGGGCTATGGTGCAGGAGAGTTGCGTAATGCTCCGATGTGGCACCTCGCCTTGGAGATGAGACGCCGTATGCCTGATTTGCCGATGATCTGCGACCCCTCACATATCTGTGGTTGCCGTCAATATATCGCCGACATATCGCAGCAGGCAGCCGACTTGAACTATGATGGTTTGATGATTGAGAGCCATATCAACCCTGACGAGGTGTGGAGCGATGCCAAGCAGCAGCTTACGCCTGACGCACTCTCGGCGTTGCTCGATGGTATAAAGTGGCGTGCGGGTGAGTCTTCATCGCAGTCGTTCCAGACCGCGTTGATGGGCTTGCGTGAGCAGATTGACAGCCTCGACCGCGAGATTATGCAACTCCTCTCCGAGCGAATGGGTGTAGCCGAGAAGATTGGTCGTATCAAGCGCGAAAATGATGTGCGAATTCTCCAGACGGTGCGCTGGGATGATATCGTGGATCGAGCTCTGGCGCGTAGTGCATCCTTGGGATTGAGCGAGCACTTCCTGCGAACGCTGCTCGATGCAATCCATATCGAGAGTATCACTCGCCAAAACAAGGTTATGAACGAGTAGAATAAACGCTTAAAACCCCTAATTTTTAGCCAGAATAAACCATTCTAAGCTATGAAATTAGGGGTTGTTTATTAAATATTGCAAAAGTGTGGTTTTTTAATTAAATTTTTCTTAATTTTGCAATACGCGTTTAATGTTTAGAGAATGGCCAAGTTTCGATTAAAGGAGGTGACGAGTCTTTGCGATGCAAAGATGTGGCTGCGCCTCGATCGCAAGATCTATGAGAATACTCCTGCCTGGGTGTGTCCGCTCGATTGCGATATCGAAAAGGTCTTCGATCCAAAGCGTAACCACCTCTTCGAGGGGGGTGAGGCTGTACGCTGGATTGCTCTTGATGAGAATGGCGAAGCGGTAGGTCGTATCGCAGCCTTCTACAACCGCGAGCAGGCGAAGGTGTCGGATAATATGGGTTGTTGCGGCTTCTTCGAGTCGATAGATGACCAGGAGGTGGCAAATCTCCTCTTCGATGCCGCTCGTGAGTGGCTATCGGAGCGTGGCTTGGAGGGTATGGATGGTCCCGTGAACTTCGGCTCGCGCGATTCGTGGTGGGGATTGTTGGTTGAGGGTTTCGAGTATCAACCGCTCTATGGCAATAACTATCATCTGCCATACTATAAGGTTCTTTTCGAGAATTACGGGTTCAAGAACTACTTTAACCAAAATTCGTATATATGGCGTGTGGAGGGTGGTGTGCTGAGCGATATAGCACTCGAAAAGGCACATCGCGTACTCTCTAATCCCGACTACAGAATTGAAGATGTAAGCCGCGCGGACCTTGCAGTGGCAGCGGAGAATTTGCGCACGATATACAACAAGGCGTGGTCGCTCTTTACGGGTGTAAAGCCTATGAGCGAGGCGGAGGCGCAGAAGTTGATGCGTACATTAAAACCCATTATCGATCCGCATCTTATCTACTTTGCCTATCACAACGACGAGCCTATCGGATTTTTCGTTATGGTGCCCGATCTTAACCGCGTTATCGGTAAGTTTAACGGCCGATTCGGCATTATCGAGAAGTTGCGACTTATGTGGGATTTGAAGGTGCGTAAGGCGAGCGACAGGGTCTTTGGTATCATCTTCGGCATAACTCCCGAATTTCAAGGTAAGGGTATCGAAAGTGCCATTATGACTCACATCCTCGAAACTTATATCCGGCAAGGTCGCAGTTCGTACAAGGAGTTCGAGTTTGCGTGGATTGGCGATTTTAATCCCGTGATGAACAGAATGATTGAGCGCTATGTATGTGCCTCGAAGCACAAGATGCACACCACATATCGCTATCTCTTCGACCGCACGCGCGAGTTTGAAAGATGCCCGCAACTCAGTTTGAATCGTAAAAATAGATAAACCAGATAGATAAAATAACATAAAACCTTAAATGATTTTAAAAGTATGAAGACAACAGTTTTTACAAAGTATCACATTGCAAATGGCGCTAAGATGGCCGAGTTTGCAGGTTACAACATGCCTATCGAGTTCTCGGGTATTAACGACGAGCATATGACCGTGCGCAATGGTGCGGGCGTATTCGATGTAAGCCACATGGGCGAGATCTGGGTTAAGGGCGAGAACGCTACAGCTCTCTTGCAGAAGATCGCTACAAACGATGTAACAAAGCTTTTCGATGGCAAGGCTCAGTATTCGTGTATGCCAAACGGTAAGGGTGGTATCGTTGATGATATCATTATCTACCGCTACTCAACCGAGAAGTACCTCATCTGCGTAAATGCAGCAAATATCGAGAAGGATTGGGCTCACATCTTGGAGCAGGGTAAGGCTTTCGGCATGCGTGAGGGCGTAGAGTTGGAGAACGCTTCGGATCGTATTTCGCAATTGGCTATTCAGGGTCCTCTTGCTATGAAGATCGTGCAGAAGATGTGCGAGGAGCCTGTTGAGGAGATGGAGTACTACACCTTCAAGCAGCTCCAGTTGGCTGGTTGCGAGGTTATCCTTTCGATGACCGGTTACACCGGCTCGGGTGGTTGCGAGATCTATATGCACAACGAGGATGCTGACCACATCTGGGAGGAGTTGTGGAAGGCCGGCGAGGAGTATGGCCTCAAGAATATCGGCCTCGGTGCTCGCGATACACTCCGTTTGGAGAAGGGCTTCTGCCTCTACGGTGACGAGATTGATGATACCACATCGCCACTTGAGGCTGGCCTCGGTTGGATTACCAAGTTTGTTGACGGCAAGGAGTTTATCGATAAGGAGTTCCTCGCTGCTCAGAAGGCTAACGGCGTAGAGCGTAAGTTGGTAGGTTTGAAGATGATTGACCGCGGTATTCCACGCCACGAGTATAAGGTTGCCGACACTGAGGGTAATGAGATTGGCCACATCACATCGGGTACAATGTCGCCTTGCTTGAAGGTGGGTATCGGTATGGCATATGTTAAGACCGAGTTCTCGAAGGTTGGTACAGTGGTATGCGTAGTTATCCGCGATCGCCTCTTGAAGGCCGAGGTTGTTAAGGTTCCATTTGTATAGTGCAAATAGACGATTGTGTCTAGACTTATAAAGAGAATCAAGGCAAAGATTGCATATAAGCGTTGGTGCAAGCATCACCCTCGGGTGGTGCTGTGCCGACCTTATGCTATAACCCATATCGAGAATCTCATTCTCGGCGAGAATATCTACATTGGCCCCGAGTCGTGGTTTGTTCTGCGCGGTAAGTGCCGAATAGGCAATGGTACAATCTTCGGTCCCCGCTGCAAGATTCACACCTCGAACCATCACTACGAAGGGGAGATGCTGCCATACGACCACATCTATAATGTGAAGGATGTGACCATTGGTGAGAATGTGTGGATTGGAGCCGATGTCTCGATTATGCCGGGTGTAACTATCGGCGAAGGTGCAGTCGTCGCCGCTTGCAGTTGTGTTACGAAGGATGTACCTCCGTTGGCAGTTGTCGGAGGAAATCCTGCCAAGGTGATAAAGTATCGTGACGAGGAGAAGTATTACGCACTCAAAAAGGAGGGGCGTATCTATATGGCTGCAAAACTTAATGGAGAGACCATAACTAATGAAAAAGAGCGTTGCGTGCACAAAGAGAGGTAGAAGGAAGGTTTTGATATATGGCTATACGCGAGTGAATTTTGGAGATGATCTCTTCTTCAAGATTCTTGTCGAGCGATATCCCGATATCGACTTCTATATGCTTGCCGAGGCCGACTACTCGCCGATTATTCGCTGCAAGAACTTCCATACCATAAAGCGCAACCGCATCAATAAGATTTTTGCCTCGCACATTCCGTATCAATTCTACTTCCATCGCTTCGATGCTGTCATCTGTATTGGAGGCTCGATATTTATGGAGGTTGGTACAAGCGGCCGAAATCGTTTTACCCGCTTTTTGCTGAAATATAAGCGCACATTCCCGGGTGTGCCTATCTATATCATAGGCAGCAACTACGGGCCCGAGCGCACCTCAGCCTTCCGTGAGTCGGTGAGGGGCCTCTTCTCGTTTGTTGAGTCGGTGAGTCTGCGCGACCACTTTTCGTATAATATCTTCAAGGAGAATCCTCGTGTGATGTGTGCTCCCGATGTTATCTTCCAACTTGCCGTGGGTGAGAGGGGCGAACAGCAGCACGATGTGGTAGGATTCTCGTTGATAGACATCCCTTCGCGAGCTCTGTTGCGCGAATATGCCGAGCAGTACGAAGAGTTCATCCTCTACCATATTGGCAAGGCTATTGCTGCGGGCAAGCGAGTGCGACTACTCTCGTTCTGTACCTATGAGGGCGATAAATTCGCCTGTGAGCGCATCGTTGCAAAGCTCGATGGCGAGGCGCAGAAGCGCGTAGAGGTGGCGGCATACGAGGGAGATATAGATGCCTTCTTGCAGTCGTTGCGCGAGGTAGATTTGCTCTATGCGAGTCGATTCCACGCTGCGATATTGGGTGTGGCGATGCAGATTCCGACAATACCTGTAGTCTATAGCGACAAGACGCTGAATGTGTTGCGCGACTTGGAGTATCGGGGCGATGTCGTGGATATCCGTGCAATAGGCGATATTACGCGAGATTTAGTTACGCAGGTTATGGTGCGTAGTGTAATTGAGGATTTGAGCACTTCGGCTCAAAACCACTTCCGTGCAATCGATGAGTTGGTTGCGCAGAGTAAATAGAGAGAGGTTATGCCGCTGATTACCATCATAATACCCGTATATAATGTTGAGAAGTATCTCTCGAAGTGCATCGAGAGCGTCTTGGCGCAGGGTGTCGAGGATTTCGAGTTGCTGCTCGTAAATGACGGCAGCAAGGATAACAGCCTCGCCATCTGCAACGACTATGCTCAACGAGATGGGCGCATACGGGTTATCTCGAAGGAGAACGGAGGTGTGAGTTCGGCTCGCAACCTCGGTCTTGACAACGCTACGGGCGAGTGGGTTACATTTGTTGATGCCGATGATTGGCTCAGCGAGGGAGCTCTTGCCGCTTGTTGTCAATATATGAAGGAGTATGAGGTTATCCGCTTCTCCACGCTCGATATGTTTGCCGATGGCAGAATACATCACCGCCGAGTGCGTCAGGCGCGAGATTGGGATGAGGCCTTTCGTCATGTTGTAGGGCACAATACCGTTATCGGAATATCAGGTACGCTCTATCGTCGCCGACTATTCGAGGAGAATAATATCCGCTTCGACCACGAGATTGTCTATGGCGAAGATTGGTGGATTGTGGCACAGGCTATGTATCGCGCCCGTAGGGTGAAGGTGCTCCCTGAACTCTTTGGCTATATCTATAATCGTTCGAACGAAACGAGCTGCTCGAATACTATCAGCAGTGCAAAGCTTATTCAGTCACTTATTGTTGCAAAGCGCATAGGCGAGATGGTGGGTGTAGGCTATGAGCGCGAGTTAAAGCGCACACGCTGCTATCGCACGGGTGTTATAGTGCGAGAGTGTGGCTGCCGTGAGGCAAGTAGAGCCCTTGCCGAGAACCGAGAACACATACCTCAGATTTCTCTCGGCGACATCCTCACCGCAAAGCTGCACCTCAGTATGCGTTGGCGTCTGATTAGGCTGTGGTTTGGCTATTTGGCTTATAAATAGGTATATAGGCTGTTTGTGAGAATTTTTAATTCTGAAATTTTTAATTTTAAATTTTAATTTCTATCTTTGCACTCGCAAAGTCGGGCCCATAGCTCAGTTGGTCAGAGCAGCGGACTCATAATCCGAAGGTCGTGGGATCATGCCCCTCTGGGCCCACTAAATGAAAAGAGAGTTTCGATTCGAAACTCTCTTTTTCTATCTCCGTAAGGGACTATTTCACAATTTGATACGAGCCACTCTTGTAGAGTTTCGACTCGCTCTCGCCCGGAAGAGTTACACTTGCAGTGGCACCCTCAGGAACGGTGAACTCCCAGATCCACTTGTCGCCCTCGTAACGCCACGCACTCTTGATAAGGCCTGCTGCCGAGTTGTACTCCGCCTTCACAAAGCCCAATCGCTTGTCCGGAACAGGCTTCATTATAATATGCTTAAAGCCCGGAGTTGCAGGGTCCGATGCGATGCCAGCCGCGGTCTCCCAAATCCACTCGCAAACGCAACCGTAGGCGTAGTGGTTGTAGCTATTCATTCTTCTGATGCCGACGCCGTGCTCCTTTGAGTAGCCATCCCAACGCTCCCAGATGGTGGTTGCGCCATTATCGACAGAGAAGAGCCAGCTCGGATTCTTGCGCTGGAAGAGAAGCTCGTAAGCCATATCCGACATACCATTCTCGGTGAGTGTACCCATCAGAATCGATGTGCCCAAGAAACCTGTTTGCAGGCAGTTGCCGTGCTCCTCGAAGTTCTTGCGCAGACGAGCGAGCATCGCATCCTTCGCATCGCCCTTTACAGCCTTCACCTTGAGTGCGAAGAGTGCAGGGGTCTGCATCGTGTTGAGAATCTGGTTCTTGAATGTGCCATCGGCATTGATGAACTTCTCGTTGATATAGGCAATCGCCTCATCGGCCATCTTGTTATACTTCGAAGGGTCAAGACCAATACCCTTTGCCATATCTGCCATATATGTAGCATCGAGAGCCCAATATGCAGCACTGAGGTAGCTCCAATAGTCCACAGCCTCAGGCAAAACCACCTTCGTGCCTGGTACTAAGTGACGACGGTAATAGCTCTCGAGCGGCTCGTAGCCGACCCAATCGGCCCACTGATAGTTACCATTCTCCTTGATAAGGGTCTTGTGGTCGTATTTGGTTTCGTAGACATGATTCATAAAGCGGTTCATCGCCTCCCAGTTATCCTTTACGATCTTGGTGTCGCCGAACTGCTTCCAAACGGTCCAAGGCACGATGACGCCTGCGTCTGCCCAGCCCAAGCGCATCATTGCACCACCATATTGTGCTCGTGGTGCCACACCTGGGAAACCTCCCGTGTTACTTTGGCTGTCGCGCATATCGCCCATCCACTTGTGGAAGAAGTCGAGTGTCTTGGCGAAGAATGAGCCGGTCTCGGCAAATACCTGAGTGTCGGCAGTCCAACCAAGTCGCTCGTCACGCTGCGGACAGTCGGTAGGTACCGAGAGATAGTTCGATAGCTGTCCCCAGTAGGTGTTCGATATAAGACGGTTGATCAAATCGTTGCCCGTAGTGATATGGCCGATATCCAACTTCTGCGCGATAGAGGTTACAGGTATAGACTCAATCTTTTTGATGTAGACATCGTTGGTTGCCGTAATCGATACATAACGATAGCCGAAGAAGGAGTAACGAGGTTGATAGCTCACATATCCTTTGCTCTTTGCGAAGGTGTATTTTACCACCATACAGTCCTTCTGTGAGCGCAAGTTGCGACGGAATACGCTACCCTCAGGGCCATCCAATCTGCGGCTCTTTGCGCCATTGCAATCGTTGAGAATCTCGCCCGGAAGGCAGGTCAAGGTGGTGCCCTTGGCAGCCTTGAAGAGGAATGACGGTACGGCCGAGCTGTTCTGTCCGAAATCTACGACCAGGGTCTCGCCCGCTTTGAGCACGATCTCCTCGCCCGCAGCAAACTCCTTCGTAATCTTAACCTTTCCGTAGGCATCATCAGTTGCACCCTCGATGCCATTCCAGGTGTAGGCCTTTATGGGAGCGAGTTTGAGATCGTAGCGGAAATATACCTCGGCACCGATTGTAGGGAGAATCTTGCCCTTGAACTCGGTGTTCTCCTCGGGTGCAGCGAACTTCGATGCAACCAGATATCCCATCTTCTCGTTTGCGTCATACTCCTCGCCATCAAAAATTCCGGCGTGCTTTACAGGACCTGCTGTGCCCGCTTTCCAATTCGTAAGGTTTGTGCCATAGATCTTCTTTGAGCCATCCTCAAAGGTGAGCTCCAATACACCGCGGAAGGCACACTTCTTACCTCGCATATGCTTCTTGAATCGGTTCGGAGTTACAACCTTATCGCCCCACCAACCAGGTGTTACCTGCGCCGAGAGTTGGTTCGAGGCCTTAGCCTTGCAGTTGAAGGCCTCGGTGATGTCGTATGTGAACGACAGACGAGTCTTTAATACATTTGTAAAGCCCGGCTTTAAGACCTCTTCGCCAATGAGTTTACCATTGATGAAGATGTCGTGAATGCCCAACGACGAAACCATCCACTTTGCCGAGACAACCTTCTTCTCGTTCTTGATTGTCGAAACAAACCAGCTTGCACCATCGGCAGCGCGATTTTTACGCACCGTGAGCACGGGTGCATCAACCGCCGAAATCCACTTCGACTCACTCCATAGTGCGTCGTCGAGCGCCTCCACACGCTTGCCTACATAGTCGGCAGCAAAAACTGTTGCCGATAGGCCGAACGACATGATAAGTGTTAAAGCAATACTAAAAAATCTTTTTGTTGTCATATCTCGTTTTTGTTAGTTTTGTTATATGAGCTATTTTGGAAGGTTGAATGCCACCGACATTTCGCGCATCTGCTCCTCGCTCATGCCCTCAGGTTCGAAGCCCATATTCTTGGCTGCGATATAGATGAGTGCCGACTTGTTCAAGACATCGATCTGGTCGAATGCCTGCATAACATCGGTATCGACCGCAAATACACCGTGCTTCTCCCACATCACTACATCGTAGTCTGCCAACTCGGCGATTGTGGCATCGGCCAACTCCACCGAGCCAGGCAAGGTGTAAGGCACGATACCCAAGCCGCGAGGACAGAAGGCCTTGGTCTCGGGAATCATACTCCACAACAGCTTCGTAGCCACATCCTTTTCGAGGTATTTAGGGTTGTGCGACATAGCCACCAACTCGATTGGGTGGGTGTGCAACGACGCCTTATAAGGTGAGTCCTTGCCGATAAGGTAGTTGTGAACGCTGAGGTGCGATGGCAACTCCGATGTTGGTTTTACCACATTGTCGGCAATAATAACATACGATGCACAATCCTCCAAGATGCGGATAATAGAACCATTCTCCATAGGGCGACGAGCCAAATCGCGCATACGCATATTTGTACCCTTGCAGTAGAAATAGCAACCCTTCAAATAAGGGAGTGTTGTACCGATAGGGAACACCTCGCTGATAGCAGGCAACGCCTTAATTTCGTCATCTACATACTCGGTGATATTGACGGTGATATTTCCACCGTTACGC
>JAFZEY010000071.1 GCA_017560455.1 Alistipes sp. | reverse complement strand
TGGCTCAGGAGTACGCCTAACGAGCGCTTAAAGAGTTTTTTGCTCATATTCAGAGTGTCGCGAATCTCCTCGGGCGAGCTATTGTCGGTCAGGGCGAGTGTTCCGCCCGCAGCAACAATAGCATCGTAGAGCACCTCTGCCGAATCCTTAACCTGCGCAAAGCCCTTCTGCTGCAACGACAAATCGACGCGATTATCCTCGGTGATGCGGCTCACATACGCCTCCACCTTGTCGCCAAGCACAACCTCTCGGAAAATCTGATTTTTGTAAATCATTCCCCAATGGCGATTCTCCACGATTGCGCGGTAGCCAATCTCGCTCTCCGAAACAATCAACGCCTCGACCTTCTGGCGTGGCGAGAGAGTTACAACACCCTCATTATTGACATAGGTTTTGAGCTTTGTGGTAGCCACGCAACGCTCGGTGATATTGTCCACATACATATAGACAGGCTTATACGAGCCCACCAATACGCCGCCCTGCTGATTGCGGTTCGGAAGGAACAAATCCTTGCCCGTAACACCCCAATCGAGAAATGCGCCGTGGATATTCTTATCCACAACCTTCAACCACGCCACCTTTCCGGCAGTGATTTTTGGTGTTTCGGTTGTTGCTACAATACGATCCTCCGAGTCGTGATAGACGAACACCTCGACCTCGTCATCGACCTTCTGCGTCAGCGACACATAGCGATTTGGGAGCAACACCTCGTTGCCCTCCGAGTCTGCAAGATACAGACCGAACTCCGATACTCGCGCCACACGCAGAGTCTGAATCTCTCCAATTCTCATCTCTATTATCTTTTTGCGCTGCAAAAGTACGAAATATAATTGACAATTAACTCTATTTTTGCTCTCTTTCGTTATTTCACCATATAAATCGGGCGATTCACCCGAAATTAATTTAACTATCGAGCTAAATTCGTATCTTTATCCTTGTAAACTTGTAAAATCTCTCCAAAATGAAGAAACGATTCAGCCTAATACTCCTATTTCTTGCCCTCTGCACAGCAAGTGCTATGGCGCAAAATAGGTCCAAGGTTATATTTTATCTCTGTGACGAAAAGTCGAAACAACCTTTGCAGGGTGCTGTGGTTGAGGTTGCTCCAACCTCCGAGCCGAAAGAGCATAGCTACTACACCTCGGGGCGAGGCGGCTATATGGAGTTTGCGGTACCGATGGGCGAGTACTCCATAACTGCATCATTCTTGGGTTATGCCGATAAGTCGTTCAAGTGCTCTGCTACGCAGAAGGTTGTGGATCTTGGTAAGGTCTATATGAGCGAATCTGCAACCAAGATTGACGCCGTAGTTAAGGAGGTGCAGCAGTTCCGTACAACGCAGAATGCCGATACCTTAATATATAATGCTGCGGCATTCAAGACAACCAAAGATGCCGAAGCTGATAAGTTGCTTTCGAAGATGCCTGGAATCGTAGTTGAAGAGGGCAAGGTCGAGGTGCAGGGCGAGCAGGTAAAGAAGGTCTTTGTCGATGGCGACGAGTTCTTTGGTAATGATGTTACGATGGCGATAAATACAATCCCTGCCGAGATTATCGACAAGGTGGAGGTGTTCGATAAGTTGAGTGACGAAGCCGAGTTCTCGGGTATTGACGATGGCGATAGCTACAAGGCGATCAACTTCGTTACCAAGAAGAAGATGCGCAATGGTCAGTTTGGAAAAGTCTATGCAGGTTTAGGCTGGCAGCCCGAAAACGATAAAGTGTCGTTCAATCCGAAATACCTCGTTGGCGGAAATGTTAATTCGTTCCGCAATAAGCAGAAAATCACTGTGTTGGGACTCTTCAACAATATCAATCGTCAGAACTTCTCGTTTGAGGATTTGTTGGGCGTAAATTCCGCATCGGGTAGCGGTGGCAGGGGAGGCAGCAACCAATTTATGGTGCGACCACAGTCGGGCGTGGCACTCGTAAATGCAGTAGGTGTAAATTATAACGACACATGGGGCAGACGCAAGCAGGTTAAATTCCAGGGTAGCTACTTCTTCAATAATACCGACACTCGCAACATCTCGGAGGTGAAGTCGTGGCACGAGTATCCTGCACCATACGGAACAAGCTATTCACTCTCCGAGTCGCACAAGGTAAATAACAACCACCGCCTTAATCTTCGCCTTGATTGGAAGATATCGCGTTCGATGCAGCTGATGTCGCGTACCACCGTAAGTTATCAGGGACATCGCCCGACCTCCGAAACCAAGGGATATTCCAATAATGACACCGACCTCGACACCGTAGGTATGGATGATATCGCGTTCCGCTCGCTCGCCTACAATGCTCGTTCAAGTGAAAATCGCATGCGAGGAGTAAATGCCAACGAGTTTTTGCAGTATCGCCTGCGCTTGGGCGCTCCCGGGCGTACGATGACTATAACTGCGCGTGTCGGCTATCGCGACAATCGTGCTACGCGACAGATTATGGAGAATAATGCCAAGGCGATACCTTACGATGATGCTCGCTACGAATCGCTCTATAACGACTACTTCGGAGTGGGCAAGCAGTGGCAAGATATGCGCTACTCGGATGTGATGTTTGCTCCGGTGTATGAGTATATCGATGTTCCTACCTATACTTATAATATACGCGGAGGAGTAAATTACAACGAGCCTATTGCTCGAAATTGGACTTTCACTCTCCAATACAATTTCACATACCGCAACCAATCGAAGGAGCAGGAGGCGTGGTACACAAATGATGATTTCTCTCACGATGGTACTCGCCCGATAGGCGCGCTCTCGATCAATTCGACAACCAACACCCTCACACATCGTGCAGGTCCGGGTATTCGCTATTCGAAAAAACGCAATACTCTTGTCTTGCGTGTGATGTACGAGAATCTTTCGCGCTACGGAAGTTTTGCCAATGGCAACAATGTGTCGAGCCTTGTCAATAAGCAGTATCACAGCCCGCAATATCACGCAATGTTCCGCTACGCCTTCAATAAGCAGAACTCGTTGCGTATTCAGTTCCGCTCCAACTCTGAGGCTCCGAGCGTTACGCAACTGCACAATATCTTCGATGTGTCGTCGCCTAATCGTATAAGCGTAGGTAACAACGGACTTCGACCTGAATACTCCCACTCGGCAAGTATCCGCTACATACTCTCACTCCCGGACAAGGGGCAGACCTTTATGGTGATGTTGCGTGGAGAGTACTATCAGAATGCGATATCGGGTTCTACGCTCTATAACGCTCGAGGTTGGGCATTGCCAGACGAGATGAACGGCATCGCTATACCTAAAGACGAGGATGGTAAGGCTTACCGCCCGACACAGATAACCTCCTACGAGAATATCGACGGAATGTGGTCGGTGCGAGCAAATGTGTCGTATGGCTTGCCATTGCCATTTATGAAGTGTAACCTCAATATGACCGCAAATGTAAACTACTCGGTCACTCCGAGTGCGGTATATGATGCAGGCAAGACGCAGACCGATCTGCTCGAAAATGTGGCTACGCACAACTTCTCGGTAAATAAGGCGAATAATATCGGCTACACCTTCCGACTCGCTTTGGGTAGTAATATCTCTGAGAATATCGACTTTACGGTGTCGTGGCGCGGAACATATAACCAGGCGTGGAGCAGCCTTGC
>JAFZEY010000070.1 GCA_017560455.1 Alistipes sp. | reverse complement strand
CTCAACCTCAGCACCAGCCTCCTCGAGAGCAGCCTTGAGAGCCTCAGCCTCCTCCTTAGAAACACCCTCCTTAACAGCCTTAGGAGCTGCATCAACGAGAGCCTTAGCGTCGCCGAGTGAGAGACCAGCAGCCTCCTTAACGGCCTTAATTACCTGAAGCTTAGCCTGACCTGCGCTCTTCAATACTACATCGAACGAAGTCTTCTCAGCTGCAGCAGCCTCACCTGCAGCAGCAGGAGCAGCAGCAACTGCAACAGCTGCAGCAGCTGGCTCAATACCGTACTCCTCCTTGAGGATAGTAGCCAATTCGTTTACCTCCTTAACAGTCAAGTTTACCAACTCCTCTGCCAATACTTTTACATCTGCCATAGTTGTAATTTTTATTAAATTTTGTTTTTAAATTCTTTTGATTAGTTGTTTCTTTCTTCGAGTGTCTTTACGATACCCGCAATCTTCTGTCCTGCATTACCCTGCAATGCCGAGATGACATTCTTAGCAGGCGACTGCAAGAGCGATACAATATCGCCAATGAGCTCCTCGCGGCTCTTGATGTTGCAAAGGGTCTCCAACTGGTTGTCGCCAACATAAACGCAACCCTCAACCGATGCAGCCTTCAAAACCGGCTTATCGCTCTTCTTGCGGAACTCCTTGATAAGGAGAGCCGGAGCCTTACCGGTATTTGCAAACATGATCGAAGTTGGACCATTCAACACCTTGAGCAACTCAGCATCTGCCAAATTCATCTTCTCCAACGCCTTACCGAGCAAAGTATTCTTCACTACGACCAACTTAATGTCGCTCTCGAAGCACTTGCGACGAAGCTGAGCAGTCTGCTCTGCGTTCAACGCCTCGATATCAGTGATGTAGAAGTGAGGATACTCACCAAGTTGAGCAGCGATATTCTCAATTACTAATGCTTTTTCTTCCTTAGTCATTGCCTATCCTCCTTTATTTGGTTTCTACTGATTTAGGATCAATCTGCACGCCTGGACTCATTGTAGTCGAAAGATAGATACTACGAACATAAGTACCCTTCGCAGCAGATGGTTTTAACTTGATAATCATTCCCATTACCTCCTTAGCATTCTCCTCGATCTGCTCAGGGGTGAACGAAATCTTACCGATTGAAGTGTGGATAATACCGAACTTATCAACCTTGAAGTCAATCTTACCGGCCTTAACCTCAGTTACAGCCTTACCAACCTCCATAGTTACGGTACCAGTCTTAGGGTTTGGCATCAAGCCACGAGGACCGAGGATACGACCCAACGCACCAACCTTACCCATTACATTCGGAGTACAGATGATTACATCAACGTCGGTCCAACCGCCCTTGATCTTCTCAACATACTCGTCAAGACCTACATAATCAGCGCCCGCTGCCTTTGCCTCTGCCTCCTTCTCTGGGGTACACAATACGAGAACTCGTACTGTCTTACCTGTTCCGTGTGGAAGAGTTACAACGCCACGAACCATCTGATTTGCCTTACGAGGGTCTACGCCCAAACGCACATCGATATCAACTGAAGCATCAAATTTCGTAAAGGTAATTTCCTTTAGAAGAGCAGCAGCCTCACCGAGTTTGTAGGCCTTGTTAGCCTCTACCTTTGCGTAGGCAATCTTTTGATTTTTTGTCAATTTACTCATCTCTTTGTAACGAATTACATGTTAGGAAATTCACCAACTACGTTGATACCCATACTGCGTGCAGTACCGGCAACCATACGCATTGCAGCCTCCAAAGTGAAGCAGTTCAAGTCTGGCATCTTGTTCTTAGCAATCTCAGCTACCTGCTCCCAGGTTACCTGACCCACCTTAGAACGGTTCGGCTGTGCCGAGCCCGACTTAACATTTGCAGCCTCTTTGAGCTGAACGGCTACTGGTGGCTGTTTTACGATAAAATCAAACGACTTATCGGTATAAACTGTGATGATGACTGGAAGCACCTTTCCCGCCTTATCCTGGGTACGAGCGTTGAATTGCTTACAGAAGTCCATAATGTTGACTCCCTTAGAACCCAAAGCCGGACCTACCGGTGGAGAAGGGTTGGCAGCACCACCTTTGATCTGCAACTTAATAAATGCAGCAACCTCTTTTGCCATAGTTTTCCTTGGTTTTTATTCTTTTTCTACTTGTGTGAAGCTCAACTCCATTGGAGTCTTGCGTCCAAATATCTTCACAGAAACCACGAGTTTCCTTGCCTCGTTATTGACACTCTCAATAGTACCTTGGAAGCTTGAGAATGGGCCGTCTGTAACCTTTACGACCTCGCCAACAACATAAGGTATCTCCTGTTCCTCTTCCATCTCGTTCATTTCGTCTACATGGCCAAGCATACGGCTAACCTCCTGTGGACGGAGTGCCATCGCATTGAGCTTTCGACCGTCTTCGCGGGTTTCACCCAAAAAGCCGAGAACGTGAGGGATATTGCGAATGATATATGGTATTTGTCCTTCAAATAATGCCTCTACAAGCACATAACCTGGATAAGAAGGCTTCTCCTTCGATACCTTCTTTCCATTACGGATTGTAAAGACCTTTTCGGTCGGGATAAGAACCTGCGATATATAGTCCTCGAGGTGACCACGGCGAATCTCAGCCTCGAGATACTCCTTCACCTTATTCTCCTTGCCACCGATGGCACGGACTACATACCACTGCTTTTGGTTTTCGCTCATAACTTAAATAACGATTACCTTTAATTTACTATAAATTACCCAAGAACTTGTAAATCGCGCTCATCAAGCCATCGAACGACATGTCCATCGCCAAAACTATCAAAGCAAAAATCAACGATGCAACCATTACGACCAAAGTCGAACTCTGCAACGAGGAGAAAGAAGGCCACGAAACCTTCTCCACAAGCTCTTTGTATGAATCCTTAATGTATCCCATTTCTTTCTTCTTTCTTTTTTATCACAGAAGGCTTTCTCGGTTTTTAACACTTCAAAAGCCTCTTGGCAGGAGCAGAGAGATTCGAACTCCCATCAACGGTTTTGGAGACCGCTATTCTACCCTTGAACTATGCTCCTATGTAGGGAGTGGCGAACCACTCCCGTTATAAGGTGTTATTGATTACTCAACTACCTTCAACACCTGACCTGCACCTACTGTACGGCCACCCTCACGGAT
>JAFZEY010000069.1 GCA_017560455.1 Alistipes sp. | reverse complement strand
GTAACCCTATCATGATTGGTTTGGTACTCGTTTGGAAGATTCGCGAGGAGGAGATCTACAAGGCGGTATTCGATATCGACTCTCCGATGCCATTGAACGGCATCGCTATCACAGCAAGCGACCGTATGCGTACTCTCGAGAACTTCGTATCGGTGCAGAGCGATGCAGCATTGCGCCAGGTGGCAGGTATCTACGCCTACGACAACAATACAGCCGGTACTGATGAGATTACTCTTCGCTCGAATGCCGATGCTATCAACGACGAGTTGGAGCGCCGCTTGAACGAGCGTCTCGCAATGGCAGGTATCGAGGTAGTCGAGGCTCGCATCAACTACCTTGCCTACGCCCCTGAGATTGCAGCCATAATGTTGCGCCGTCAGCAGGCCGACGCCATTATCTCGGCTCGCGAGAAGATTGTAGAGGGCGCCGTATCGATGGTTAAGATGGCTATCGACAAGCTCTCGGCAGACGAAGTTGTAGATCTTGACGAGGAGCGCAAGGCGGCTATGGTCAGCAACTTGCTCGTAGTATTGTGCGGCGACGAGTCGGCACAGCCGGTGGTCAATGCAGGAACCTTGCATCATTAGTGAGTAACGAGTAGTGAGTAGTGTGAGATTTCTCAAACTAATCAATTGATTCGAAATCGGAGGCGATGAGGCTATTTTTGTGCGGGGCGCAGTGGCGGAAAGCGGAGTTTACTCTGCGTAAATGAGCATTTACGACGCAAGCACGGTGCAAAAAGAGCCCATCGGAACGATTTCCCCCAAAAGAGAAAAAGAGTTTATGGCTAAAGAGGCTACAAAGAGTTTTGTACTTCGCATTGATGCCGATATGATGGAGGCGATCGAGAGGTGGGCGGAAGATGAATTCCGCTCCACCAACGGTCAGCTGCAATATATAATTGCCGAAGCACTCCGCAAGAGTGGCCGAATAAAGAAAAAGAGAAAGAGCGATGGGGATAATTAAACGATTTCAAAAATTCAACCACAACACCTCTCTCTCGTTGGGCAAGGTGCGAATGGGAGGCGTAACACTCGGCTTTATCTTCATGTTGGGTATAGGCGAAAAGGTTATTCAGCGTCAACTCGACCTCTCGCCTGAGACCTCCTATATAATTGGTCAAGCGACAGGCTTTGTAATTTGCGTACTCTTCGCTTCGATGATAGGCCTTAGGTTGGCGCGTCTTACGGCACGCAATCGTTGGGCTATGATCAGCATCTTCGGCTTTGGAATGTTGGTTGGACAGATTGTGTCGGTGCTTACCCATATCGGCGAGGAGAAGAGCGGACTGTCAGAGTACTTCCCGTATGATGTTATTCTAAGCGTAGTGGCCGGAGTTGGCGGCTATATCGCCTGGCGAATACATACCACACGATTGCGCCGCATTAAGTTCGAGCGCGAAGCGCGTATAAAACGCCGCAGACATAATAATACATAAAGAAGATGGGTATCGTTTTCGATACCCATCTCTTTTTTGAACTCTTTTTCGGGGAGTATTATTCACCTTTTGGTACGAGCTGTACATTCACAGCCTGCACACCCTTGCTTCCCTCGCCTACCTCGTAGGTTACGAGCTGGCCCTCATTCAAAGCCTTGAAGCCCTCCTTAACGATACCGGTATAGTGAACAAAAATCTCACTGCCATCTTCTGCAACAATAAATCCGTATCCCTTTTTAGGGTCGAACCATTTTACTTTTCCGTTCATAGTAGTTTATCAGGTTATTTAGTTTGGTTAGACAAATATAGCAGATTTTATTTCATTATGCAACAAAAAATGGGAATATTTCTCATTTTATAGTTATATTTGCACCAGTAGTATAAACGCAATATAGACTTCAAACATAAATGAAAAGAATCTTAGCCATCGTCGCAGCATTGGCATTGGCAATTTCGACCAATGCACAGAAAAGTATGCGCGAGGAGATTGCCGCAAACCCCGACTTGGCGGGAGGTATCTACACCGCCTATACAGTAACCGAACACAGTGTGGCAAAGGCTCCATGCGGATATAAGCCGTTCTATATCTCGCACTATGGCCGCCACGGCTCGCGCTATCAGACCGCACAAGAGAAGTATATCACGCCACTCGTAGTATTGGACCAGGCCAACAAGGATGGAAAGCTCACCGATTTGGGCGTTGATCTCTTGCGCCGTGTGCGTATCATTTGCGAAGATGCCGAGATGCGTGCAGGCGATCTCTCGGACCGCGGAGAGCAGGAGCAGAGAAATATCGCCGAGCGTATGATTAAGGCATACCCGCAGGTCTTCTCGAATAAGAAAGCAAAACGAGTACATTGTCTTGCCTCCCCATTTGTGCGCAGTGTGATGAGTATGGCTGCATTCACCGAGGAGCTGAAGGAGCACTGCCCTCACCTCGAGATATCACACAAGGCGAGCTTCCAAGATATCCACATCACTCGCCCCGAGAAGAATATGGATACCTTCTTCAAAAAGGCACGCCAAATTGCCAAGCAATACCAAATGGAGCACACCAACGACAAAGCCTTCATCTCGCGTATCTTCAACGACTACAACTACGCTGCAAAGTTGATATGTAAGGAGTTCAACAGCAGTAGCACATACGGCTTTATCGGTAATATGCACGACCTGGCGATGATTATACAGAACTTCTACCACCTTCCGTATATTCACGATGTCTTCAGCGAGGAGGAGCGCTACCAAATGTGGCACTTCTTCAACATCCGCCGCTATTTGACCTATGGTCCATCATTGGATTTTGGCGATGTACGCAACGAAGATGGCAAATTGTTGCTGCGAGATATCATCGAGCGTGCCGATAAGGTTCTCTCGGGCGATAACAACAAGGAGGCTGCAACGCTTCGCTTTGGTCACGACTCGGCCATTATCCCTTTGTTGGCAATTATGCATGCCGAGGGGTGCGATGGTCGCATCTCATTCGCAGAGATTGAGCGCCTGCCGGAGGTGTGGTGCGACAGTCGCATAACACCGATGTCGGCGAATGCTCAGTTCGTATTCTATCGCAACAAGAAGGGAGATGTGCTTGTGAGATTATTGCTCAACGAGAAGGATATCCGCATTCCTATTAAGAGCGATTGCTACCCATTCTACAAATGGGAAGATTTCCGCAAATATTGCGTAGCACAGTGCGAGCCGACTGCACGATAGTATAAACTATTGATTATTAACAATTAACAATATAATAACGATTATCGCGCAGCAGAAGCAGAGATAGCGCAAAGAAAATAATTGTAAAATTTTTGAAAAAAAGTTCTAAAAAAGTTTGCAGATTATATTTTTTGCCTTACCTTTGCACTCGCAATACAGCAACGGGATGTAGCGCAGTCCGGTTAGCGCATCTGGTTTGGGACCAGAGGGTCCCAGGTTCGAATCCTGGTCTCCCGACAGAGAGACAACGAGAGTTGTCTCTTTTTTTTGTCGTAATACCACTACTCGACCAGCCACCACAGCCGAGAGTCGAGCGGTCGCAGCAGGTTTGAGCAGAGCAAAAGGTGTGAGATAGACATTAAGACCAATAGGTCTTAGAGAATAAATTAAATAGCAGCAGCCACATTTATTTGAGGTGTTGCTATTTAATTTGTTATCGTAGTTGCGCAGCAACAATGACTATCTCGCAACTTGCAGACAACTCTGCCACACCGCCACCGACTGAACGACCGAGCCACCGAAACGAAAAAAATCCCACTACCGAGAGTCGAGCGACCTCCGCAGTCGAGAGGCGACCGAAGTGAGGCTGTTGCAATCGTAGATTGTGGGCATTGACTGATGATGGCTGAAAATTTATTTTCAAAGACAATCATCAGACAAAGACAAAGATTTGCGACAGCAAACAACAGCCACCACGCAGACAAGTCGTCCGAGACACCACCGGTTGAACGACCGAGCCACCGAAACGAAAAAAGAGCGAATAAAATCGCTCTTTTTGAAGTGGAGGTGGCGATAACTGAACCATATCTCCTTATTTCATTGATAGTCTTACTGTTTCAAAATATAGTTTGACAGCAGGTCTCAGTAATGAATACTTACTGACGATTTATCCTCGTTTATACACAGAACCATTTCTATAATTAAATATAACAAAAATCTGCTGAAAATCACGAAAATAAGAAACTTTTTTTTCACTCTGACAGCACCCGCCAAAGTGCTCATAAATCTATGATTATGTGGTTGGTGTTGAAGATATGCCGAACTCTCTTTTCAATCTTTTCACGGTGCTTTCAGATGTATCAGTTAGTTTTGCGACCTTGCGTATTGGATATCCTGCTCTCAATAGTTTCAATACCTCCTTATACTCCTCCATTTTCTTCGCAGCAGGTTTGCGATAACCGACCTTACGACCAAGACCTGATTTACCTGTTGCAGCGATGTTCTTGTCTATAAATACCTTTCTACCCGATTGTAAGCGGTAGTGTATGTTCTCACGCTCCATCTGCGAGCAGACACACAATACTGATAGCATCACTGCAAGATAGACATTCTCCTGACCATCCTCTTGAAATAACGACAATCCCTCTTTTTGAAAATAGGCGTTGATGCCGTTGTCTTTGAGGGTGCGAATAGTATCCAATACCTCCCATACTGCACGACCACAGCGTGAGAGTTCAGAGAAAAGGACAACATCTACTTGATTGTTGATAGCATACTCTATACACTCTGATAGCACTGCTCGCTCGGTATTGCGTTTTGCTCCGCTGATATGCTCTTCAAATGTCTTGCATATAGTTATCCCATTCTTGTTTGCGTAGTCTGTCAGGTCTATTACTTGTCTCTCTGTGCTCTGTCTTTCTCCTGTTGAAGATACACGAGCATATATCACTGCTGTTTTCATATCTTTCAAGTTATATGGGTTCAATCTGATGTTGTGTTCAATTAAGTTGGTTTCGGTCATTTGAACCTATCGTTTTTTGCGGTCATATCTAACAAAGAGTTATTTGGTCTTATTTGGGGTATTTTCTCCCTCTGACAGCAAACTCTCAATAATTGTGTATTATCTTTCTGACAGCATACTCTCAATAATATGGATAATTGATGTCCGTTGTTCAGGAGACATCTCGTCCAATATACCATCCGTGATGCAGTAAGCAAAGAGATGGTGAGGGGTAGATATGAGGGTGCTGTCCATAGTTTCTGATAGCAATGTCGCAAATCGCTCTTTCTATGTGCAAAGATAAGCAAAATATATAGTAATTACTTGGACCACAAGCACTTAATTTGGACCAAAATGCGAAAAAAATAGGAGATATGTCGTAAAACACACCTCCTTGCTGTTGAAAAAATAATTTTTTGTTGCACCGAAAGATTTTTTCAAATCATCTATCAATACAACTATTCCACTTTTTTGTTATCTTTGTATTATGATAGTATATCACGGAACAACCTCAAAGTTTGACCACTTTGACCTTACCCATCTCGGAGAGGGTGAGGGTAAATCAAAGTTTGGCGTAGGACACTATGCCAGCAGTGTTTATGACACAGCAGCACTTTATGCTGGCAAATGCAAGGGTAAAACAAAATATGTATATACCCTTAATGTCCCAGATCTAACAGGCACCAACCATATCGTATCCGCTAAACCTCCTCACAAAACCATTATTGAAAAGGTAGAAGAACGATTTGGGCAAATACCTGATGAGGCGAAAAGTTCGGGTAAATACTTCAGGAAATATGTCGGAAATCTCATTCTTGGAAACAAAGGAACCGTCAAAAAGATGATAGGTTCGTTGAGCACAGAGGGCGAGATTGAGGTGTCGAAGTTCTTATATGAAATAGGCGTTCTTTATCTTGTTTGGGCACAATCTCAATCCAGACCAGACAATGGTAAAATCAATGTTGCTATATTGGATGGTAGTATTATTGAAATCAAGAAGATAGAAGAAGTAAAACTTGACGAGAAAGGGAAATTGAAAAAGAAGAGTTCTGCCAGCATAGCAGATGCTGTAAGAAAATATTACCCCGAATACTGGGGAGACCAAGTTTATCCCATTGCACAATCAGTGTTCTTTCACAAAAAGACGGATAGTCATTGGATATTGTCTAATATGGCATCTTGTCCATTGGAGATTGAGGGCATCCAATTTAAGAGTTCAGAACATTTATTCCAAACATTGAAGTTCGCTACACCAAAGTCAATTATAGCGGTGTATCAGTCAAACAATGCAAAGATGACCGCAAAACACTACCAAAAACTTGGGGGTCATAGAAGAGAAGACTGGGAACAAATTCTTGTGGATG
>JAFZEY010000068.1 GCA_017560455.1 Alistipes sp. | reverse complement strand
CCTCCTCGACAACCTCCTTTACGGTTTTGTTGTCGTCGAGCTGCGGCTCCTGCTCGAGGTAACCCACGGTGTAACCCGGCGAGAATACCACTTCGCCCTGGAAGTTCTTGTCGATACCTGCGATAATCTTCATCAGGGTAGATTTACCCGAACCGTTCAAACCGATGATACCAATCTTGGCACCATAGAAGAACGAAAGGTAGATGTTGTTCAACACCTTCTTCTGGTTCTGGAATGTCTTGGACACTCCGACCATCGAGAAAATAATTTTTTCGTCTGCCATAGATATATTGTATTTTTGTTTTCGCTCAATTATTGTCTATAATCGCGCAAAGATAGTTAAATAATTCGAAATTATCTTTATCTTTGTAAAAGATAATGGCGTTTATTATGGCACAAAAGGGTAAAAAGAGGGTTGCATTGGCACTTTCGAGCGGCGGTCCGCGCGGTTTTGCCTATATCGGAGCATTGGAGGTGTTGCAGGAACGAGGCTACGAGGTGGCGGCTGTGGCGGGTACTTCGATAGGTGCTCTCGTGGGTGGAGTATATGTTGCAGGTCGCTTGGCGGAGTTCAAGGAGTGGCTGCTCTCGCTCGATGCACGCAAGGTCTTTTCGTTGATGGACTTCTCCCTATCGATGAGCCATATCGTCAAGGGTGAGAAGGTTATCGATGCGATACGCGAGATTGTTCCCGATATGAGAATCGAGGAGCTGAAGATGCCCTATTGTGCCATCGCTACCAATCTCTACACGGGTGAGGAGGTGGTCTTCGATAAGGGCGATCTCTTCTCGGCAATTCGTGCCTCGATGTCTATTCCTTCGCTCTTTAAGCCGGTGCAGTATGGTAATACGGTGCTGATTGACGGTCATTCGTCTAATTGTCTGCCACTCAATCGCGTAAAACGCGAGAAAGGCGATATTTTGGTGGGCTTTGATACCAACTATTTCGATGTCGAGAGTATATTGACTACGGTCGAGGAGGTGGAGCGCACGCGTGCCGAATATGAGAGTTTGCGCGATGCAAAAGATGCAGAGGTGGCGGCTGTGGCTACGACCATAAAGAGTGATGAAACATTCTCGTTTTGGGGTAAGTTGAAGGCTATCGGAAAGTTGCGATTTGAGGCTATGCGTGAGGTGCGAAATTTCCGCGAGACTTATATCGAAACTCTGCCAGAAACCGATTGGGAGGATAACTACTACGGCCTTATCGACCGCACCTTCTCGATTATGAATCAGCACAACTCGCGCCTTATGGTAGAGCTTTGCAGACCCGATATCCTGGTGCAGATGCCATTCGATGCCTATGGCGATATTTCGGACTACGCCTTGGCAAAAGAGATTGTAGAAAAGGGTAGGGAGCTGATGAACTCTGCGCTCGATGACTACGAGTCGAAACAACGCAAGTGGTGGCAATTGAAGAGATGAAAAAAGAGAGTCGCTTAACGACTCTCTTTTTCTTTGTTGTATAGTGACTTACTACTTCACATCGAATGCGAAGATGTGAGCCTTCTCGGCGCCCCAAGTCTTATCGACTACGATACGCACACCATCGGTCTCGACAGCGTCGAATTGAAGCTTAACCAAGCGGCGGAAGTTGTCCTTTACGGTGGCTACCGTCTTCCACTCTCCGGCCGAAGGGTTTGCGTGGGCCTTTGCCTGCTTCTTGTTTGTGGCAGGAACGCGTACCTGAATGTGGAATTCGCGAGCCATCTCCGAAGGCATTGGTGCACGCTCGGTAGTCTCCTCCAACTTGCGCATACGCTTGCCTCGTATCTTTAGGTCGGAATCGAAGATAAAGCGTACCTCCGAAGCGGTAATAGGCTTATCCCATGTGTAGGTGAGGTTGGTTGCACCAACGGCAGTATACACACCATTGTCGTTGCCGTCCCACTCGCGGTCGATACCGTTACGCATCGGCTCATTCTCGGCCAAAGTCTTAGCCGCAGCGGTGAGAGGATAGATCTGACGCCAACGATATGGCAACATACAGTCGTCATCCTCCAATCGTGCCTGCAACTCCTTGATGTGATCCTTGCGCACACCGGCAGGGGTGGTATTCTTCTCGATGACCAAATCGGCAGCGGTGCCGGCAGCCTGACCAATCAAAGCACAAGTGGCCATTACACGAGTTGCCGAGAATGCCATATGTGAAGTTGAGATATCGCGACCTGCAAACATCAAGTTTGGAACATTGACAGAATATAGGCAGTCGAAAGGAATACCATATCCCTGCTTAACCTTGTAGATATAGCTTGCAGGACCTCTATTCTCAAAGCCGTTAGGATCGTGGTCGTCAAGGTCCCAACCGCCGTATGCAACAACATCTTCAAAATGTCCACCTGATAAAATATCCTCTTGTGTGAGGGTGTGCGGTGCAACATAACGCGTCGATTCGCGCTTGGCAGGGATAGCTCCAATCCATACGAGTTCGTAGTTGTGGCCTCTGCCGTCAGGGTGATTTTTGATATACTCCCAGATTCCGTATGCAATTTTCTTCAACTCGAATTGAGCCTCGTTGGCATCAAAAACTGTATCAAACTTTACACTTGAACACTCAACCCACCAGAAATTGTTGTCATGAACTCGATGTATAATCTTGTACAAGAACTGATGTCCAGGAGTTGTTGGCTGTGGAGTGTCGTAATTGAAGTCTGCATCGGTGTAGTGATATGCCCAATCCGGAGCTTTGTATGGGTGGTGCTTATCGGTCTTGCGCATCTGGATAAGAATGGAGTTACCCATAGTAAGGTTGTTTGCCTTCTCATTCGACAAGTATGACTCATTGTATGTGCTTTTTGCCTCTGTACCTCGGCGATACTCTGCACCCGAAAGACGGAGAACACCATCGCCCGTACAGTCGATGAACAACTTACCCGAAATGGTATAGTTGGTGTAGTTGTTACTGTTCCAGCACTTTACGGCTGCAATCTCCTTGCCGTTCATCACCACATCGCGAACAGAGGTATTAAGTAAGAGTCGTATGTTTGGCTCCTCCACAACGGTCGAGTAGAAGATATCATCCCAAAGCGGATAGCGCTGCAACGGGTTGTACATAAAGTTACGACACTGCATCTCTTCAAGAATACCTGTCTCCTGATATTTACTCTCTCTAACGCCGACGATACCCATACGCATCTCGCTCGAAGCGTTACCTCCGAGCATAGGGCGGTCCTGGATAAGGATGACCTTCGAGCCGTGACGAGCCGCCGAAACAGCTGCACAAATACCGGCAAGACCTCCACCGCAAACAACGATTTCGGACTCCATCTCGACATTGCGGAGCACCTTCTCGTTATTCTGTGTTAGCAGATCGCCGCTCTGCGACTTTCGTGCCAACTCTACGCCTGTAATCTGCGCCGTTGCGGTTGTCGCGATGAGAGTTATAACCGATACGATTGAAATAAATAGTTTTTTCATGATTTATTGCGATACATTCAATTCTTATCTCGATAAAAAAGAGTGTGCCAAAACTAGCTTAACACACTCTTAATAATGAGTTTATAATATTTGTTTCGACGAAAACGCCGACACTCTTTTCTACCAAGCAAAGAGAGGGTAGTTCTCCATCAAAGCATTCACATCCTTGCGAACTGCTGCGATGTTCTCCTCGCTCTCAGGATTAGAGAGTACGCGGTCGATCAACTCTGCGATGTACTCCATCTTGTCCTCCTTCAAACCACGAGTTGTGATTGCAGGAGTACCGAAGCGCAAACCAGAAGTCTGGAATGCCGAGCGAGTGTCGAATGGTACCATATTCTTGTTCGATGTAATATCTGCTGCAACGAGAGCCTTCTCTGCAACCTTACCTGTCAACTCAGGGAACTTGGTGCGGAGGTCTACGAGCATAAGGTGGTTGTCGGTACCGCCCGAGATGATGTTGTAGCCACGAGCAACCAATGCTGCTGCCAATGCTTTTGAATTGCGTACAACCTGCTGCTGGTACTCCTTATACTCAGGGGTCAAAGCCTCACCGAATGCTACAGCCTTAGCTGCGATAACATGCTCGAGTGGTCCGCCCTTGATACCTGGGAACACTGCCGAGTTGATAATCTGCGACATCTTCTTCACTACGCCCTTTGGAGTAGTCAAGCCCCAAGGGTTGTCGAAATCCTTACCGAGCAAGATGATACCGCCACGAGGACCACGCAAGGTCTTGTGGGTAGTGGATGTTACGATGTGTGCATACTTAACAGGGTTCTCGAGGATACCTGCTGCGATAAGACCTGCGGTGTGAGCCATATCGATCATCAAGAGAGCGCCTACCTTGTCGGCAATCTCGCGCATACGCTTGTAGTCCCACTCGCGTGAGTAAGCCGAAGCACCACCGATGATCAACTTTGGCTTGCACTCCAATGCCTTCTGCTCCATCTCGTCATAATCAACGCGACCATCCTCCTCGCGTACCGAGTAGCTTACAGCGTTGAAATATGTACCTGACATATTTACAGCCGAGCCGTGCGAGAGGTGACCTCCGTGCGAGAGGTTAAGGCCGAGGAAAGTGTCACCCGGCTTCAATACAGCGAAGAATACCGCCATATTTGCCTGTGCGCCCGAGTGTGGCTGTACATTGGCATACTCTGCGCCATAGATTTTGCAAATTCGCTCGATAGCAAGGTTCTCAACCTTGTCTACAACCTCGCAACCACCATAGTAGCGAGCTGCAGGGTAACCCTCAGCATACTTGTTTGTCAATACTGATCCCATAGCCTCCATTACCTGGTTGCTAACGAAGTTCTCAGATGCGATAAGTTCGATACCGTGTGTCTGACGGTTACGCTCCTCAGAGATAAGGCCGAAAATCTGTTCGTCTCTATTCATAATCTTTGTTGTGTTTATAGTGTTAGTGTTGTTACTACGATGTTTGTTGATATAACTATCTGCAAAATTACAAATATTTTTAAATAAAAGTGTATATTTGCGGAAAACTTATCAACTATTTTTCTGGAAATATGAAATTACTTGAAGGAAAGGTCGCTCTTGTTACCGGTGCTACTCGCGGTATCGGTCGAGCAATAGCTCTCAAATTTGCCGAGAATGGCGCGAATGTAGCCTTTACATATCTCTCTTCTGCTTCGGCTGCCGAGTCGCTCGTGGCCGAGATTGAGACTTTGGGTTGCCGCGCTGTCGGCTACGCCTCGAATGCTGCAAGCTTTGTCGATGCCCACTCTGTCGTGGAGAAGGTTGTTGCCGACTTCGGACAGGTGGATATCCTTGTGAATAACGCGGGACAGACCAAGGACGGACTGATGATGCGAATGAGCGAGGAGCAGTGGGACTCGATTATCGAGACCAACCTCAAATCGGCATTCAACTTTACCCACGCCGTAACACCTTTGATGGCTCGTCGCCGTGCAGGTTCGGTTATCAACATGACATCTGTTGTGGGTGTGGGCGGAAATGCAGGTCAGTGTAACTATGCCGCTTCGAAGGCGGGACTTATCGGACTCACAAAGTCGATGGCGAAGGAGATGGGCTCGCGCGGTATCCGCACAAACTGCATTGCTCCCGGATTTATTGCAACCGATATGACTGACAAACTGAACGATGCTACCAAGGAGGCGATTGTTGCATCTGTTTCGCTTGGTCGTATGGGTACAGCCGAGGAGATTGCAAATGTAGCACTCTTCCTTGCAAGCGATATGTCCTCCTACATTACAGGCGAGGTGATTACCGTATCGGGCGGAATGCGATAGGGGAATTGTTTTATGCAGTGCGCTTGGCTTCTTGTTTGCCTTGCAATCATCTGCCTAAAAGCGATTTTTCGGTTGTGGCAATAAAAAAGACGAAAAGCTTTTCGGGCCTTTCGTCTTTTTTGTTTTTGTCAAGGTACTATTTCCACTCGATTGCTGCGGTGCAGGCTACGGCATTCTCGTTGCGAATTTCGAACATCGAAACATTCTCGCGCTGCTCGTAGTTGATGGTCAGCGTCTGACCGAGTTTGCACTCGTTTGCAAAGTGAATGTCGAGTCGCAATGGACGGTTGTCGGTAAGATACTCGATAGGTAAAGTGTTGAGCATCATACGAATATAGCGCATTGTGTTGACATGGCGATTGAAGTCGATGTCGCTATACATAACCTTGTGTTGGCGTGTTACGGTAGGAACGATACCTCGTATTTTGCGCGGTGTATCGCAAGGCGAAGGCTCATCGCAAGGGTAGGCAGGATCGATTAGAGGCTCGATCTCCTCCAACGATACGGGCATACGCTTCTCGAAGTCGATAACGCACCACTGCGATACACCACGACCGAACTGCTTACCCTCGGTGTCGATAAGCTCGAAGTTACGAGTCGAGAGCAGACGCGAGGTGTGAGGGTTTATCCAGGTTGCGATGTCGAACTGCTCGAACTGCTCGGGCATGCGGTCAAACTCTACCGACATACGAGAGAGCACCCACGAACGGCCCTGCTGCATCAAAGTATCGGCGCTGATGCCGTTTTTGCGTGCATCGGTACCGGCTACGGCAAACATATTCGAGCAGAGTGACTCGATGGTTGCGTGGAGTGTGAAATCGACATTCTCGGTCAAGACCGTAAAGTTATATTTTGCTTTCTGTCCCATATATCTGTTATTGTGTAAATCGAATGCAAAATTAGTTAATCGTGGGGAATTTTGCAATTTTGGGACCAAGAAGGTTACATTTAGAACATTTTGTGTAACAGTTAGTTGGTGTGGTGTTCGACGAAATAGATATGAAAAGGTTTGGAATATTAAACTATTTTTACTACATTTGTGAAGGGTTAATGAGAAAAATATAATTATTTATGGGAATAAGGGTTAAACTCGATATAGTGATGGCTC
This sequence comes from Alistipes sp., assembly GCA_017560455.1. Classification (GTDB taxonomy): domain Bacteria; phylum Bacteroidota; class Bacteroidia; order Bacteroidales; family Rikenellaceae; genus Alistipes. Next base: position 328 of record JAFZEY010000068.1, on the reverse strand, counting down.
GTCGAAAAATATCACTTATGGAACTATCCGAGAGGGTGGGTATCACGCCCGCGAACCTCTCAATATTTAAGACGGGTAAGGGGCGTGCAGTAAGATTTTCTACACTCGAAGCATTGTGCCACGAACTGCACTGTCAGCCGGGCGATATATTGGAGTATACAGAGGATGAGTAGTTTTGTCAGCCCCTGTTGAGGGGAGTAAAAACACACTACAGACGAAAAACGGAAAACTTTTGGTTTTTCGTTTTTCGTTTTGTATCTTGGTCTGGAAGTATAAAACGAAGTTGGTATGAAGATTGTAATTCTCGGTCCTGCACACCCATATCGTG
>JAFZEY010000011.1 GCA_017560455.1 Alistipes sp. | reverse complement strand
TACAGCCTCTATCTACGGAGGATATCTCGATCGTAGCCGTGGTTGCTATGTGATGAATATGACGGCACATATGCAGAAACTCTTCAATTATGCGAAGAGCGTACGCCAGGATGATGGCACTTTCGCCTTCAACGAGAGCGACAAGAGCTATGTTCCGCGAGCGATATACATCGGAACCGAGGCTACCGATCCTTACAATCTCTCGGAGTGTAGATTGCAGGGTATGGAGGATAAGCAGAGCTACAACGAGGCTCCGATACAGATTGATTTAACTTATACATTGATTAAATAGTTTCGCACGCGCGGAGATGTATTGAGGTTCCGATATCCCGTAAAGGCGAAATAGATATACAACAGATATTTAGAGATGCAAGAGAATTTAGTAATTGTGGAGTCCCCTGCGAAGGCGAAGACCATCGAGAAATTTTTGGGCAAGGAGTTTGTCGTAAAATCGAGCTTTGGTCATATACGCGACCTTCCTAAGAAGGAACTCAGCATTGATATAGAGAATGGATTTGTACCGACATACGAAATTCCGAGCGACAAGTCGAAGCTTGTATCCGAGTTATCGAAAGCGGCAGCAGCAGCCAAGACCGTATGGCTCGCGAGTGATGAGGACCGCGAGGGAGAGGCTATTGCATGGCACTTGACCGAAGTACTCGGACTCTCATTGGAGAATACTAAGCGAATCGTATTCCACGAGATTACAAAGAGTGCGATTTTGAAGGCGATAGAGTCGCCACGCACCGTAGATTTGAATCTCGTAAATGCGCAGCAGGCTCGTCGTGTATTGGATCGTATCGTAGGCTTCGAGCTTTCGCCAATTCTTTGGAAGAAGGTGCGTCCGGCTCTCTCGGCAGGTCGTGTTCAGAGTGTTGCGGTACGCCTTATCGTTGAGCGTGAGCGCGAAATTATAAACTTCAAGGATACCTCGTCGTATCGTGTTGTGGCACAGTTCTACCCTGTCAACGATGCAAGCAAGACTCTCTTCAAGGCGGAGTATTCTGAGCGTTTTGCAACCAAGGAGGAGGCGTTGCAGATGTTGGAGTCGTGCAAGGGTGCAACATTCACCGTTGAGGGCAGCGAGATTAAACCTTCAAAGCGCTACCCTGCACCACCATTCACCACTTCGACATTGCAGCAGGAGGCCGGCCGAAAGTACTCGATGTCTGTATCGCAGACAATGTCGGTTGCACAGAAGCTCTACGAGCGAGGTTTGATTACCTATATGCGTACCGACTCGGTAAACCTCTCGGATTTGGCATTGAACTCTTGCAAGAATGAGATTTGCGAGATGTTTGGCGAGTCATATTCGTCGCGTCGCAATTATACCACAAGCAGCAAAGGTGCTCAGGAGGCTCACGAGGCTATCCGCCCTACCTATATAAATAACCACACTATCGAAGGTACGGCTGCCGAGAAGAAGCTCTACGAATTGATTTGGAAGCGCACCGTTGCATCGCAGATGGTTCCTGCCGACATCAATCGCACAACGATAACTATCAATATGTCGGGCAACGATAATAAGTTTGTTGCTACGGGAGAGATTATAACCTTCGACGGCTTCTTGCGCCTCTACTCCGAGTCGCACGATGAGGAGAATGTCGAGCAGAGCGAGACAGCAATCCTTCCGGCATTGGAAGATGGCACACAGCTCTTGGCTCACGCTATCACTGCAACCGAGCGTCACGCTGTTCCGCCTATGCGTTTCAGCGAGCCGTTGCTCGTTAAGCGTTTGGAGGAGTTGGGCATCGGCCGTCCTTCAACCTACGCACCAACAATCTCGACTATCATCACTCGTGGTTATGTCGAGAAGAGCAACAAACCGGCACAGAAGCGTCAATATACACAGATTACGCTCAAGGGCTCACACATTACCGAGAAGTTGGCTACCGAGAACTATGGTGCGGAGAAGAATCGTCTTGCCCCAACCGATATAGGTATGGTCGTAAATGACTACTTGGAGCAGAACTTCGGTATCGTTATGGACTACAACTTCACGGCGAAGGTCGAGAAGGAGTTTGACCGTATTGCCGATGGCGAGCAGGGTTGGAATACTATGATTGGCGAGTTCTATGGCTCGTTCCACGACCTTGTAAATAAGGCTATTACCACTCAGATAGAGAAGAATACCCAGGTGCGCGTACTCGGTATTGATCCACAGACAGGATATGCCGTAAAGGCTCGTATAGGCCGTTTTGGTCCTATGGTCGAGATCGAGGGTAACGATGGCGAGAAACCTCGCTTCGCGTCGCTCAAAAAGGGACAGCTCATCGAGGCAATAACCCTCGAGGAGGCGTTGTCACTCTTCTCGTTGCCACGCACAGTAGGTAAGTATGGCGATGAAGATGTGGTTATCGGTATCGGAAAGTTCGGTGCGTATGTTCGTTATGGCAACAACTTCGCATCGTTGGTTAAGGGCGATGACCCTTACACAATGACCTACGAGCGCGCGGTGGAACTTATCGAGTCGCAGAAGAAGATGTCGGCGGCAGCACCTATTAAGACCTTCGACAATGATGCGGATATGGCTATTAAGAATGGTCGCTACGGCGCGTATATTGCCTACAAGGATAAGAATTATCGTATTCCTCGTGGCAAGAAGGCTGAGGTGCTTACATATGAAGATTGTATCAACATTATAAACACAACTAAAAAGTAAAACTATGAAGAAAATTCTGATTTTAGCAGTATTGGCATTCGCCTTTACCGTGTCGGCTTCGGCACAAGAGAAGAGCGGCTATCAGTTCACGGATGGCAAGTTGGTTAAGACAACATCTATCAAGAACCAGTATCGTAGTGGTACCTGCTGGTGCTACTCGGGCCTTGCCTTTATCGAGAACGAGATTATGCGTGCCGGTGGCGAGGAGATGGACTTGTCGGAGATGTGGATTGTTCGTAACATCTACTTCGAGAAGGCTGTTAAATATGTTCGTATGCACGGTCATACTCGCATGTCTCAGGGTGGTGCATTCCACGATGTAACAGAGGGTATCAAGAAGTATGGTATCGTACCACAGGAGGTATATCAGGGTCTTAACTATGGTACCGAGAAGAATGAGTTTGCCGAGCTCAATACAGTCTTGAAGGCTTATGTTGATGCTATTATCCAGAATAAGAACAAGAAGCTTACCACAGCTTGGAAGGAGGGCTTGAATGGCATCCTCGATGCTTACTTCGGTAAGATGCCTGAGAAGTTTACTTACAAGGGTAAGGAGTATACTCCACACTCGTTTGCTGAGTCGTTGCCTGTAAAGATGTCGGATTATGTATCTTTGACCTCTTACACTCACCACCCATTCTACACAACATTTATCGTTGAGATTCCAGATAACTGGATGTGGGGTTCTTACTACAATGTTCCTATGAACGAGATGATGGAGACCGTAGACTACGCTCTCGCTAACAACTACTCGGTAGGTTGGGCTACTGATGTATCGGAGAAGAGCTTCAGCCGTACAAAGGGTATCGGTATTCTTCCTGAGGATAAGATTGAGAGCATGAGCGGCACTGAGGCAGAGCGTTGGGGTCAGCTCTCTGCAAAGGAGCGCGCAAAGGAGTTGTATAGCTTCGATAAGCCTGTAAAGGAGAAGGTTGTTACTCAGGAGATGCGCCAGCAGACATTCGACAACTACGAGACTACCGATGACCACGGAATGGTTATCGTTGGTACTGCAACTGACCAGAAGGGTAATCCATTCTACAAGGTTAAGAACTCGTGGAGCGAGGAGCGTTCTCACGGTGGTTTCGACTATTTCTCGCGTCCTTTCGTAGAGTGCAAGACCATCAATATTATGGTAAATAAGAACGCTGTACCAAAGGCTATCCGTAAGAAGTTGGATTTGTAATAACTTATTGACCAATCAAATAGAGAGGGGCTTATCCATGCGGATAAGCCCCTCTCTTTGTATATATCACAATCTTATACTTGTAATTTCAAGGATGATAAGGGAGGTTCCCACAGTCACAATACTCCTTCGGGATCACGAGATTTAAAATATTTAATTCCTAAAAATGGCATAGAATGACATTTAATGGCAATCGTTCGCATTCGCTCACTTAATGGCAAATAATGGCAAAAAAAAGCTTGTTCGGCCCGCCATTCAGCGGTCACAGACTGCGAATGCCACTCAGGGCTGAAAGCCCGCCTGTCATTAAATGCCATCTCTGTTGTTGGGCAATCACCCCCCCCCACACCAAAAAAAAACAAATCGGGCGAGGAAAACCCTCGCCCGACTTGTTTTCACGCCTTGGTCAATTAAGCCCAAGTGTCCTCGTCAGTATCCATTCCAGGGATGTTGAACGAAGTGCTGTTCTCGTAGCCACGCTCGGCAACTACCTCGAACATCGAAACCTCAGGGGTTATATAATTCTTCTTCATAGTCTGTATTCTATGTCTAATTAAAAGGTTATCGATTGATTATTTACCGTCCCAATATGTACAGCCATTTGCATCTGTTGCAGTATTGGTGAATATATAGTTAATGTAGTTAGATTCGCTGAGCACATTGTACTCTACATCTTCCAACTTATACTCATCTCCATTCTTTACAACCTTACCGCTCTTGAAGATTCTACCACCAACCTTACAGTTCTGCACATATTGTTTGGATGCCTTAACATAAGAAATGGTGGCAGCCATTCCCATATTAGCACAAGGAGTTACAGCTCCTGTTGTCTTACCGTCCCACTTGTAGCCGATAACATCGCAGAAGCACTTTGAGTCCTTAACAATATAGTTTGTTGCAGATGGACCGGCAACAATACCTCCAACATACAAGGCATCAGTCTTTACCGCACCAATTACATTTCCTTTATTTGTTGCGTTCTCGCAGTTGTTTCTATTGTAAGTACCAAAGATACCTGCTACGCTCAACTCTTTGTACTCTCCGCCTTCGCATCTGATTTCACCGCTATTGAACAATGTTGCCTCAGTCATTGTCAATTTCTCTCGGTTATACATTCCTATAATACCGGCAACACCTGTAGCCTTATTCAAAACTTTTGCATTACAGTAAATATCTCCCGTGTTCTTAATATTACCTTTGAAGGTGGTGTCATTAGTCATGGTTCCCATAATTCCACCAAGATCGAAATTGCTGTTTGCAGAGACATCAATCAATTCAATATTACCCTCGTTGGTCACATTCTCCAACACTGTATTGTCCACTGAGTTATAACTTGTAATACCTCCAATGTTAGCATAGCTACTACCGCCAACACTAACCTTTTTGAATGTAATATCACCCTTGTTTGTTGCTGTTGTGATGGTCGACTTTTTCCCAACATATCCAATTACACCTCCGAGATCCAACTTCTTTGCAATAGTAACATTCTCAAGTACGATATCAGCTTTCGCAGCATTCTCCAAATTCGAAGCAGTTGTTGCTACCTGGATAGATCCGAATACACCTGCAACATTCAATTCATCACCACCAATATTGCTAATATTAGTCAATGTGATGGTACCCTCATTGTACAAATTGCTTACATTCGTCAACTTCAAACTTGTTCTATTGAAGATGCCACCAACATGCAAAGCTCCGGCAAAGCTTGCATTTTTGATCTCTATTGCGCCATAGTTATTACAATTGTTGACAGTCTGAACATTATAGTCTCCAATATCCGAAGAGCTACTAATACCCGCAACAGAAGAGTTCGAGTCGGAGTTTACTACGGTCATTGTTACGGTAATATCACCATAATTGTCGCAATAGTCCAACTTCTTAGCATTACAAACGCCTGCAATGCCACCAACAGAAGGGTAAAAAGTTCCATCAACATCCAAATCGTGTGTTCCACCGATTGCCATATTTCCATAGTTAACACAATTCTTAACCTCCTCGCGCTTTGCATAGTCAATAGCCTTTGTAGGGTCTTCAACATTCGTAATCTTTCCCGATGTAAAGATACCTCCAAAGTATGCAAGCTTAGTAGCTTTTCCGGTAAACGAGATCTTACCGAACTTATCACCGTTATCCTTCATACCGTTTACACAAGATGCGATATCACCACTCACACCTGTGATTCCGGCCATAAATAAACCGCTACCATAGGTTGCCGAGCTGCTGATATTACCCAAGTTCTGGCAGTTTGTCAAAGCTCCGTTTGTCCAACCGATACAACCTGCGATAATGTTAGCGTCATAATTACCTGATGCACCTGCGAAAGAACCACCAACTGTGATATCAACCTTATTAATGAGACTTGTGAATGTAGCAGCTGTGTTGTCGCAGGCAACCTTACCAATCAAACCTGCAACGATGCAGTGCTTACCCGGATTGTTACCTACAATTGTCATTGTACCACTTGCAGAGCAGTTTGCAACTTTTACATCAGGATTGGTAATCTCGCAAGCCAATGCACCAAAGCATACATCTGATGTACCTGTGTTGAAGGTCTGCTCGATAGTCGAGTTCTCGAGGTACAAGCCCTTGATAGACTTAGCACCGATGGTTCCGAATAAAGGAGCGTTCAAGCCCTTGATTGCAAAACCGTTACCAACAAAATTACCAGCAAAGCCCGATACCGAAGTCCAAGTCTCGCCGGTCATATCTACATCTGCAACCAAGATTGCATCTGCAGCCAATGCATCTGTATCACCCATAGCATCAGCCTCGTCCATAGCAGTCCAGAAAGCCTTCAATGACTCTACATCCTTAATAACAAATGTAGTTGTCGCATCCATAGCGACATACTCGATTGCTGACTTGAACTCACGCACCGTACCAACTGCTAACGGCTTCTCGTCGTTAGCCTTTACGGTCTTGTACATTACACCGCCATTTGCATCCACCAAAGTCAAATACAACTCGTTGTATGTACCTGCAGGAACTGCAACATGGATATAAGTTGGCTCTGCGCTCAATGCCTGGTTGATGTTGTAAGTGATTACACTTGACGACTCGGCAGTAGCCGAAACCTTACCTGTTGCGAAATCTATATCGAATGTGCCTGCAATAGGAGCACGGTCGAGAGTCGAAATACGCACGCAAGCGAGAGTCTCGCTACCGGTAACGCCAATCTTCAAGACTCCTGTGAGGTGGTTGAGGGTCAAATTCTTGCCATCCTCGCTGTAACCATACATAGTAACTGCACCATTGCCGAAAGTTGTATTTGACACATGATTCTGCTCAGCAGCAAATACCACCTTGTCGGTTGCTGCTACTGCAGGATATACGATGCAGTAAGGAGTCGCAAGCGATTCGGCGTCGAAAGTAAATGTAGCGCTCGAGTTGCCTGCATCAGCCGCGCTGAGAGGCTTCGAAGTAATGCCATTTACGGTGATCTGGTCGTTCTCTGACCATGTGATAGGGTAAACACCATCTGCAGCCTCGCCGAGCTGAGTACGAGTGTTCTCCAACGAGAGTGTCAAAGTGGTTTTGCCACCAACCTTAACCGCGGTATCCTCGGTTGTGTTGTTTACGCACGAAAATGCGAACATTGCAACCGCTACCGCCATGAAAATCTTTGTCAAATTTTTCATCTTGTTTGTGTTTTAATTAATAATAAAGTTTGCTTATGTTGTTGTATCTTCTTTGTTTTGAGCAAGTTTAAGGAGTTTAGGGAATATTCGTCAAGTTTATTACTCTCTCTACTCTCTATCTACTCATGGTTTTTGTTTGTAACTATCTGTTTCTTAGTGCATTAAACCTCAAAATCCCCCCCCCGAAAAAATCGAGGAAGGGATTTTGTATAGAATGCAATATTAGTGGCTGCAAAGGTATGAATAAGAGGTAGAAAAAACAAATATTTGAGGATAAATATGAATTTTGTATAAAAATTACTTGTTGGATTCTTCCCACTATTTGGCACTCTCCTTGCATATTTGCAATACATATTACAAATATGTATCGTTATGAGAATCTCTACCGGTAAGGGTTATATCTCCCTTCTTGCTCTGTTGGCCATATGGTCGGTGTCGGCGGTGACATCGTTACCCGGGTTGGCCGTGTCACCTATATTGGAGGATTTGAGCCGAATTTTTCCCTCGGCATCGCAGCTCGAAATACAGATGCTCACCTCGCTCCCTTCTCTGCTGATTATTCCGTTTGTTCTTGTGGCGGGATGGCTCTCGGTGAAGGGCAAATCGTTGAAGTTGCTGGCTGTCGGTCTGGTTATATTTTTTGCGAGCGGTATGGCATGTATCTTTGCGAAGGATATACGACTGCTGATTGTCGCAAGTTGTATTATGGGTATCGGTGCGGGTATCGCAGTGCCCTACTCTACAGGCTTGGTAGTCAAATACTTCACGGGTGATAGTCGTGTGCGACAACTCGGCTTAAGCTCGGCCGTAAATAACCTATCGCTGGTGGTGGCTACAGCCGTTGTCGGGTGGGTTGCTACGCGTGATTGGCACCTCGCTTTTGTGGTGTATCTGCTGCCCGCCGTGTCGTTGGTGCTGCTGTTGGCATTGCGCGAAGCGGAGCCTGCGCCCGAGCCTAAGGAGAGCGATCAATTGCGCCAGTCTAAGATTAATTGGGCGCGACTTTCGGGGTTGTCGGTGTTGTACTTCGTGATTACATTTACCACCCTTGTCATAACATTCTATCTCTCGTTTCTGCTCGAAAAATATCGTTTTCCGCAGGAACTGTCGAGCGTGATGATTTCCCTCTTTTTCTTAGCTATTATGTTGCCAGGATTTGCGCTTAACGGCATTATTCGCCGTGTGCGTTCGATGACGATATTCCTGTCGTTGCTGCTTATTGTCGTGGGGCTGTTGCTTGTGGGTACGGTGCCTGATGTTCCGTTAATGACTCTGGGTGTGATACTTACGGGTATAGGCTATGGTATACTACAGCCGATTATTTACGATAAGACGGCTATTATTGCTCCTCCTGAGCTTGCAACAAAGGCGTTGTCGGTGGTTATGACGGTGAACTATGTCGCGGTGGTGGTATGTCCGTTTGTGGTCGATTTTGTGGCGAAACTTATGGGACAAAATCGCAGTACCTTTCCATTCGTTGCGAGTGCGGTGTTGGTGGCTATGGTGGCACTCTTGTCGCTGCTGATGCGAAAAAGTTTTGTTTTGGGGCTCGATGAGTCCTACTATAATGTGAAAAAATAGAAATTTTTTCTATCTTTGTACTCGTGAAGAGTACGATCGAAATATTCTCAGAACTTGGCGCACGCCTTGCGGGGTTTGGCTCCGATGAGGTGTCGCGCTCGGTTATTGCGCGTGCGGTGGCTGAAAACGAGTGGTTCTCGGTGAGCGATATTCGCTATGCCGTGGAAGCTTTGCGTGGCGAGATGCTCGACGCCGAGAAGGTTGCCGAGTGGCTTGCGCACTACCCTTCTGCCGGCACTTGTGAGCCAAAGCGAGTGGCGATAATTATGGCGGGAAATATACCGTTGGTCGGCTTTTTCGATCTGATGTGCGTCATTGCAAATGGCGATATTCCTTGCGTTAAACCTTCGAGCAAAGACCGTGTTTTGGAGGGGTATGTCGAGCAACTACTCTGTGAAATAGAACCTTCGCTGCGCATCGAACCATATGAAGAAGGTGTTGATTATGACGCTGTTATAGCGACGGGTGGCGATAGTGCAAATCTCTATTTCTCTACTGCTTTCGATGGTGTTCCGTCTCTTTTGCGAGGTAGCCGTCACTCGGTGGCTGTGTTGTCAGGAATGGAGGATAAGTGGGATGTTGCCAATCTTGCCGATGATATCTTCAGACATTCGGGTTTGGGGTGCCGTAATGTGTCTTTAATCTTTGTGCCGAAGGGCTTTGTGCCGAAATTCGAGGTGCCTAAGATGTGTCGTGCATACCATAATAACTATCTGCAGTGTAGGGCACTGCTCACTTTGCGTGGTGCGAAGTTCGAGGATATGGGCGAGGCGGTGTTGACCCGTTCGCAGCGAGCCGAATTCCCTCGTTTCTTAAGCCAAATAAATATTGTTGAGTATTCTTCGTTGGAGGATGTGCAATCGTGGCTTTTGGCTAATGATGGGTTGTTGCAGTGCGTTGTTAGTGAGATTGACGGGCTTCATTCGCGCCAGGTTTCGCTCGGTCGAGCACAGCGACCAACACTATTTGACTATGCTGATGAGCGTGATACGATGCAATTTTTGGCTTCGGTTGATTAATATATTGAAAATTTATTTATATATTTGCATATCAAAAACCTTAAAAAGAAGAGTTATGAAGAAGATTTTAGTTATGATGATTGCTGTATTGGCATTCATTACAGCATCAGCACAGCCACCATTTGGCCCACCTCCGGGTATGCCTGGCGGACCGGGCGCTCCGAAGGGTGACCGCAATGCTCGTACTATCGAGATGTTGCAGAAGGCATTGGATATGACACCCGAGCAGGCAAAGAAGTTTGCTCCTGTATATCAGGGTTATATGCGTGAATTGCGCCAGGTACGCAAGGATACCAAGACCTATGTCGATTCGTTCAAGGGCGAGGAGATGACCATCAAGGTTGCTAAGAAGATTATGATGGCGCAGCTCAATGGTGACAAGCAGATTATCCAGGTAAAGAAGGAGTATATTAAGGTGTTTGTAAACTATCTTACTCCTGAGCAGTTGTCGAAGGTATTTACCCTCGGTCAGGGTCCGCGTCGTCCTCGTGGCGGTAAGGGTGGTCCTGGTGGCCCGGGTCAGTTCCCTGCTCCACCGGCAGGAGCACAGCCGCCTGTTGGCGCACCAATGTAATAGAAAAGCACTCGAATTCGAGTGCTTTTTTGTTGCTATATTAGCATTATTCCCTTCTCTCTGCATCTTTGGCGCATATCGTCGGGCCATATGCTCGATTGGGTCTCACCGATATGGGCTTTGTGAAGTAATACCATACAAAGACGACTCTGTCCTATGCCGCCACCTATTGTTTGAGGGAGAGATCCTTCGATGAGTCGGCGGTGGAAGAATAGGTTTTTGCGTTCCTCCTTGCCGTGCTCGGCGAGCTGTCGCTCTAACGCTTCGCGATCTACGCGGATACCCATAGACGAGAGCTCTATCGATCGATTTAATACGGGATACCATATCAGTAAATCTCCGTTCAATCCCGCCAACCCCGTTTCGGGTGATATTGTCGAGTAGTCATCATAGTCGGCAGCACGACCATCGTGTCGTTCGCCATTGCTCAACACCGAGCCTATACCTATGATAAATACTGCACCATACTCTTTGCAGATGGCATCTTCGCGCTCTTTTGGTGTCAGTTCGGGATAGCGTTGCAGAAGCTCCTCCGAGTGGATAAATGTTACCTGCTCGGGCAAGAATGGCTCTATCTGCGGGAATGTTTCGCAGATGTGGTACTCGGTGCGAAGAATGGCGCTATATATCTGTCTAACGCAGTTTTTGAGGTATTCAACGGTGCGCTGATTGCTCTCCATTACCCGCTCCCAATCCCACTGATCGACATATAGCGAGTGCAGGTTGTCCAACTCCTCGTCAGCGCGAATAGCATTCATATCGGTTATGATGCCGTAGCCGGATCGTACATCATAGTCAGCAAGGGTTACTCGCTTCCACTTTGCCAGGGAGTGAACTACCTCGGCATTAGCTCCTGCCATATCCTTGATGGGAAATGTTACGGGGTGCTCGGTCCCACTTAATTCATCGTTCATGCCGAGGCCTTTAAGTACAAAAAGAGGCGCTGTAACGCGGCGCAGACGCAGCTCCGTAGATAGAGATGCGAGAAAAAAGTCCTTTATGACCTTAATTGCAATTTCGGTCTGCTGTAGCGTAAGCAGTGCCTTGTAATTTTCGGGTATAATAAGTTTGCTCATAACGAATACTCCTAATTATTTTGCAAAGATAGCGAAAGTAAACGGAAAATAGCAAGCGGAAAACTTTTTTGTGGGAGTTGACGGATTGGCTACTACGCAGACTAAGTCTGCTCCGCTTAACGCCTTTCCGTTCCGCTCGCCACGGGGGCCCTTACAAAACTTCACTACGCAATGAGTTGTTACACAACTTCTTTTGTTTTATACACTTATGTCTGCAAACAAGTTTGCGCCAAAGTATATAAAAACAAAAAAGATGTCGATTATTCGACATCTCATTGCTTCGTTAGTTTTGTGGGAGTTGACGGATTCGAACCGCCGACCCTCTGCTTGTAAGGCAGATGCTCTAAACCAGCTGAGCTAAACTCCCTTTTCAAAAATGGCTTGGGACTGCCGATCTCTCTACTTCAACAAAGCCGCTATCCACACTGACTTTATTTACTCGCTGCACCCTTTGGTGCTGTCGTTGAAAAATCTCTTTTTGCAACCCTCGCGCAATAGCGCCTGAACAAGGACTTGAACCTAGGACCCCATGATTAACAGTCATGTGCTCTAACCGACTGAGCTATTCAGGCGTGTTTCTAAGAACCTTTGCAAAGCGGTTATTTCCGTTTTGCGAGTGCAAATATATGGCAAAAATTTTATTCCTGCAAAAATTTTGCACAAAAAAATTAAAAAAATTATCTTTGCACCTATGAAAAGAATGTTGCATCTCTCCCTTATCGCCTTATTTACACTGATTTATGGCGTTTCGGAGGCAAAACTTATTTTTGAAAATAATTTTCACAATTTTGGTAGCATAGCCGAAGATGGCGGTGCCGTGGAGCATATTTTCCATTTTCGCAATGATTCAAAAACTCCCGCCGTCATAGTTTCGACCTACTCTTCGTGCGGTTGTACCAAGGCCGAGTTCTCGCGCAAGCCCGTAATGCCCGATAGCTGTTCTATAATAAAGGTTATATTTAACCCAATGAACTACCCCGGTGCATTCTCGCGCAAGGTCGTTGTTGTTACGGCCGACGGCGAGAAGGAACATCTACTTGTGTCGGGAACTGTGATACCGCGTCAGCGCACCATAGAGGAACGCTACCCCATCGAACTTGGCGGTGGCGTGTGGGCGGCATCCAATGCTCACTATTTCGGATATGTCGAGCATGGTCGTGCAAAGCAATCCACCTTTGAGATTGTAAATAGGTCCAGGCGTAAGGTGGCGTTGTCGATTATAAATCCCTATACAGAGTTAGAGTTCTACTATCCTAATGAGCTTGCAGCAGGAGAGGAAGCGGCGTTGAATTTCGTCTGTACGCTGCCTGAAAACAGCTTAAAATATGGAACTCTGAACTATGCCGTTACGCTGCTTGTGGATGGCGAAAAAACACAATATCCATTCGTGATAAATGGGCTTGCGATAGATTTTTGCGAAAAAAATGCAAATAATCGAGAGCAAATGATTGCCGTTTCAGAAAAAAGTATTAAATTTGGGGCTGTAAAGCGCGCACACACGAAGCACGCACGCGTGTTAGAGTTGTATAACTCGGGCGCGACACCTCTCATGATTCGAAAATTGGAGTTGAATGGTGAGGGTTTCGAGGTGAAGATGAAGGGCGATAGCACTATTGAGGCAGGAGGAAAGCGAGTGGTGTCGATCGAGATGGATTCTTCGAGTGTGCCGTATGGGGCTAATGTTGAAAAATTGCGTATTATCAGCAACGATCCGGTGATGCCTGTTATGACAGTGAGGGTGTCGGTGATTGTTGAGAAGTGAAAAATAACAAACTATGTTTGAGGTAGTAGAGAGTAGAAAACTTGCGGAAAATATCTACTTGACCCGTGTCAAGGCTCCGCGCATTGCTCGTTCGGCACAGCCAGGACAGTTTGTGATTGTGCGTGCCGACAAGGTGGGTGAGCGTACGCCTCTCACTATCGCAGACTACAATGCCGAGGAGGGAACCGTAACTCTCGTAACACAGGCTTTGGGAGTTTCGACTCGCAAGATTGTGGCTAAGGGTGCTGGCGAGTACCTTGCCGATGTGGCAGGTCCGCTTGGTCGTCCTTCGGACTTTATGGCAGAGCCTATCGAGGAGGTACGCAAACGCAAGTACATCTTCGTGGGTGGTGGCGTTGGTGCTGCACCCGTATATCCACAGGTTAAGTGGTTGGCGGAGCAGGGTTGCGAGGTCGATGTCATCGTAGGTGCAAAGTCGAAGGATTTGCTCATCTACGCCGAGGAGATGCGTAAGGTGGCTACAAACCTCTATATCGCAACAGACGACGGCTCGGAGGGTTTCCATGGCTTGGTGACTACCCTACTCGAAAAGCTCATCACCGAGGATGGCAAGCAGTATGACTGCTGTGTCGCTATCGGTCCGATGATAATGATGAAATTTGTGACGCTGACGGCTAAGAAGTTCGACTTGCCGTGCATCGTATCGTTGAACGCCTTGATGGTGGATGGTACGGGTATGTGTGGTGCGTGTCGTGTGACCATTGCGGGTAAGACGAAGTTCACCTGCGTGGATGGTCCCGAGTTTAATGCCTACGATGTCGATTTCGACGAGGCTATGCGCCGTCAGGGTATGTACCGCACTCAAGAGCAGCGTGCATTGGCTATCGAGCAGGAGCGTGCTGCAGGACACAAGTGCAATATTGGTTTGGATAAGTAGTTTATGGCAAATAAGATACCACGAGTTCCGGTGCGAGAGCAAGACGCACAGCTGAGAGCAACCAACTTCGAGGAGGTGTGCTACGGCTACAATATCGAGGAGGCGCAGTTGGAGGCTACACGATGCCTCGATTGCAAGAACCCTCGTTGCGTGGCTGCTTGCCCAGTAAATATTCAGATACCTCGCTTTATCGAGCGTTTGCGTGAAGGCGATACTTTGGGTGCTGCCGAGGTTATCGCTCAGGATTCGTCGTTGCCAAGCATCTGTGGCCGTGTTTGTCCACAGGAGTCGCAGTGCGAGGGCTCGTGTATCCTTGGCATCAAGGGCGAACCTGTTGCTATCGGTAAGTTGGAGCGTTTCGTAGGCGATTGGCAGTTGGAGAATGGTCGTCCGAAGGTTGAGATCGAGAAGAATGGCCACAAGGTTGCTATCGTAGGTAGTGGCCCTGCGGGTTTGGCTTGCGCAAGCGATCTTGCAAAGATGGGCTACGAAGTGACTATTTTCGAGGCTCTGCACGAGGCTGGAGGCGTTCTTGTCTACGGTATCCCAGAGTTCCGTCTGCCAAAGGAGAAGGTCGTAAAGGCCGAGATCGAGAGCGTGAAGGCTCTTGGTGTGAAGATCGAGACAGATGTTGTCGTAGGTCGTACTATCACGATAGATTCGTTGCTCGATGAGGAGGGCTTCGATGCTGTGTTTATCGGTGCCGGTGCTGGACTGCCTCGCTTTATGGGCATCGAGGGCGAGAATCTCAATGGCGTATTGTCGGCAAATGAGTTCCTCACACGCGCAAACCTTATGCACGCGTACGATGAGGAGTATGACACTCCTATCTATGTAGGCCGCAAGGTTGTGGTTGTAGGTGGTGGAAATGTGGCAATGGATGCAGTTCGTACCGCTAAGCGACTTGGCGCAGAGGCTGTTATTGTATATCGTCGTAGCGAGAAGGAGCTCCCTGCACGCGTCGAGGAGGTGCACCACGCCAAGGAGGAGGGCATCGAGTTTAAGATGCTGACCAACCCTACCGCCGTATTGGGTGACGATAAGGGCTGGGTACGCGCTATCAACTGCGTACAGATGGAGTTGGGCGAGCCTGATGAGAGTGGCCGTCGTTCTCCTGTAGAGGTTGCAGGTTCGGATTTCGAGATCGAGTGTGATGTTGTTGTAATGGCACTTGGAACCTCTCCAAATCCACTTATCGCCTCTACTACAGATGCTCTTGATACAAACCGCCGTGGCTGTATCGTAGCTGATGAGTGGGGACAGACTTCGCGTAAGGGCGTCTTTGCTGGTGGTGACACCGTGACAGGTGCAGCAACAGTAATCTTGGCTATGGGTGCAGGTCGAAAGGCTGCTACCGCTATCGATCGCTATGTACGAGGCGTAGAGAGCGAGGAGTAATAGGTGAAGAATAACAAATTACTAATTTAATAAAATAAAAAAAAACTATGAAAAAAATCTATGTTGTATTGAGTATGGTTGTCGTTGCGGCATCTGCTCTGTTTGTGTCGTGCGCACAGAAGAAGGTACCGGATGTGGTAGTTGCTCCTCCAAAGCACAGTATTGCGACTTATGAGGTAAATGCAGAGGGTGAGTATGTGTTTACTTACGATGATGCGTATAAGTGGAATTCATCTAACTACTATAGAGGTTTCTGGCAGCACGCTTTGGATGCAAGCAATGTATTGCGCTACACTATCACTCCTAACACCGCTTGGAGTGCATATATCGAGCCTGAGGCAACCGAGTACTTGCAGTTCCGAGTTCTTAAGCCGGGTTGCGATGATGGTTTTATCGAGGAGAACTTCGAGCTCAGCGACCGTGCAAGCGGTAACCGTGGTTCTAACACTTTGCAGATTGTTGTTGTGAGAGTTCCTGAGTCTGGCGAGGAGATGGTAAAGTGCGTTGCTAATATCATTATGGAGAGCGAGGAGACTCCATTCTTGACTGTTAATATAGCTCCACGCGACTAATTGGGTCGGTTTTAGAGAATAACAATCAGACAAATGATAAGCCCCAAAGTTTAACACTTTGGGGCTTATTATATATATAGGTATAACTATTAATCTCTCTTACTCCTTCTCCACGGGATCGCAGGTGAGTCCGATGCCCAACTTCTTGAATATTTTACGATCTACATCACTCAACATTACGGTACAGTGTACCTGACAACCGCGAAGCTTTGGCAACTGCTCGAGAGCCATACGGCAGTTGTCGTCTGTGATGCTCAACATCGAGAGTGCAACCAATACCTCGTCGGTATGCAAGCGCGGGTTATTACCGTGCAATAATCCCACCTTGGTCTTTTGTATTGGCGCAATCATATTCTCGGGTATGAGCTTTATGTCGTGCGGAATGTTGGCCAAATACTTGGCTGCATTGAGCAAGAGCGCTGCGCTTGGGCCCAAAAGAGCAC
>JAFZEY010000067.1 GCA_017560455.1 Alistipes sp. | reverse complement strand
GGTTCGTTTGTCGGCAGGTCTTCCACCGCTCGTAACACCTACATCGCAGATCGTAGGTGCTCAGGCAGTAAACTGTGCTCTCGACTTGAAGGCTGGTCGTGAGAAGTACACCACAAAGAACAACCAGTTCGTGAGCCTCGTTAAGGGTGAGTACGGAACTACTCCTGTACCTGTAAATCCTGACTTCCGTTTCAAGATTTGCGGTGTTCGCGAGGAGAGCAACTATGATATCTCGAAGTATCAGAGCCAGCCAAATCCTGAGCTCCCAGAGGCGGGTGGCGTGAAACTCGCAGAGAACGAGAAGGAGGTACTCTTGCTCGAGTTGTTCCCACTCGTTGCGAAGCCATATCTCACAGAGGTTAAGACCAAGGCTTACAAGGCTAAGGTTGCAGCTGAGGCTCCTGCAAAGGAGGAGGCTGCTGTTGTTGAGCCAAAGTCGCAGCCTATCACAGGCCACTCCATCGTAGCTCCACTTCCGGGTAAGGTTATCTCGTTGAAGGTTAAGGTTGGCGATGCAGTTGCAGTAGGCCAGGAGGTTGTTGTCTTGGAGGCAATGAAAATGGAGAACTCTATCAACGCTGATGTTGCAGGATATGTTAAGCAGATTTTGGTTGTCGAGGGCGAGAATGTAGCTACAGACACAGTGCTTATCGAGGTGGGCGATGCTCCTGTAAAGGCTGCTGCTCCTGCTGCACCTAAGGCTGTTGTTGGCAATAAGGTTGTAGCTCCACTCCCAGGCCGTGTTATCTCGTTGAAGGTTAAGGAGGGTGACACAGTGAAGGCTGGTCAGGAGGTTGTAGTATTGGAGGCCATGAAGATGGAGAACTCTATCAACTCTGACTATGACGGAACTGTTTTGCAGATTGCCGTTGCAGAGGGTGATAATGTTGCAACTGACGCAGTATTGATGATTGTAGGTTAATAAACCGCATAGCAAGAGGGGTGATTATGTGCACCCCTCTTTTATTTACTAACTTAAATAATTTTTGTACTTATGGGATTTTTGAAGGAATTTAAGGCGTTTGCATTGAAGGGCAATGTTATGGATATGGCAGTCGGTGTTATCATCGGTGGTGCATTTGGTAAGATCGTAACCTCGCTCGTGAATGATATTTTGATGCCGCCTATCGGAATGTTGCTCGGTAATGTTGATTTCAAGGAGTTGAAGGTAAACCTTGCAGCATTGAAGGATGTAGCAGTGTCGGCTATTAATGAGGGTGCAGCGCCTTCCGAGCCTGTTTATTGGAACTATGGAGCATTCCTCCAGCAGTGCATCGACTTTGCGATATTGGCATTCTGTGTATTTATGCTCGTTAAGTTGATGAATAAACTCTCGAACTTGAAGAAGAAGGAGGAGGAAGCACCGGCTCCAGCTCCTGCGCCAGCTCCAGAACCGGCTCCATCGAAGGAGGAGGTTCTTCTCGCCGAGATCCGCGATCTCCTCAAGGAGAAGAAGTAGGATTTATACCTATATTTATATATATAGTCCGATACATCGCAGTGGTGTATCGGTTTTTTTTGTTTGCATAACAGACCTATTTGGCTTGTAAATTGTTTGTGTTGATGTTGAAGTTATAGAGTATTAACAACAAAAAAACTACAATTATGAAACACACAGCAGTATGTATCTTCTCGGTACTTGGAGGTATGGTTATCGGCTCGGCCGTGGCATTGGCACTTGCGCCAAAGACAG
>JAFZEY010000066.1 GCA_017560455.1 Alistipes sp. | reverse complement strand
TAGTGAGTAGAGAGTAGTGAGTAGAGAGTAGATATTAGAGAGTAGATATTAGAGAGTAGAGAGTAGAGAGTAGTGAGTAGAGAGTAGTTTTTTCTCTCGTCTCTCGTCTAAAAGAAGAAACAACACTTAAACTTAAATAAATATAAGTATTATGAAAAAAATCGTTTTTTTAACAATGGGAATTATTGCAATGGCAGCAACGGCTTGTAAGTCGGAGAAGGCGGAGCAGCCTTGGATTGTCGATCGTTTCGACGATGTCAAGATTATTCGCTACGAGGTGCCTGAGTTTGAGAATCAGTCGCTCAACGACAAGATTTTGATCTACTATCTGGCTGAGGCAGCAAAGTGTGGTCGTGATATCATCTTCGACCAGAACTTTAAGTACAACCTTACCATTCGCCGCGCTTTGGAGAAGATCTACACTTCGTACGACGGCTGTAAGGAGTGCGCAGACTTCAAGGCTATGGAGAAGTACTTGAAGAAGGTGTGGTTGGCTAACGGTATCCACCACCACTATGCAAACGATAAGTTCCAGCCTGAGTTCTCGCGCGAGTGGTTCTCGGCACAGTGGGATAAGTGTGGTGTTGAGTCGCCGGTTGAGAAGGAGACTATCTTGGAGGCTATGTTCAACCCTGCACTCTATGCAACTAAGCTCAACCAGGCTAAGGGCGAGGATGTAATCGCTACTTCGGCAGGTAACTACTACGAGGGCGTTACACAGAAGGAGGTAGAGAAGTTCTACAACAAGATGATTAAGAAGGCAGGCAACGATCCTTGCCCAATCTCTTATGGTTTGAACTCGAAGCTCGTTAAGAAGAATGGTAAGATCTACGAGGAGACTTACAAGATTGGCGGTCTCTATGGTGAGGTTTTGGAGCAGGTGGTATATTGGTTGGAGAAGGCTCAGGAGGTTGCTGAGGAGCCACATAAAACCACTATCGGCCTCTTGATTAAGTACTACAAGTCGGGTGACTTGCGCGACTTCGACGCATTCAACATTTCGTGGGTTAAGGACACGGAGTCGAATGTAGACTTCGTAAACGGCTTTACCGAGGTTTATGGCGATCCACTCGGATACAAGGCTTCGTGGGAGTCAATCGTAAACTTCCGCGACAAGAAGGCTTGCGAGCGTACACAGACCATCTCGGAGAATGCACAGTGGTTCGAGGATCACTCGCCAATCAACCCTGCATATCGCAAGAAGGAGGTTAAGGGTGTTTCGGCAAAGGTTATTACTGTTGCAATGCTCGGTGGCGATACCTATCCTACAACTCCTATCGGAATCAACCTTCCTAACTCGGATTGGATTCGTAAGGTTCACGGCTCGAAGTCGGTAACCATCGACAATATTACCTATGCATACAAGAAGGCTGCTCAGGGTGGTGGCTTTGCAGAGGAGTTCGTACTCCGCGAGGAGGATCGTGCTCGTATGAAGGAGTATGGTAAGATCTCTGACGACCTCCACACCGACCTTCACGAGTGCCTTGGTCACGGTTCGGGCCAGTTGGCTCCTGGTACAACAGGTACAGAGTTGGGCGTATACTCTTCGCCGCTCGAGGAGACTCGTGCAGACCTCTTCGCACTCTACTACTTGGGTGACGAGAAGATGATCGAGATCGGTTTGATTCCTTCGCTCGATGTTGCTAAGGCTCAGTACTCTTCGTATGTTATGAACGGTATGATGACTCAGTTCTCGCGCATCGAGTTGGGCAAGAATGTTGAGCAGGCTCATATGCGTAACCGTAAGCTCATCTCGGAGTGGGCATACGAGCTCGGTAAGGCCGACAATGTTATCGAGTGGGTTGTTAAGGATGGCAAGCGTTACCTCGTAGTTAACGACTTCGATAAGTTGCGCACTATCTTCGGCGAGCAGCTCCGCGAGATTCAGCGTATCAAGTCGGAGGGTGACTTCGAGGCTGGTAAGGCGTTGATCGAGAAGTATGCAGTGAAGATTGACTACGATCTCCATAAGGAGGTTCGTGAGCGCTACTACGATCTCAATATCGAGCCATATTCGGGTATGGTAAACCCTGAGTACGAGTTGGTTATGGATGGCGACAAGATTGTGGATGTAAAGGTTTCGTACCCTGCAAACTACATTGAGCAGCACCTCCACTACTCGAAGAACTACTCGTTCTTGCCAAGCATTAACTAATTTTAGTTTTGGCGGAACAATCGTTCCAATTTAGCGGTTCGACATTTTGTCGAGCCGCGTTTTTTTGTTATCTTTGCGAAAACTAATAATCTGAGAATATGAGATTCCTATTGCTTGTTGTTGCGCTTTTGCTTGCGCAGAGTAGTTATGCGGCAGATAGAGTCAAGGCGAATAGAGCGAAAAAAGTAAAGTCCGATACCGTAAAGGTGGTGAAGGCCGATAAGGCGAAGAAGTCGAAGGGTGGTGATACGGTGAAGGTTGTTACTCCTCCTGCTCCACTCAAACCTCTCTTTACCGATATCATTCCTCAGCCACTCTCGTTGGTGAAGGGCGAAGGTCGCTTTACGATAAACGAGCAGACGGCACTCATCTATGATAAGGAGCTTGCCGATGCGGCAGATTATCTCGGCGAGTATCTGCATCTCACTCGCAACAGAGCAAAGAAGGGTAATTCGATACGACTCTCGCTCGATAAGAAGCTCGGTAAGGAGGCTTATAGACTTGTTATTAATGAGAAGGGCATAGAGTTGCGCGGTGGTGATTATGGTGGAGTATTCAATGGTGTTCAGTCGCTGTTGCAGCTGCTTCCGTATGCAATCTACACCAAGAATGCGGCGTTGCCGATGGAGGTGGCGTATGTCGACATTAAGGATGCTCCGCAGTACCATTATCGCGGATTCTTGCTTGATGTGGCGCGTACATTCCAACCTGTCCACGAGGTTAAGCGCGTAATCGACTATATGGCATATTGTAAGCTCAATAAACTCCATTTCCACCTTACGGATGATGAGGGTTGGCGCGTGGAGATTAAGAAGCATCCCTATTTGGCTATCGAGGGAGGTTTTCGCGGTGGCGACTCCAAGATAATGGCGGCACTCGGTCGCTATGGCCAAAAATATGGCGGTTACTACACCCATGATGAGTTGCGCGATATTGTAGCGTATGCCAAGAGACGCAATATTGAGGTTATTCCCGAGATAGATATGCCGGGACATAGCAGAGCACTCGGTCGTGTGCACCCTGCAATCTATTGCAACTATACCCCTGATACTTCGGGTACAAGAGGTGTCGATATGCGAGCTGTGTGGTGTGCAGCCAAGGAGGAAAACTACGCTCTTGTGGAGGATATAGTCAAGGAGTTGGTCGAGATATTCCCATCGGAGTATATCCATATCGGAGGTGACGAGGTTTCGTTTTCGCAGTGGAAACTTTGTCCAGACTGTACGAAATTGATGAAGGAGAAGGGGCTTGCTGATTATAAGCAGCTCGAGCAGTACTTTGTCAATCGTGTTTCGGATATCCTTACTAAGTATAATCGCAAGACTATGGTGTGGGATGAGGCCGTAGAGGGAGGCTTGCTCCCGAAAACGACTATGGTGTCGGGCTGGCGCAGTGTTAAGCGATGCCTTTCGGCTACGGCGCAGGGGTATAATACTATCGTTATGCCTCACCGCTTTTTCTATCTCAATATGCGTCAATCGGCTGACGATAGAGGTCACCAATCGAAGGGGCTTTCGCTCGAAAATATATGCGGTTTTACACTCGAAAATGCAGGTTTTACGCAGGAGCAAAGCAAATATGTTGCAGGTATCGAGGCTGCCTTTTGGAGCGAGATATATCTTGAGAATATCACACCTCGCAAGCACTTCTCGGATTATATCGAGTATATGCTCTTCCCTCGACTCTTTGGTGTGGCGGAGATTGCGTGGAGCAAGCAACGCCGTTCGTACGAGGATATGTATGCCCTCCTGAAGTCCAATTTCTACCATAAGTTGCACGGTATGAGCGCATCGTTCCGACTCGAAAAGCCAACTGTGAAGATCGAGAACGGAAAGATATATGCCTCTACCAATGACGGATCAAAAATCTACTATACCGATATCCGCAACAATAAGACGCAGGAGTATAAGACACTCCTCAATGCCGAGTTGGCACCATTTGTAACATTCCAGAGCCGAATGTTGACCGGATATAGCTGTAGTACTACAACGCCGGAATTCAACGAGTCACACAAGCCGAAGGTTAAGATAACATCATCTCTGCCTTTTGGCAAGAGATACCCTGTCGAGAATTGCGAGCGCTACGAGAAATGGTCCACTACCAGCAAGTATGTCAACGAGGGTGATTGGTTCGAGTATCGCTTCGAAGATCCTGTAAGGGCGACATATATCAATGTAGCAACCGGTCTTTTGGATATGAGCAGAAGACTTATCTATAAAGGTTATGTAGAGGTTAGCTACGATGGCGAGAGCTTTGTTAAGGCGGGCAATTTGCGTGACGGAGCATATGTTCTGTTGCCGAAGAAGAAGCCGATTTACGCTATTCGTATCGTGTCGCAATGCGAGGGCGAAACGGTCGCTATTAGACCTTTGATCATAAAATAGGAAGAGTTTTTTATATCTTTGCGATAAATGTATTTGATTATGGAGAAAAAGTTAGAGGCTACGGCGCGTCTGATTGAGGTGATGAACCGCTTGCGTGTCGAGTGCCCTTGGGATAGAGAGCAGACGATCCATTCGCTGCGCAACAACACCATCGAGGAGACCTTCGAGTTGGCAGATGCTATTACGGCTGACGATATGGAGGGAATCAAGGAGGAGTTGGGAGATCTCTTCCTGCATATCGTCTTCTACTCGAAGATTGGCGAGGAGCAGGGTAAGTTCGACCTGGCGGATGTGGCAAATGGCGTTTGTGACAAGCTCATCTATCGTCATCCGCATGTCTATGGCGATGTCTTGGCCGAGTCACCCGAGGAGGTGAAACAGAATTGGGAGGCGTTGAAGCTCCGTAAGAAGGCGCGTAAAAGCGGTGTCTTGGGAGGTGTACCGCGCTCGTTGCCTGCAATGGTCAAGGCCTACCGCATTAGCGAGAAGGCGGCAGCTGTGGGTTTTGATTGGAACTCGGCAGCCGAGGTGTGGGATAAGGTACGCGAGGAGATTGCTGAGATTGATGTCGAGATTGCGAATAACAATAAGGAGAATTTGGAGGCCGAGATTGGCGACTTGTTCTTTGCCCTTATAAATGCGTGTCGCAAAAGCGGTATCGACCCCGAGAATGCGCTCGAACTTACCAATAAGAAGTTTATTAACCGCTTTAATCATGTCGAGAAACGCGTTGCCGAGCAGGGTAAGATGGTGAGCGAAACACCACTCGAAGAGCTCGAGTCGTATTGGCAGGAGGCAAAGCAACAATAGACGAGAGGAATGCAAAATGCAGAATTAAAAACTAAAAATTCACCAAAAAGAGACAATCAGAACGATTTTGTAAAATTAGGAATTATGGCATACATTAAATCAGTTAGAGGAAAGACTCCCGAGGTTGGAGAGGGAACATTTGTGGCTGAAACAGCCGTGTTGATTGGCGATGTTACGGTAGGTAAGGATTCGTCGTTGTGGTATAATGTGGTGTTGCGTGGCGATGTGAATAAAATCACCATCGGCGACCGCACAAACATCCAGGACGGAACGGTTATTCATACCCTCTACGATAAGTCGCCAAAGCCGTCGCAGACACACATCGGAAACGATGTGTCGGTGGGCCACAATGCAACCATTCACGGTGCAATTATCGAGGATAATTGCCTTATCGGCATGGGCGCAACCATTCTCGACAATGCCGTGGTGGCTTCGGGTTGTATCATCGCGGCAAATGCGTTGGTGCTCTCGAATTCGAAGTTGGAGCCAAACTCGGTTTATGCAGGTGTGCCTGCAAAGAAGGTTAAGGAGGTGACCCCCGAGCAGCGTCAGGACATTATCCAGCGCATCGCTAACGACTACCGCCTCTACGCTTCGTGGTACGAGGAGTAGTGCTCAATTAGTAGTGAGATAAAATTTATAGTCTATATCTATGAAAATCCGTTCACCGTATACCGGCTATGTCTTTATGGCAATAGCAGTGAGTCTTATTTGCAACTTCTCGTATCTGTTGTTGCTGGTCTCAAACCAGACAGATGCGGGCAACCGCCGTTCTACTCGCAATCGCGACAAAGATGCCGTGATAGAGGTGGTTGAAGGTAGGTTGTCGGTGAATGGTGATGGCTATGGCTATATCGTAAGCGAGAAGGGCGATAGCGTATATATAGACCATCGTAAGCTCAATCGACTCAGCCTCAGCGATGGCGATATATTGCGTGTGGAGGCGGCCGAGCGCACTAACTTCGAGGCTAAACACCTCTATATGCGCCGAGTGTTGAAGCGTAATGGCGAGGGATTCGACTATGGTGCTCTCTATCGTGGCTCCGAGCAGTGGAATATCCTCTTCTACCAATTCTTCTTCTATATGGTGCTCTCGTACATCCTCCTTGTCGTTATGAATGCCAAGGGACGAGATGCCACATGGCGACAGTTCATCATTCGCTCGCTACTATGCGTGGCGATAGTCTTTGCCACCTACTTCATCTCGCCTGTGCCTTTGATGCATTCGGGTGAAGTTATACCGGTCTATAAGAGTAGGCAGGTGGTGGAGTTTGTCGTGGTATTGAAGGCCTGCTTTATGTTGGCGGTGGTTATCCTCTACTCGCGCATATACACCCTGCTCTATCGTGAGCAGCAGGTGTCGCTCGAAAACGAGATGCTTCGCAACGAGAACCTCACCACTAAGTACAATATGTTGGCGAGTCAGATAAATCCGCACTTCCTCTTCAACTCGCTCTCTTCGCTTTCGATGCTTGTGCGCGATAAGGATGAGGAACGCGCCTTGAAATATATAGACCAGCTTGCCTATACATTCCGCTATCTGTCGCAGCATGGAGCGAACTCGACCTTTGTACCTCTGCGCGAGGAGATAAAATTTGCTGAGGCCTACTGCTATCTCTTCAAGATTCGATATGGCGACAAGATTATCTTCGACTTCGATATCGAGAAGTATGATGAAGAGGTGTGCATTCTGCCGTTGTCGTTACAGCCGCTTATCGGCAACGCTGTAAAGCATAATTCGATAACTACAAAACACCCTCTGCGCATCCATATCTACACCGAAGAGGGATACTTGGTGGTGGAGAACGAGAAGCAACCGATGATAGAGGAGAGTGCCGGTACGGGTATAGGATTGTCGAACCTGAATAGCCGATATAAACTCTTGCTCGACAAGGAGATAGAGATTGTCGATAACGATAAGAAATTTATGGTACGACTCCCTCTCGAAACGAAATAACAGATAGAAACAGAGCCTTATGAGAGTAGTTATTATAGAGGATGAAACAGCAGCTGCACAGAACCTCTCCGCCATATTGCGAAAGGTGCTGCCCGATGTGGAGATTGTGGCAACGATAGATACCGTGGTTGATAGTGTGGATTTCTTCCGCACCGAACCATCTCTCGACCTTGTGTTTATGGATATTCACTTGGCCGATGGCGCCTCGTTCCGTATCTTCGACAGTGTAAATATCGAAACTCCGATAATCTTCACTACAGCCTACGACCAATATGCCATCGAGGCGTTCAAGGTCAATAGTATCGACTATCTGCTCAAGCCTATTAACGAGGAGGGTGTTAAGCGTGCCATCGAGAAGTGGCAACGACTTACAGGTTTCGAGCGCAGTGACTACAATTCGCGCGTGAACGATATGGCGAAGTCACAACGCCAGGATATGCAGGTCTTTTTGATCCACTTCCGCGATAAGATAATACCGTTGCAGAGCAAAGATGTAGCCTTCTTCCACACCTTCGAGGAGCGCGTTACGGCCTATTGCCACAATGGCGAGAAGTATCAAATAGATTTAACTCTCGAGTCGTTGCAGTGTAAGCTCTCGGATAAGGATTTCTTCCGTGCCAATCGCCAATTTATCATCGCCCGCAGTGCTGTTAAGGATATCTCGGTTTGGTTTGGCAACCGCCTTGCCGTGAATACCTCGATCGAGGCTCCGGAGCGCATCATAGTGCCAAAAGCAAGGGTGCACGACTTCAAGAGATGGCTTACTCAAAATAACGAATAATAGTCGAAAAACGACTGAATAGACGGCGATAAGGGGTTTTAGACTCTTTTTCGCCGTTAATCTTGTCCATTTCACCCCAATTTTCGGTCATTTCACGCCATTTTGCTGAATATAATTAAATTATATTCACTACCTTTGTGCGATTTTAGAAAACGGGTCCGAGGGGCCTTGTGCACAGATAATATTGGCAAACAAAATTTTTTACAGATAATGAAGCGTTTTATTCTTGCAATCTTCACTTTGGTATTTACAGCATCTGCCTTTGCGCAGACGGGTAAAGTGTCGTTCTCGCTTATCGACTCCGCTACAAAGCGCGGTGTCATGGGTGCGGTCGTTGAGGTATATCCTACAGCTAAGCCCGATAATAAGAAGTACTACACTTCGGGAGCAAATGGTTATGTTTCTGTACCCGGTTTGTCGTATGGCTCTTATACGATGCTGGTGACATTTATCGGTTACAAGGACCTTCAGAAAGAGTTCCGCGTTTCGGGCGAGTCGTTGTCGTTGGGTAAACTCGTTATGACCGAGAGCGCCGAGCGTATCGAGACCGTTGTTAAGACCGTTAAGTCGTTGCGTACATCGCAGAATGGCGATACCTTGAGCTATAGCGCAGGCGCCTTCAAGGTATCGAACGATGCCGATGTGGAGGGACTCTTGAAGAAGATGCCTGGTATCACCATTACAAACGGCTCGGTAGAGGCTCAAGGCGAGACCATCAAGAAGATCTTTGTCGATGGTAAGGAGTTCTTTGGCGAGGATGTAAACACCGCGATTAAGTCGTTGCCTGCCGAGGCGGTGGATCGTATCGAGGTGTTCAATAAGTTGAGCGACCAGGCCGAGTTCTCGGGTATGGATGATGGCGAGGGCTACAAGGCTATCAATATCGTCACCAAGGAGGGTATGCGCCAGGGACAGTTTGGTAAGATGTACGCAGGTGCAGGCTATGAGCCGGATTGGAAGAAGAATAACGATAAGGATTTTGCAAAGGGACATAAGTGGATTGTTGGTGGAAATGTGAACTTCTTCCACGGCGACTCGCGTGTGTCGTTGATCGGCTTGTTCAACAATGTCAATCAGCAGAACTTCTCGTTCGAGGATATCCTCGGTGTGAGTGGTGCAGCGCAGGGTGGCGGAGGTCGCCGCGCTATGCGTCACAGCGTAGGCTCATATATGGTGCGTCCACAGAGTGGTGTTGCATTGGTGAATTCGATTGGTGCAAACTACTCAGACGAGTGGGGCCGTCGTAATAATGTCAAGTTCCAGGGCTCGTTGTTCTTCAACCAGACCGATACTGATAATAAGTCAGAGACAATGAAGTGGTACGAGAGCCCGATGCCTATCGGCTATATGTACCAGACGGGAGTGTCGAATACCGAGAACTACAATGCTCGATTTAATGCTCGTGTCGATTGGAAGATTTCTCGTAATGCATCGTTGATGTCGCGTACATCGTTCTCGTATCAGGGCAACAACCCTTGGTCGGATACAGAGGGATATACCATAGGTGAAAATGCAGATGCTGTGGAGTTGGAGAACGCAACTCATCAGGCTCTCTCGTATGCTAAGTCACACAACCACAGCCACCTCGATGCTTTCCGTGTCGGTGAGTTCTTGCAGGTACGCACCAAGTTGGGTAAGCCCGGCCGAACACTCACTTTGGATGGCAGCATCAACTATCAGAACAACAAGCGTAAGCAGTACACTGCGGCAAATGATGCTAATGGCTTGCCTTATAGCACCGAAAGTGGCTCGTCGTACCAAGATGCTATGGATAACTACTTCGGTGAGGGCGCTTCTTGGAAGGATATGGTAAATAGTTCGGTGCTTTACTCTCCACTTTACCAGTATATCTACCGCCCAAGTGAGGAGTATACCGTTCGTGCGAATATTACCTACAATGAGCCTGTTTCGCAGTACGCGCAGGTGTCGTTCCAGTATCGTATGAGATATGAGAGTGAGATGAACGATAAGAGTACCTATTATACCGATTCTGAGTATGGTAACTTGGAACCCAACGAGAGTATGTCGCAGAAGTTCAAGAGTGGTTTCTGGACACATCGTGTGGGCCCGGGCTTCCGCTACTCGAAGAATAAGAATACCATTGTTTTGAATCTCTCGTATCAGCGCGATATTCTCGATGGTAGTATCATCGGTGCTCAGGGCGATAAGATTGATAAGCAGTACAATAAATTCTCATACTTCGGTATGGCAAATGTAGCCTTCAATCGCGAGAATACGCTCCGTATCTTCCTCCGTTCGTGGTCGGGAAACCCTTCGGTGTCGCAGTTGCAGAGCATCTTTGATGTGTCGAATCCGCAGTATATCAGCGTTGGTAACAAGAACCTCGATCCTTCGTCTACTCACAATTTCAGTATGCACTACAACCTTTCGAAGGTGGATAAGGGTATCACATTTATGTGGATGTTTAATGCGCAGTTGCAGCAGGATTACATTTCGTCTTCGACCTGGAATAACCCTAACGGATTTGCACTTCCGGCGGAGTTTGGCGACTTGGCAATTCCTACCGATAAGAGTGGTGAGGCGTATCGTCCAAAGGAGGTTACTTCGTACGAGAATATGGATGGCTACTACTCGTTGCGTACCCATGTGTCACTCGGTTTGCCGTTGTCGTTTATGAAGTGTAACCTCAACCTTCGCGGAGGTGTAAATTACTCGCAGGAGCCTTCGGCAATCTACATCACTCCGGAGAGTGGCAATGTGTTGCAGAATATGATTGACCATAAGTTCCAGACCAACTACGCTAACAATATCGGCTACGATGCAGGTGTAACACTCGGTAGTAACATTTCGGAGAATATAGACTTTACTGTATCGTGGAACGGAACATACAGCCAGGCGTGGAACACAATCGGTCAGACCGAGAAGAATGACTACTTCTATCACACTGCAAGCGGAAACTTGAAGTGGACCTTCCTGAAGCGAATGACCCTTACCGCTGCGGTATCGTATGTGCAGTACAAGGGTATCACAACCAACTATAACGAGGATTATGTATTGTGTAACCTCTACATCGGTTGCAAGGTCTTCAAGAATAAGCGTGGCGAGGTTCAGGTGGGAGTAAATGATATTCTCAACCAGAATACATCGTTCGCTCGTACAACAGGTTCGGGATATACACAGAACTCGTGGAATAGCTGTATCGGCCGTTACTTCTCGGTACAGTTCGTATATAACCTCCGCCACTTCGGCAAGAAGGGCTCGACCAAGATGTCCGACTACGGATATCGTGAGTCTACCGGCTCGGTTGGTGTAAATCGTGGCACCTCTTCGGGTGGTTGGTACGGCCCAAGACGATAGTCACAGAGAGGATAATAAAGAGCGAAAGAGTTGAGAATTTTCTCAACTCTTTCTGTTTGCCACTATAGCTCCTGCGCCGTAGATGCAGACCAGGCACCATAGCAGTGTGAGCTCGGGAACGATGTCGGCGAGCGATGCCCCCATTGTCTGAATCCTTATCCACGCATTCACGGCCGAGGAGCTTGGTATAACCTTACCTATAATATATAGCCACTGCGGGAATGCCTCGCGGGGTAGCGATACGCCACTGACGAGCAGAAAAGGGATGGATAGCCACAAGAGCCATACGATAGGGCTCTCGCGTCTGCGGAAGAGTGCCCCTACCATCTGCGCTAAGAGGATGACAGCCAAGAGATAGGGTAGTACTACCATCAGACATCTCCACCATACGCCCCGCATAGGGTAGTCGAATAGCGAGTAGTGTACCGTAAGCATAAAGCCCAATGTTACGGCGTATATGGCGAGATAGACCACGGTGCGACTGACGGTTATTGCGAGCGCGGAGCTCGATTTATATCGGAGACCTTGCTCTCTTCGTGTTGCCGAGACCATACCGATACCTATCAGCGCAATCTGCTGCACGATAAGCAGAATTATCGCCGGCATAACAAATACGCCATAGCCGAGTGAGGGGTTGAAGAGGTTGCGTTGCTCGTAGATTATCGGAGGGGTGTAGGCCCCTTTGCGCTCCGCAATAATCTCTCCGTTCATCTGCTGAATGGTAGCCACCGCACCTTCGATAACTTCGCGATAGGCGAGGAAGTAGCTCGCATCGCCAAGTATCGCGACTCGGCCTTGTCGCTCGGCAAGAATGTCGCTTTCGAGGGTCGGCGAGAGTGCCACAATGCCCCATATCTTGCGCTCCCGCAGTAACGACTCTGCTTCGGTCGTATCCGAAACTTTGTTGGTGACCCGTAGTTGTGGTGCGGCATCGAACATCTGCACCATTCGGCGACTTATTGCCCCCTGCGAACCATTGACAACCGCTATCGGTACTTCGCTCAGCACCTCGCCGCCATAGCCGAGCGAGTATGATATACCATATATAAATAGGGCGAAGATAGCAATGAGTGCCACCCCCTCATCGTGCCAGACGGCACGCCACTCCTCTTTAATGATTGACCACATCACAATCGCCTCCAAAATTTACGATTTGTAGAAACTCTTTTCAGTCGGCCAAAGGCGAGCAACGGCAATAGACAGAATAGCAACATAGCTGCAATATCCTGCATCGAGTGCCACCACGCCGAGCCGCGCACCGCTTGATCGATATAGAGCCGCATAAAGTAGGTGTAGGGAAAGAGCATTGTGAGGGGTTGAATCCACGACAACATCGCTATCGTTGGGAATGTTACTCCCGAAAATGTGAATGCCAGGACCGAGTAACCACCTCCGAGCGACAGCGATAGTCGAAACGATGCGGTCAGCGCCACGACAAAGAGTGCCACCGCCTGATAGGCCATAATAAGTGCTATTGTTCCTGCTACAAGCATACCCAACGAACCTTGCATCGGTGCTCCGAAAATCGAGAAAATCAATATCCCTGCTACCACCGATAAGAGCCACAACGAGAGGGTTGAAGGGATGAGTTTGCCCGCCACAGCACCAATCAACGAACCTTCTCCCGAGCGTAACCACGCGGTGGATGTGCCATATCGCAGTTCCGAACCTACGGAATAGATGGTCGAAAGCATAGTGGCAATGATAAGTACCATAACTATAAAGCAGGGTGCGACATAGTAGGCGTAGTTGAGCCAGGGGTTGAATAGTCCGTAGGTCGAAACCCCTATCGGCATAACCTCTGCCATAGCCCTATCTGGTGCACTGCCCTCCATCTCTGCGCGTTGTAGTGCAATGCCTACGCCAAGCGATGTGATGGCGGTATGCACACCCTTTGCCGAGAGCGAATTAGTCGAGATGTTGGCTCCTGAATCGTAAAATACGATCTCTGCGCTTCTGCCCGCGAGGAAGCTCTTTGCAAAGCCTTTCTGGAACTCGATAATCCCCACAATGCGACCTCGCAGTAGTGCGGTGCGGGCAGACTCCATATCGGCATACTCCTGCACAATGGCAGTTTGCGGTGTCGCTCTAATCATCGATACAGCCTTGCGCGAGAGCGAAGAATTGTCCTCATCAACTATCGCTATGGGCAGTGCACCTACCACCTCCTGCGAGAAGAAAAGCGCAAAAAAGAGTATGATGCCCAAGGGTAACCACCATATTACGGCACAGTACTCCCTATTTGTCGTTATGCGCCCAATCTCTCGCCGTGTCGCAGATGCTATCCCCGCCAAAAATCGCTTTGCGGTCATCGCTCCTTTGGCTTTTGTAACTCGATGATGACACTCATCCCTGCACGCAACGGCTCCGTGTCGAGGGGATTCATCTTGACCTCGAAAGTGCGAATGTCGAAATCTCCCCGTGCGGAGGTGGCACTCTGAGTGGCATAATTAGCCTCGACCGAGATGTATGACACCTCGAATTCGACTCTCTTGCCGAGTGCCGGCACCTCAGCGTTGAAATGCTTGCCGCATACAATCTGCGGAAGCAGATTTTCGGGGATATTGAATACCGCCTTGGCGGTCTGGTTCTCCGTGATTGTCACTACGGGGTAGCCGCTGCCTACAATCTCGCCCGCATTTGCTACGATGGTCTCTACGATGCCGTCTGTCGGTGCATAAACAACTCTGTCTGCAAGATAGCGCTCCACCTCTTCGACTCCGCTCTTTGCCTGCTTAACTTGGGCAGCTGCAGCAGCCTTATCCTCGCGCGAAGCGCCCTCGACCGCCAACAGATATTGCGATTTTGCAGCCCGTTCGGTGGCTCTTGCCGCCTCCAACGAGGCGTACACCTCATCGCGCTTTTGAGCCGATACGACACCCTCCTCATAGAGTCGCTGCACGCGGGCATAACTTTTCTGCGCGAGTGTTACGGCCACCTTCGCCTTCTGCCACATAT
The DNA here is from genome assembly GCA_017560455.1 of Alistipes sp. Classification (GTDB taxonomy): domain Bacteria; phylum Bacteroidota; class Bacteroidia; order Bacteroidales; family Rikenellaceae; genus Alistipes. Next base: position 8,301 of record JAFZEY010000066.1, on the reverse strand, counting down.
CGTGTGCCGAGTGTATTATCGGCTTGCGTGTTCCGGCCTTTGCCTTCGCATCCATCGCCTTTGCTCCGCTCAACATAGCCTCGACCTGTTGGAGCTTCGCATCGAGTTCGGGCGTGGAGATGATGTAGAGGGTGTCACCCTTGCTTACCGAGTCGCCCTCCTCGACAAAGACCTTGTCGATACGGCCCGCTATCTTGGAGGCCATACGGAGCGAGGTGCACTCGATGTATCCCTGCACTGCCACCCTGCGACTGCGCCCGAAGTGGTAGCCAAGAAAGATTATTATTGAAATTAACAGAACTAACACGACTATAAGCGAAATATTTATCTTTCTCATACCTCTGTAAAGTTAAAAAATGGATTGTGCGGTTTGTGCGTTCGAGTACCGCACAAAGGCATCGCATATACCCGCACTATTCAATAGTCGCGCCAAAGCTATGTCGAATTCGTAGGCTGTAGCTATCCTCTCCAATCTTGCGCGCGAAAGGTTTAGCGCGGCATCGATGACATCGGTTGCCGTAGCCATCCCTTCGTGAAAGGCTCGCTGCTTGGCGCGCAGATACTCCTCGCAAAAGCGCGCAGAGCGTTCCACTGCCGATGTAGTTGCCAACACCGCCTGCACCTTGTTATATTGATCTTCGACCAGAAGCGAGATATCATGATTGACCTTCTGCTCCATGGCCTCTACTCTGCGTAGTTGTAGTCGTGCAGCCGAACTCTTGTAGGCTCGGCTTAGTCCGCTAAAAATCTTAAAGTTGAGTCCCACGCCCACTGCCATACGGGGTACGAGTGGAGAGAGCTGATGGTCGCAAAAGACCATTTCGCCCATGGCAACAATTTCGGGGAAGAGGTCGGCACGGTGCAGTTGCAAATTTGCGCGTGCCAACTCACGCATCTTATCCACCTCACCAAGCTGCGGGTTGTGTAGTTTGGCAATAGAGAGAAAATAGTTCAACGGCTCTATATTCGAGAGGAGGAACATCGGTGTCGAAGGCTCGACCATATCCGTTGTACCCAATGAGTTCTGTAACGCCTTGCAAGCGGTTTCGAATTGTAGTCGAGCGCGTTGTAGGTCGCGCTCAGCCTCCGCCAAACGATACTCGGCATAGAGTCGCTCACTTTCGACTGCCATACCCTCGCGCTCCAACACTGCAACATCGTGCAGATGTTGCCCCACAACCGCTACTGCCTCCTCGCGGATGGCAACGCCGTGCCGTGCCAGCGCAACACCGAAATATCGCTCCACAATCTCTACTGTCAAAGCATTATGCAGCTGTCGGCTCTGCTGTTGTGTGCGCTCTTGGTTTAGCTTTGCAGCCTTATTGGCAATCCATATCTTACCGCCTGCGAATAGTGGCAATACGACATCGCCACCCAAAAAGGCGCTGTTCTTCGGCTGTATGGTGTAGGAGAAGTCGAGCCCCGATAGCGAGGATAGACCGTTTTGAATTGTAGGGATGTAGGGTGCAAGCGCACTACCTATCTCGGGGTTGGAGAGGATGCCGTCGATGGCCCCCGAGATACCTGATTTAAGACCATTGAGGTCGATGCCTATATCCTTGTTGAGGTGGGTGTAGGCACCTTTAATCGAGACTCTCGGCATAAAGAGTCCGATTGCGGCTTGACGCTCGCGGTGTGTTGCCTGCTCGGCATACTTCGTAGCGACAATGGCGGGGTTGCGCTCGAAGCCGAGCGATAGAGCATCGTTGAGGGTGAGGTGTCTGCTTTGTGCCGTAGCGACCAATGTTGCCGACATCGAAAAAAGAGTAAAAATTCGTCTCATTGATAAACTGTTTTTCGTGTCGGTGGGGTGCGCTCGTAGCGGGCTAATCGGCTCGGCGGAGCGTCAGCTCGGTAATCTCGGGAGGTGCTCCGATACGGAGATGAAATCCTACACTGCCGATGCCGTCTGTGATGTAGAGGTTGCTGTTGCGCTCTGTGTAGAGCCCGCTCCATTCGTTATACATAAGTTGTGCTGGCGAGAAGCTGAAACTACCTATGCGCCCCTTCATCTGCATCGCGTGTACATGGCCCGAAAGCACTAAATCGCCATAGCCGAGAGCCGAAATCTTGCGCCATAGTTGAGGCATGTGCGACACCGTGATATTGTACTTGTCGCGTGGCACACCCTTGTAGAGATGTCGCAGGTCGAGCTCATCGGCAACATCTGCCGAGTGGCGATGCTCGAGCAGTTCGCGCGATAGCCCGATGCCCGTAAGCGTAAGGCTATCCTCTCCGCGCACGATAAACTGCGTCTTGTCATCGATAACGCGCCAGCCCATCTTCTCGATGCGCTCGGATATCAGACGGGTGTTCTCCTCAATAGGTAGAGCCACCGTATCGCGGAAATAGACTCCCGTATCGTGGTTGCCGAGTACGGCTACAACACCATCGTGAGCCTCTATTTTACCCAATATATTCGCCAATGTTGGTGTCAGTTCGTCGTAGCGAACATTTATTAAGTCACCACCAAAGATGACGAGGTCGGCATCGAGAGCGTTTATCCTATCGACAACCTCGTGGCATACCTTCGCAGCGGAGATTAGCGAGCCTATATGCAAATCCGAAAAGAACACTATGCGGTAGCGGTCGAAGGCTTGCGGTAGCTGTGTCGAAACAATCTCGGCACATTTTACACTCAACTCCTTGCGAGTACGCACCACACCGACAATTAGTACCCACGCAACAATCGTGCAGAGCGATATGCCAACCAACCATTTTGCGACTCTGTTCTTGAAGATAAAAATTCCTGCATATAGAGCGATGCGCGACAAGGAGAGCAGGGTGAAGAAGGTCAGTAGCCACATCTCGAAGACGATATTTGTTCTCTCCGAGAGCCAAATCATCGCCATTGCGACATAGGGCAGAAGGTTGGCAGTGGCGAATAGGGCAATGGCGATATGGCGCAACCATCGATGGCGCGATGGGTGAACATATCTGCGATATATCCTCCAATCACCCCAAATAAGGAGTAGCGAAAGTATGAAGATTACAGCTATTACCATTTCGTTGTCGCCTTTTACCCTGCAAATATAGTGAAAAATGGCGACTCTGAAACAAAGTCGCCATCGCAAAACAAACTATTCTAAAAACTAAAAGGAGGGTATTTGTTATTTTGTGGGAGGGGTTGCTGTAGTAGCCTCGGTGTTTGAACGGCTCTTTATGATCTTCTGAGCCTCACGCGACACTCTCTCGTCGATACGATAGAGCTCCATAATCTGCAAAGGCTCGATAGCCTCGGTAAAGATCATAAGGTAGCGCTGCTTAACCGTTGCGGTGAAGATCTGGTTGGCCAAACGCGCCGAAACAATCTTCAATGCATTCTCGTTTGTGGTGTTGGCTTTCTTTATGCGCGCCTCTTTGTTCATCGATGTTACACGACTAATCTCCTGACGATATTTACGATATATAGGCTCAAATTTTACGAACTGCTCCGGAGTGATGTTTAACTCGCTCTTCAACAACTCCAAACGAGTCTGCATAATCTGCTCACGCTTAGCCTTCTGCTCTGCGCGCTCGGCCTCGCTCTTCTGTGGCTTCTCCTGAGCAAATGTATCTTGTGCAAATATAGTAGCAATGGCTACCAATAAAATGAAAACTCTTTTCATGATGGTTTTAAGTTTTATAAGTTAAAATCGTGTATCTCTATCTTGCGTTGTAAATAAATTTGTTGTTCATCCTTGTCAAACATCGCGGGCAGACAAGAATATGCTTCTTGTGAAGGTTGTTTGTCTGGCATCGGCGTAACGGATAGGCCTCGCGATGGCAAATATGGCAGACCTTGGTGTGGGCATTGTGGCGGAAGTCGGAATAGACATAGGAGCGATTCTGCTGCTTCACCATGCGATGGTGGTGGTTGTGCTGCGACTTATGCTTCTTACCTTGTGCGGCATCTGCCTGATATACGCCAACGGCGGCTATCAAAACCAAGATCAAAACCCATCTTTTCATAATAAGTAGGTTGTTTAAATGTTGTTCTCCTCCTCCAGATAGTAGCCATGATCTACGGCTATGTCGTAGATAAGTTCATCCGAGGCATTGCTCATCTCGGCGAGCAACTTCTCCATAGGGGTAGGCTCCTCGCGTGAAATGTTGCAAAACTCGACCACGCCGAATGCTCCAATTGCAATTACGGCTAAGGCTATGGCGCTTGCCCATTGCCACTGCACTCCGTGCGATGTGGGCTTTGCTCGGCCGGCCTCCTCGCGTATCGCCATCTTGGCGCGATACTTAGCCTGTTCGATAGCACCCTCTCCAATTTTGAACGGCATCTGCTTCATCTCCATACTTACTCTATATCAATAACTCTAACATCTTCTTTTATCCTATTCACGGCGTAGTGGTAGTTCGTCTTAAGAGTCGATACACTATGCCCCGTGATCTGCGAAATCTGCTCGAATGACAGCTCGTCGTAGTATCGCATATTGAAGACCAATCGCTGCTTTGTTGGGAGCGACAATACAGCCTTCTGCAGTCGTATCAAAATCTCATCCGCAGAAGGGTCTACCTCCTCATCAAAGCTGGCTAACAGCTCGCCTCGTACAGAGTCGATGGAGGAGAATATTCCTCTTCTCTTCTTCTGTAGGGCGGTGATAGATAGTGTCGTTGCTATACGATACAGCCACGCTGTCAAAGAACCCTCTGTTTCGCCTCGGAACTTGTTGATAGAGAGGAAGGCACGCGTAAATGACTCTTGCAGGATATCCTCTGCCTCCTCGTGCTGTACAACCACACGGCGGATGTGCCAGTAGAGCCTCTCTCCATACTGCTCAACCAGCAGATCGAATGCTCCGACCTCGTTGCTCTTCAATCGAGCAATCAAATTAGTCACCTCCTTCATCTGTCCGAGTTCGTATATATAGACACAACTTTTGGCAAAAGGTTAAATCCTTTCTCTACAAAATTAATCTTTTTTTTGATTTTTTTGGCGATTCTTCGCTTTTTCTTGCAATTTTCGGTAGGATATTCGGGTGCTTGCGGTGTGCGGAGGGCGAAAAACGGCACAGATGTTGCCTTGCCAACTCTTTGAACTTCTAAAAATAAAGAGCATAATATGAAAAGTATCAAAGGAACACGCACGGAACAAAATCTACTGAAAGCATTTGCCGGCGAGTCGCAGGCGCGTAATCGTTATACATTCTTTGCCAAGCGTGCCCGTAAGGAGGGGTACGAGCAGATAGCGGCCGTCTTTGACGAGACCGCTGCACAAGAGCAGGAGCATGCCGAGCTCTTCTTCAAACTTCTCGAAGGTGGTAAGGCCGAAATTGTCGGGGCTATATATCCTGCAGGTCGCATCGGCTCTACGGTCGAAAATCTTCTCGCTGCAGCCGAGGGCGAGCGTGAAGAGTGGGATGTGCTCTATCCTACATTTGCCGCTATCGCCGAGGAGGAGGGCTTTCCCGAGGTGGCCAAGGCCTTTCGTATGGTCTCTACCGTGGAGGTTGAACACGAAGGCCGATATATGAAACTCTTATCGCGCATCACAGATGGCAATTTCTTCCATCGCGAAGGCGAGATATGGTGGCAGTGTCGCAACTGCGGATTTGTCTGCAAGGCGAAAGATGCTCCGCGAATGTGTCCAACATGTCAGCATCCGCAGGCGTATTTTGAGCCTAAGAGGGATAATTATTAGAATAATTACTTAACAATCCTAAAAATCTCTCTTGCTATACAACTTCTAAAAAAAGAAGGTATCCAACATTGCGATTGGATACCTTTTATGATATGTTGTAGCCTTTGTTACTTTTTGTTTCTCAATACCAAATGCTCGAGCAACAGAATTATGATAATGCCCATAACAAATCCGTTGCCGATGATAGGTCGTAGCAGCGAAGGAATGGTTGCCATAGCCTCGGCTGGTGCGAATGAAAGGGCTATTGTGAGCATTATCGGCAGACCGAGTGTCAAACCGTTTTGGAACGATGTCACCGCCTTTGTCGAGTGGATAATTTCCAATCCTGCAGCTACCTGTGTAGCCATCAGGAAGAGGAGCACGATGCCCATAATAGGTTGAGGTATGGTGAGCAACACCGATACAGCTTGTGGGAAGAGCGCCAATACCACCATCGCCACTGCGGCAGGCAGAATTGTGTAGCGCGAAGCGCACGAAGTGGAGGCTACGACACCTGGTGAGAGCGAGTAGTCCACTACGCCGGGGACACCCGCCACGCCGCTAACGATATTCATAATACCCGTAACGAGCAGACCTCGCTTTTGGCGTTGTGCCATATTGCCGGCCGAGACGAACTCTCCGAGCGACTGCACCGAGCCTACCTGATTAATCAGAAGGGCGATGTAGCAGAATAGAAAGGCGATAACAACACCCGCATCGAGGTGGATATCGGTAGAGATGAGTGCCGATGTTGTGGTGTCGGTTGTGAATTCGCTCGGGAAACCTGTGACGCCATAGTAGAAGAGTGCTCCCAAAATCATCGCGAGAATAACCACCATCGACTTCCAGATACCTTGTAAAACTCGGTTTGCCCACGCCATAATCACCACGCCTACGATAGCCGAGATGAGGGATAAACCTGCGTGCGCCTTGTCGGCAAAGATAAGGCCGATGATAGGTTTTATCAGCGTGAAGGCGATAAGTAAGACAATCGAGGCGACGATGCGCGGAGTGAAGATCTTCTGAATGTACTTCATTGCACCCACCAAGGCAAGGAGTGTCACGATACCTCCTCCGATAATCATCGAAGGGTAGATTGTCGATGCCGAATGGCCTTGCGATGCGGCGGCGATAACGCCCATAAGGAGTACTGCGGCCGGTCCTGCTACGAGGGGTAGGCGATGACCGAAAAAGATCTGTATGATAATGGTTGTACCACAGATGGCGAACAGCTTCTGCGTAAATGCCACAACCTCACCCTTTGGAGCGATAAATGTACTTGTGAGCACAATGGGGATGCATATCATCAACCACTGCAGACCATATAGCAACAGCGCTCCAGCCTTCGGCTTGTCGTCTATGTTAAATTTGAAATCCATCGTGTGGCTAAAATGTTATTTTTTCTTACACATCTCCTTTACAATCTGCTTTGCGAGTACAGGGTTGTCGGTAGTGATTATATCGATACCATTCTGGATGCACCAACGGATTTCGACATCGTTGTTTACTCCCAAAGCAGCAACCTGCATACCCAACTTGTGTGCCATTACGATCCAGGCGATGTTCTTTTTAAGGATGTTAATGTTGTAGTTGATACCGCAGCAACCCATACCCTTTACATACAATGGGTCGTAGTTGCCACCGCAATAATAGATTTTGCTGTTAGGTGCGAGTTTTGCAAGTTCGAAGCATATCCAAGGGCGACTTGACATATACTCGACATTGTTCTCCATGCCGGCATTGGATACAACATTTACAACGGCTTTTGCGTGACGCGCCTCTCGCTTTGTCGAAGATTGAGGTCTTACATCGAGAAGTAGCTTTGTTGCAGGTTTCTTGGCTGCACGGGCGAGGAACTCCTCCAAAGTGCTGATATTCTCTCCGTTAGGGAGAGGAATAGCGAGGAGCTTCTTTGAAGTTGAATTTTGTGCATTACCCTTCACTTTAGCTTTCGCAGAAGGGTGCATACCACTCTTGATAACCAAAACTTTGCCATCTTTGGTTGTGTTTACATCGCACTCCGAAGCGTAAATCTTCAACTTCTGAGCCGCTTTGAATGCGCTCATCGAGTGCTTTACTCCGCTTGATGGCGAGAGGTGGTATCCGCCGTTAGCAACGATCTTTGGAGCCTTATACTGAGCAGATGCGGTGAATACGGCTGCTACTGCCAATAATGCTAAAAATATCTTTTTCATACTATTTGGTTTTACTGAATTATCTGGTTGTTGAATTAGTTAGCCGATTCGCCGCACATCTCGTTGATAATTTTTTGTGTGAGCATCGGGTCGTCTGTGGTGATGAAATCGACGCCGTTTTTGATGCACCAACGAATGTCCTCTTCGGTATTTACGGTCCATACATTTATGGTCATACCGAGCTTTTTAGCCTGCTTAATCCAAGCCGTATTCTTCTTCAATCTTGATAATTTGTAGTCGATGCCCGTACAACCCATCGATTTGCAGTACGATGGCTCGCTGTCGCCATTGAGATAGGCGATTTTTGTTCCCTCCGGAGCAAGACGGGCTAGCTCCCAGCAGACGAATGGACGGAAAGCGATATACTCAACATTATTCTGCAGTCCATACTCGGCTACTTTTGCGAGCACTTTCTCGATGAGCTTAGACTCGTGCTGAGGGGTCAGCTGATTCTTAATCTCGATTATGAGCTTTGTATCGGCAGACTTCTTGCCC
>JAFZEY010000065.1 GCA_017560455.1 Alistipes sp. | reverse complement strand
TCTTGCACTTAACATCGCCCAAGCCGCCACGACGGTAGTGATCCTTCATCTCGTCGAGGTTCTTGTAGTCCGGCTGATACTTCTCGAAGTGCTCGTCACGGCAGAATGCGTCGAGGTATGTGAATACGCAGTTGCCCTCCACCTTACCCGGGTCCTCAATGCGGAGGTGGTCAGGGTCGGTGTACATCGACATAACCTTCTGCTTAACCTCCTTCGGAGTGTCCGAGAGGTAGATGCAGTTGCCGAGCGACTTCGACATCTTTGCCTTACCGTCTGTTCCCGGCAAACGCATACAAGCCGAGTTGGTAGGGAGGAGAATCGAAGGCTCAACGAGAGTCTCGCCGTATGTAGAGTTGAACTTGTGTACAATTTCGCGTGCCTGCTCAATCATAGGCTCCTGGTCAGCACCTGCAGGTACGGTAGTCGCGCGGAATGCAGTGATGTCCGATGCCTGCGAGATAGGGTAGGTGAAGAATCCTACAGGAATACCCTGGCGCTGTGTGGTGTCGCCCTCGGCGGTATTCTCCGAGAAACCACGCAACTGAATCTCGGTCTTAACGGTCGGGTTGCGCTGCAAACGCTGAACCGTTACGAGGTTCATATAGTAGAATGCCAACTCGCACAACTCTGCTACCTGCGACTGGATGAAGATAGTCGACTTCTCGGGGTCGAGACCACACGAGAGGTAGTCGAGAGCCACCTCGATAATGTTCTGACGCACCTTTTCGGGGTTGTCGAAGTTGTCGGTCAAAGCCTGCGCATCGGCAATCATAATAAAGATTTTTTCGAACTCGCCCGAGTTCTGCAACTTCACGCGACGGCGCAACGAGCCTACAAAGTGTCCGAGGTGCAAACGACCTGTTGGTCTATCTCCTGTAAGTATAATTTTTCCCATACCTATTTTAAAAAGTGTTCAATTGCGCAAAGATAGTGAAAAAAGAGTTTAAAAACAAGATTTTCTTCACGACTATACCTTCTATTTTTTAATCGGTATTTATACCCAAATTGAACATTTTTCTTCCTATTTAAAATATATTTGTTATCTTTACACCCAGATTATACAAAAAAAATATGGAGAAAAACCTTAAACCAAGAGATCACTCCCTTCCGTTGAAGGCCTTTCGTTATTATTTGCAATTTGTGAATTCGTGGCTATATTTCCGCAAGGAGCATGTGGTGGGCGTTGAGAATGTTCCCGTAAATGGAACACCTTGCGTCGTGGTATCGAACCATCAGAACTGCTTGAACGATCCATTGAGCGTATGTCTGAATATGACCGATCGCCGAATGAACTTCATCGCGCGTGCAAATGTATTCAATAACCCAATCGCAGCCAAGTTCTTGCGTACCTTGGGACTTCTTCCGGCATATCGTATGAGCCATGAGGGCTATGCTGCCGTATCGAAGAATAAGGCTATGATGGATGCTGCAGGTCAGGCGCTCTGCGATGGCGAGACATTGATGATGTTCCCTGAGGCAGGCCACCAGGATAAGCGCTGGCTCGGCTCATTCAAAATCGGCTACTTGAAGATTGCATTCGATGCTGCCGAGAAATTTAATTTCGAGCACGATGTTATGATATTGCCTTCGGCAAATCACTACTCTAACTACCACCATGCGCGTACAGATATGGTTATTCGTTTCGGAAAGCCTATCTCGCTCAAGCCTTACTACGAGAAGTATAAGGAGGAACCGCGTGCTACGATGTGGGAGATTAACGAGGTTGTGCGTGAGGCTATCAAGGAGTTGATGCTCAATATAGAGGATTTGGAGCACTACAAGCAGATCGACTTCCTTCGCGAGACAGGCTACGGTCGCAAGTTCGCAATGGAGCACGGCTTCAACTTCAAGTACCTCCCATCTCGTTTGCTCTCCGACCAGAAGTTGGTGTCGGCATTGAATGATGCCTATGCCGAGCATCCGGAGGAGATGGAGAAGGTCTACGAGGATACTGCAACATTACACAAGGGCTTGAAGGATTTGAAGATTCGCGACTGGCTCTTTATCCGTAACCCTAAGTGGCCTATGGCTGCGTTGCGCGGTTTGGGCCTTATTGCCCTCTTGCCGCTCTTTATCCTTTCGATTATCCCGACAGCGCTCTTGTTCCTCATCCCTAAGATCTTCCTTAAGGCATGGATCAAGGATAAGATGTTCTACTCGTCGTTCTATGTGGGCGTCAGCGTGTTTATATCGGTGCCGTTGTGTCTTCTCCTTCCGTTTGTGCTGATAGCTATATTCGCAAATATATGGTGGGCATTGGGCTACCTTGTGGCATTCCCATTTATGTTTGTTCTGGCGTGGAACTATATCCGCCTCTTCTGGCGATTTGTCGGTACCTGCATCTTTATCAGTCGCAAGAATCGACCTATTGTAGAGAAGTTGCGAAGCCTTCGCACAAGCATCTACGAGAGATTAGACAACCTCTTGAAATAGATAGAAAAGAGCCTCGAATTCGAGGCTCTTTTCTATTGTGAGTAGTTAATTCTCAATTAGAATTGGACCTTATGTCCAATTCTCGGCCACTCGCCAAGTTCCATATCTTTGATTGTCGCGCCGTCGATTGTAAAGCGTAGG
>JAFZEY010000064.1 GCA_017560455.1 Alistipes sp. | reverse complement strand
GAGGGTGGCTTGGTATTCTCGCGCGAGGGTGATATGATCTGGCAGTGCTCGAACTGCGGTCACATCGTAATCGGCAAGCAGGCACCAGAGGTTTGCCCTGTATGTGCTCACCCACAGGCTTACTTCGAGATTAAGGCTGACAACTATTAAAAATTGTCTAAGCCGTCTAACAAGGTGATTTCTGCGTTACGCTTGCCATCAAAATGCTCATTTAAGCTTGGTAAACTCCGCTTTTTCGGGCTGCGCAAGCCTTGAAGTCTCTCTTGTTATACGACTTATATATAGAAAATGAGGCTGTTCGTTAGACAGCCTCATTCTTTTTTGATCAGCTATTTCTACTGCAATTTCGAGGAGATAATCGACATAAACTCCTCGCGGGTGCGCGGGTCGGCGAGGAAGATACCCGTAAATGCCGAAGTTGTGGTCTTCGAGCCCTGTTTCTCCACGCCACGCATCTGCATACACATATGCGAAGCCTCGATAACTACTGCCACGCCGATAGGATTCAACGCATCCTGAATGCAGTCACGAATCTGCACGGTCAAGCGCTCCTGCACCTGCAAGCGACGCGCAAAGCACTCTACAACGCGAGCCACCTTCGAGAGGCCGGTGATAGTGCCATTCGGGATATATGCCACATGGGCCTTACCCACAAATGGGAGCATATGGTGCTCGCATACCGAGAACAACTCGATATCCTTCACCACAACCATCTGCTTATACTCCTCCTTGAACATCGCCGACTGCAAAATGGCGATAGGGTCCTGCTCGTAGCCCTTTGTGAGATAGGACCACGCCTTCGCCACGCGCTCGGGGGTTTTAATTAATCCCTCGCGCTCGGGGTCTTCGCCGAGGAGACGCAACACCTCGCCATAGTGATATTTCAGTTTCTCAATCTTTTCGAGGTCATATTTGTCCTCGCGCTCGTAGTTTGCCATATTTGTTTAGTTATTCTGTAAAAACTCTACAAGTTTTGCCACTGCACGTCCACGGTGCGAGATGGCATTCTTCTCCTCCGCCGACATCTCGGCAAAGGTGCGTGTATCACCCTCAGGCACGAACATCGGATCGTAGCCAAAGCCCTTTGAGCCCGACATATGGTCGATGATTGTACCTTCGACAATACCCTCGAAGAGATACTCCTTTCCACCCAGAATCAACGCTATAACCGTGCGGAAGCGTGCCTTGCGATTGCTCTCGCCCTCGAGATTTTTCAAGAGCAAGGTATTATTCGCGTCGAAGTCGTGCTCATCACCCGCATAGCGAGCCGAGCGAACACCCGGAGCACCGCCCAAAGCCTCGACCTCCAAGCCCGTGTCGTCGGCAAAGCAGTCGGCGCCGGTGCGCTCGTGAACATAGCGAGCTTTCAACAAGGCGTTGCCTTCGAGTGTCTCGGCAGTCTCGGGGATATCCTCGGTTATGCCGCACTCTCGCAAGGTTTTCAGCGCAAACTTACCCTCCAAGAGAGCTTGTGCCTCGCTTAGTTTGTGGGCGTTATTGGTGGAAAAAATCAGTTCTTTCATCAATCTATCAGTTTTATAAAAATTCGTCATTCCGAGCGAGTGTAAGGAGCGTGGGAATCTTCCTCTTTTTAATTAAAAACAATATTGAAGATTGCCACGGCTTATACCAAGCCTTGCAATGACCTCTCTAATTTTTACCAATTAGAACCATTTGTGGTTACAAAGGTAACACTTCTATTCACAATTACAACACTTAAAGAGCGACTTGTATTCTCGACATTGTCATTATACAAGATATCTATCTTGCCCTCCTCGATTGAAGCGCGGATAACCAATGGCTCAACAACCTCGAAGCTAATCATATAGTCCTTCTGGCCGGATGTATCCGAACTTGTTCCTTTGAAGGTGTTGTACTTAACGCAACGGCGCTCCTGCACATCGTCGTACCAGTACTCCATTTCGCTCTCGGCAGCATAGCTGTATGCATAGTAGTGGGATGCGCACACGCTGTTGTCAATCGAAAGCTTGAACTTTGAACTCTCGCCCTCAATACCCGTTGCCATGCCCAACTTACCATACTCTTCGTAGATGCTTTCGCGGTAGTAGATTGTCCACTCGCCACCCTCGTCGAGGCGCTTGCCGTCGGTTTTTATGCGATACGAACGAGCATAGTAGGTCGAGCCGTAGTTAATTGTGTAGATATTACCATTAACCACAACCTCAGTCTGCTCATATCCACCATTGTCAACCTCTTTTCCGAGTAATGTATCGTTCAGATACGCCACCGCCAAGAAGTGCTCAAAGTGCAGATTTATCGCAGTGTACACTCTGTTCCAAAGCAAATTGTTCGCTCTGTTCGGGTTTGGATCGGTACCACTTGCCAATTCACACGAAGTTGCCACAAAGAGTGCCGCAAGGGCAACCATAATCATCGAAAAAATCTTTCTCATAACTCTGCCCTCCTACTTTTTAGTTGCATTAAAACGATAACCAATGCCGGCACGCAGCCAACCTGCCGTACCCATTCCAACCTCGGCAAAGCCGAAGAACTTGCGACCAAACGAGCAGCCCACAAGGGTCAAGTCACCCCACGGATAGGCCTCGTCGAAGTCGGTTACAACACCAATCGAAACTGTCGAATAGAGTTGCACCTTCTCACGATAGAACCAATCGAAACGCACAGTCGGCATAATCGAGAGGCAGTAGTTGCTCAAATTATCAATTTTCTCGCCCGTAATCGAGTCCTTGCGCCAGCGTGTCGAAGCACCAAACACTGCCGTACCACCATACGATAACCAGCGACGGTCGTGGTAGGTGTAGCTCAACGAGTAGTTGCCCACGAACATTCGCGGTGTGAGGTGTGTCTCGGCATTCGCCATATCGCTGCGGAAGTCGCGAACCGTACAATCGGCACAGCCCCAATTATCAAGCGCAAAAGATGTTACTAAGCTCATTGTTCCTACGCCCGCACGAATATCGTGCTTCGGGGTAAATTCGGTGTGTTTCTTGACGATTGTGATGACCTTTGTGCTGTCGGTCTTGACAACCGTCCTCTCGCGCACCTGCGCGACTGCGCCCTGCACCACCCAGAGTGCAACGAACGCCATCAGAATTGTTTTGATGTTTTTCATAAGGGAATTTTATTAAATGGTTAAACATTCAGGGTGGTAAATAGTGCGGAGCAAATTACCCCCCCCCTCAATTTTTTTGTAAGTGCTTGATTTATCGGATGTTATCTGAATAGATTAAAAATGCAAAATGCAGAATTAGTTTTACAACTACTCTCTACTAACTACTAATTACTCTCTATTTTAAAGCTTTTCTGTTTCAAGTAACGACAACTTGTAGTCGGCATCACACTTGTCGATAATGGTCTTGACTACGGTGTCGATCTCCGAGCCCTCGCTATAGTCTGCCGGGCAGACATGATTTACGCGGTTGTCACGGATAAGGGTGTTCATCTCGCCACGCTTGGACTCCGAATTTGGGTTATATACCGCAATCGAGTGACCGCCAAAGTTCTTCACAAGGCGCATACAAGGGATGTCGGTAGTTCCGTCACCCACATATATCATTCGTGAGAATGGTACAGGTCGTTCTCTTTCTTCCATATACTGATTTACCTGCTTGGTGTCGTAGACCGACTCGACGCCCTTGTTAATCTTGAAGATAAATTGCGTCTTGTTGGTGTAGTTCACCGCCACACCAGGCCAATAGGCGATGCCATCGACATTGTAGAGGAACGAGCAGGCGTAAATCTTGCGGAACTTATCGGCGATAGGCGTACCCTCGATAATCTCCTTCAAGCCCGAAGAGTTGATGTAGTGCAACACGCGCACACCGCGCTCCTCGCCATACTTGTTGATGCGGTCGAACCACTCCACCACGCCGTTGTAGAATTCGACCTTTTTGCCCGACTCCTGGAATGCCTCACGGCGGAGCGACAAGCCTTTGGCTTGTGCCGAGCGAATCATCAGTGCCATATAGGTCAAAATCTGGTCGGCATCCTGCTCCTCGGCGAGCTGATTTGCCTCGTCCCAAAACTCGAAGTTGCTCTTACCTACGGCCGGAATGAAGTCGTACTCCTGCATATTTCCCGCTGCAAGCGTACCGTCGAAGTCGTAGATCAGCGCAATTGTAAATTTGTGCTCTGCTGCACCCATATCAAAAAATGTATTAATCGATTTAAAAAAGTGGCTGCACAACAAGTTGTGTTGCAACAGCCACTATTACCTGAATTTCAGTTTCGAGGTTTAGAAGTTGTCGCCCTCGTAGTCAGGGTAGTAGATGCTGCGCATTCTCTTGTGAATCTTAGCACCCAACTCGCTATTGGTGTACCAAACGAGGTAACTCTTTCTCTCAGGGAAGAGGAGGAAGCGGCAGCGGAAGTTAGGGTTCGAGCCGCTGTGGTGCCATACCTCATTCTTACCTGCGCCGTGGTTCGAAACGCGGATACCCAAGCCGAAGCTTGTT
The DNA here is from genome assembly GCA_017560455.1 of Alistipes sp. GTDB lineage: Bacteria > Bacteroidota > Bacteroidia > Bacteroidales > Rikenellaceae > Alistipes. Next base: position 14,589 of record JAFZEY010000064.1, on the reverse strand, counting down.
GCCTCATTTGGAGCAGGCATCAACTCGTTTGTCCACATCTTGTAGGTCTTAGGCTGCAATCCCTCGCCGGTCAAAACTTTCTCCAAGAAACGCGAGAAGTCGAGAACATTGGTACGCAATGTATATGCTGCATTACCTGCATCGGCCTTTGGCTTCTTGCCCTGGCCGCGATTTTCGCCATTCTTGTTGTAGCCATATACAGCCATCTCGTTGTAATCAGAACGCCAGATGTAGCTTGAGTTAACCATTCCGAATGGCTCGAAAACCTCCTCGCGAGCAAGCTCCTCGAGGGTTTTGCCTGTGATGTGCTCGATAGTGCGCTGCAAGTAGTAGATACCCTCGCCCGAATAGGTGTGCTTCTCGCCCGGCTCACACTTGAATACCAACGGCTTTACACCATCCTTCTTTGGCAACTTCGACCAGTTAGGCAAACCTGTGCGGTGGTTCAATACGATGCGGGCAGTGAGCTTCTTGGCACGGCTGATGTTTAACTTATTCTCGGCACGAGTGTCGAAAGCGTTGCAGAAACGAGGATCAACCACACCTTTCTTGCCCCAATACTTGTAGAGAGGCTTATCCAAGTCGATCAAACCCTTGTCGAGTTGGCGGAGTACGATGTAAGAGAATACAACCTTACTGATTGATGCGGCCTGGAATACACGCTGAGTGTTTGGATCGGCTGTAAGGTCTGCATGATTTGCAAGCTCGAATGCGAAATAACGATTAGGTGAGCGATATGCTACCTGCATAAGAGGAATACCGCGCTCCTGAGCCAATGCTGCAGTAGCCTCGATAAGCTCCTTCGATGAAGTCTCGCCATCCAAATCGGCAGCCCAACTTGCTACATTCTGTGGCTTGGTCGAAACCTTCTTTTGAGCCATAGTCTGCTGCGAAACAAGTAAGGCCAAAACACCCATTGACAAAACAAAAAATCTCTTCATAGCTGTTAAATATCTTTAAGTTTATAAAATATACACCATTGTTATTGCAAATATAACCATATTTTCACTATTTTTGCAATAATCAACGGGAAAAATTTAACATTTAGAGATAAACATTATGGAGTTTAAGACTATTTTGGCAAAACGCCGCAGCGTGCGTAAGTTCTCGCCTACGACACCTTCGCGCGAAGTGTTGCTCGACATCGTGAGAGATGCCCTCACAGCACCATCTTCACGCAATATGCACACTACACGATTTATGATTGTCGATGACCGCGAAACCATCGATAAGATTGCGGGTATGCGCGACTATGGATCATCCTTTGTGACGGGTGCTCCTGCCGCTATTGTCGTTATGGGCGACACCACAAAGACCGACCTTTGGCGCGAAAACTGCGCTATCTCGGCCACTATGCTTCAGCTCTCGATAGTCGACCACGGCTTAGCATCGTGTTGGGTACATGTTGCAGGCAGACCTTGTGTGCAGGCAGAGCCTGAGGGTAAGAAGGCCGAGGAGTATCTCCGCACATTCCTCACTATCCCCGAAGGGTGCGAGGTAGAGTGTGTCGTAGCTCTCGGATACTCCGACTTCGAGCCAAAGCCTATTCCGGAGTGGGATTCGGAGGCCTCGATTATCTGGCATACTCGCGAGTAGACCGCGCTGTTACAAAAAAAAGGTTGTTCGATGGGTGTCGGACAACCTTTTCTTGTTGGTGCTAATGTTAGATTTGCACTTATATAGGCTTTACGATGCGCACAGTGTCGGTGGTTGTTTGGCGAATGATGAAGTTGCACTTATCGGCATACTTCTCGAATAGCTCATCGTTGTAGTGGCAGATGGTCATAAGCTCCACCTTCTCGATAATCTCGGTATCGAAGCCCTCGGCCTGCAAGGCTGCTGCTGCCTCCTCCAAGTGCCAGCTCTCCTCCACACACAAGCCCAAAGCTACGGCGGTGTTGTGGATAAGGTTGGTCTTGATGCGGAAACGCTCCAATGTAGCAAAGATGATAGGGAACTTCTCCTCCAACACGAACGAGAGGTCGCGCGAACGAAGGCGCAAGAAGCTCTGATTGTACTTCAGGATGATAATCGGAGTGTTAAATGTCGAGGCCTTGCCGTCAATCTCGGTTCCCGCTGCGTGTTTGTTGCCGAAAGGCTTCACATACAATGGAATATTCTTATTCTGCAACGGCTTGATGGTCTTAGGGTGGATAATCTGCGCACCACTATATGCCAACTCGATGGTATCAACATAGTTGAAGTGGTCGATCTTTACTGCGTCAGGGAAGATCTTAGGGTCGGCATTGAGAATTCCATCCACATCCTTCCATACGGTCATAGACTCGGCGTCGAGGATATTTGCTACGACTGCTGCCGAGTAGTCCGAACCCTCACGGCCGAGTGTTGTAGTTGAGCCGTCCGGTGCCGAGCCGATAAAGCCCTGACCTACGAATATGCGACTCTCGGCACCCGCGCACGCCAGGCGAAGAGGTGTTGCCGACTGCTCGATAAGGACATTTGCATCCTTGTGGCGAGCCTGTGTGTGGAAACACTTGCGCATATCAATCCACTTGTTGTTGATGCCCTCCTTGTTGAGGTATTTCGAGACTATGGTTGTCGAGATAAGTTCTCCGTAGGCTACGATATGGTCGTACCACTCCTCGGCACGACTGCGCTCGAACTCGTTTGTTGTTACCGCCTTACGCAAAGCCTCGAACAGAGCATCCACCTCCTCGATACGATACTCCTCCGAGCCAAAGAGGTCGGCAATAGTGGTATAGTGATAGGCCTTTATCTCTTCGATTTTCGACTCGCAGAATGCCTTATCACCCTTGCGCATAGCGTCGAATACCGACTCCAATGCGTTTGTTGTCTTGCCCATTGCCGAGACGATGATAAAGAGTTCCTTCTCATCGCCGACGATGTTCAAAAGGTTGCGAACACCCTCGGCGTGACGTACCGATGCGCCTCCAAATTTGTAAACTTTCATACGATTAGTCTGTTACTTTGGGTGCAAAGATAATAAAAAGACAAGAGACGAAAGACGAGAGACGAGAGTTTTTTTGTTATGTGGCGCACTTTTATAGGATTAGATGGGAATGAATGGGATTCGCACCTATGGTGCTTAATAGGATTCGATAGGAGTGCGCCTCCTATTCAAGGGCGTAAGCCCGTTCCTATTAAGTCCTATCCAATCCTATTTGGCGCACAAAACACAACTCGTCATTCCGAGCGAACATTGTGAGCGTGGGAATCTTCCTATTTTCTTTAGTTTTACCAAAAATCCAATGGTCAAAAGCCTTTAGTACAACTCTATAAACTCCCAAGTGTTACCCACCGCTTCGAGGTAGCGGAAGAACTCCTCGCGCGAAATGACCACCGTACCGCGACTGTCGTTAGGGTGGAAGCTGAGGCTCTCGGCATTTTCGAGGTTCTTATCGAGGAAGAGGTGCACATGGCTCTCCTCATCGTTGATAAGTCCGAAAGGCGATACCGAGCCTGGCTCTAAGCCGAGATAGCGTGCCATGCGCTCGGGCGAGGCGAAACTCAACTTACCCTGATGCAGACGGTGCTCAAGGTCGTGGATAGCCATATCCTGGTCGCAGTCGAAGCAGACCAAGTAGTGGCGGTTGCCCTTGTGGTTGCGAAAAAAGAGGTTTTTGCAGTGCACCGAGCCATCCTTACGCCAATACTGCTTGGCAATCTCGATGGTAGGCGATGCAGGGTGTGTATACTCCTCGTATTTAATGTTGTGTGCGTCGAGGTAGTCAAATACCTTCTTGCTACGCAAATCCAACTCCTCCATAAACTATCTCTTATACTTAGTATCGGTATTCTCGAAGATAAAAGCAAAGGTGTCGGCAATCTCCTCGATGCGCTTCGAGGTAGGCTTGCCTGCGCCGTGACCGGCATTGGTATCGATGCGGATAAGCACAGGGTTATCGCCCTTGTGGCAGTGCTGCAACTCCGCCGCAAACTTAAACGAGTGGGCTGGCACTACGCGGTCGTCGTGGTCGCCCGTAGTGACGAGCGTTGCAGGGTACTCCACGCCCTCACGCAAGTTGTGCAGTGGCGAGTACTTTATGAGGTAGTCGAACTGCTCCTTATTGTCCGATGAACCATACTCCACAACCCAGCCGTGACCGATTGTAAAGAGGTGGTAACGCAACATGTCCAACACGCCCACAGCTGGCAATGCAACAGCGTACAAATCAGGTCGTTGAGTCATACAAGCGCCAACCAACAAACCGCCATTCGAGCCACCCGCAATGGCGAGCTTCTTGCTCGATGTGTAGCCCTCTTTAATGAGGTGCTCGGCTGCCGAGATGAAGTCGTCAAAGACATTCTGCTTATTCTCTAACATACCGCCCTTGTGCCACTCTTCGCCATACTCCGAGCCACCACGAAGGTTTACCACGCAGTAGACTCCGCCCTGCTCCATAAACATCGCAGCGGTGGTCGAGAACGAAGGGGTGAGATTGATTTGGAAACCTCCATATCCGTAGAGATAGCAAGGGTTGTTACCGTTGAGTTTTAATCCCTTCTTGTGTGATACAAACATCGGCACGCGGGTACCATCCTTGCTCTCGAAGAAGAGCTGTTTTGTCTCGTAGTTCTCGCAGTCGAACTTAACCTCCGAGCGGTGGTAGAGCTCGCTCTTGCCACTCTCGATGTCGTAGCGATAGATTGTGCTTGGCGAGGTGTAGTTTGCCACAGCATAGTACACCTCCTTATCCTCGCGCTCGCCGTCAAAGCCTCCCACCGAGCCGATAATCGGCAACTCGACCTCGCGAACGAGGTTGCCCTTGCGGTCGTATTGGTAGATTTTGTTCTGTGCATCGATAAGGTACTCGGCAAAGAGATATTTACCAGCCAAACCTACCGATTCGAGCAGCGACTCACCCTCAGGGATGATGTCGTACTTTGCTCCCGTTTTGAGGTTTACACCTACAAGACGATAGTTCGGAGCGTTGTCGTTGGTCATCACCATAACCTCGTCCTCGTAGCAGTCGAGCACCATATAGTCGTACTCGAAACCCTTGTAGAGTACGCGCCACTTGCGCTCGTTCTTCGCCTTGTAGAGGAGCTGCGTGCCCGAAGTACCTGCCGAAGAGGTTATAAACTGCCACTTGCCATCCTCGCTCTCGCCACCGTGGTGGTAGTGGAGTGGGTTTTTCTTATCCTCGAAGATGAGGATATCCTCCTTCTGCGTAGTGCCGAGGCGGTGGAAATAGACCTTCTGGTTGGTATTCTGTGCCGAATATACCGCATCGCCCTCCTTTGGAGCATCGTAGGCACTATAGTAGAAGCCGCGACCATCACGAGTCCACGAAGCACCCGAGAACTTTACCCACTTGATGTGGTCGGCAAGAGGTTGCATAGTCTCGGTGTCGAGCACTTTGATCTCCACCCAATCAGAGCCTGCCGAGGCGAGAGCATAGGCGAAATATTTGCCATCCTTCGTGAATGAACCTGCGTGCAACGCCACAGTACCATCCTCTGAGAGGGTGTTAGGGTCGAAGAATACCTCCTCCTCGGTGTCCGAGAGGCTGCGCTTGCGGTAGAGCACGCTCTGATTTTGGAGTCCGCTGTTGCGCGAGATGTAGTACCACTCGCCACGCTTTGCTGGAGCGCCCTGTGTAGGGTAGTTCCACAACTCGGTTAATCGGTTGCGAATAGCCTCGCGTTGTGGGAGTGCGTTGAGGTAGCCGAAGGTGACCTCATTCTGTGCCTTTACCCACTCGGCTGTACGCTCCGACATGTCGTCTTCGAGCCAACGATAAGGGTCTGCAATCTCCACTCCGTGATAGTTATCTACAACGCCTTCACGCGCTGTTTCAGGGTAATCGATATCTTTCAACATACTCTTTAACATTTTTCCAACTCCGTAACCAATAAAGAATGCTACTGCAAGCAATGCAGCGCAAACCACTACTCTTGTTATAACTCTTTTCATTGCTTCAATATTTGGTACAAAGTTATAAAAAAACGGCAAACAGAGGGTGGTAAACCGATGAAAATGTGTTTTTTTTTGTGAAAATAGAAATAAATATTTAACTTTGCGGAAAGCCCTGCGGATGGGGCAGACTTAAATTTAAAGTACTATGGAAGAGTTGAATAATGCTGTTGTAAAGAGCTCGCGCAATTGGATTGTCGCGCTGCTTTTGTGTTGGTTTTTTGGTGCGCTTGGCGTGCATCGTTTCTATGTCGGTAAAACAGGCACGGGCATTGCGCAGTTACTCACCCTGGGTGGCCTCGGAATTTGGGTTTTGATTGACTTTATAATGATTTTGGTCGGAGCCTTCACCGATAATGAGGGCAATAGATTGCGTCCATAAGACTCCCGCCTCGTATGAGAATAGGGTTGCTCAACCGTTTGGTTGGACAACCCTTCTATTTTAGAATACCTCCTGCAGAATATCTATCGAACGCACCGAGCGTATGGCGTCGAGGTGGATAGAGTAGTACTCCACAAGTCGGGAGAGCATCGCCACGCGCTGCTCGCGGTTGAGCGGGATCTCGCCAAGACACTCCAAATCGCACTCGGTCAAGTCGCGCAACAACTCCGCCTCCTCCTCGTTCATCGCGTGGTTGTGGAGTGGCATGTGGCTCACATAAAGGCCTTCGCGCATATCGAACCAACACCCCTTTTTGTGGTCATTACCCGGGAAATAACCGAGATAACGACTCAGATTTGCTAAAAACCAGAGGTGGAAGTTTGCCACACCTTCGTCAATTTCGTCTAACGCACGCACGGAGCTGTGTACAAAGTCGAAGAGTGGCTCGTTTGCCTCGCTCTCGCCCACAAGGCGATAGAGTACTTCGGCCATAAAGAGGGCCATTGTCGATTTGCGAATATCGTAAGGCACACTCTTGAAGACAACCTCATTCTGCACCTCGCGCATCTTGTGCAGGTCGCTGTGTGAGGACTCCAACCCCTCGAACTCCAAGACAAAGAGCGGTTGAAAAAGGGCCATCTTCGAGCCGCGACCTCGCGAGGATCGCACCCCCTGCACCATATAGCTTTGGCGACCATAGCAATCGGTGAGCATCTGCACGACCATTCCACTATCGCCGTACTTTACGGAGGATAGCACAATGCCTCGTGCCTTATAACTCTTCATCGCCTGGGCCATACTTTATAACGATATTTTCTCGACTGTTTCGCGTAGGCGCGAAGTATCGAGGTGGGTATAAATCTCGGTAGTTTCGATGCTTTCGTGGCCGAGCATCTCCTGCACCTGGCGAATACTTGCACCACCGGCCAAAAGGTGGGTGGCAAACGAGTGGCGGAAGATGTGAGGGCTGACCGTCTTTTCGATTCCGGCACGCTCCACCGCATCGCGGATAACATAGAATACCATCACGCGCGTCAAGGCCTTGCCTCGATTGCTCAAGAATAGAACATCCTGATTTTTAGAGTCTTTCGTCTTGCGCTCGTCGAGATATATCATTATTCGTTCCCTTGCCACATTGCCTATTGGCACAAGTCGCTGCTTGCTACCCTTGCCCATAACGCGGATATAACCCTCGCCAAAGAAGAGGTCCGAGAGTCGCAGTGCTGTAAGCTCCGACACACGCAGACCACACGAATAGAGCAACTCCAACATCGCCCTGTCGCGCTTTCCCTTTGTATTGTCGATAGGTACCGAGTTTATTATCAGCTCCACCTCCTCGATGGTAAGCACATCGGGTAGTTGGCGCGTGCGCTTCGGGGTGGCTATCATCTCGGTCGGAGATTGTTCTATCTTGTCGTTGATTAGCAGATAGTTGAAGAATGCCTTCACGCCGCTCAACTCGCGTGCTTGCGAGGATTTCGTGTGCTTACACTCGCTATAGAGATAGGCGAGGTAGCGCTCCACCATATACTGCTCGACCTTTGTAGGCGGAACATCGTATTGGCGGAGAATAAAGCTCGCGAAGGAGGTGTAGTCGCGCATATAAGCCTCTACGGTGTTGTCCGACAACCCCTTCTCTAACTTTATATACTGCTTGAAGCGTACAGCCTCTTTGTTCCACTTGTCGCTGTTTCCAACCATAGTCTGCTACAATATACGCACCGCTTTCGATGTCGGTGTGAGGGTGAAATCGGTGAGATTTATCCCCGTTAAATTTACAATACCACTACGCTTGCCCACCTCGACAGTGCCATACTTCTCCTCTATGCCGAGAGCCTTTGCTCCATTTATTGTTGCCCACTGCAACAACTCGGCGAGGGGTACATTGCGGAACATCTTCAGCTCCTCGATTATCGAGAGCGAATGGTTTGAGGCGAGCGAGTCGGTGCCTATACATATATTTACCCTACGCGCGCGCAGGAGCTCGACGCTTTGTGGCTCGATGCGCGAGATGTAGTAGTTCGAACACGGGCATAATACCCAGGAGAGTGGTGCCGAGAAGTGATTTGTCAAGGTGTCGATATCCTCTTCTGCGAGGGCGCAGTTATGCACCAGCATAACGCCCCTCTCCTTTGGTGTGCACTTGGCGATGCGCTCTGCGGGTGTTCCGTAGTGGAGAAAATCGCACTCGAACCCCACCTTGTTGTACCACTCCTGCAAGGAACCGCCGCCCGCATAAAGGCTTTTCTCATCTTGTGTTTCGAGGAAGTGTATCGATAGTGGTTTTTCGATGTCGCTACCGCACACATCCCTAAATGGCGCATCCTGTACCGAGTAGGTAGAGTGGGGGGTTAGCGATGTGTTCGGATATCTCAACAACTCGCGTTGTCGTTCGATGTTGCAGAGGCGCAGACCAAAGACCTCGGCGAAGTTGTGATAGTGGATTTTGCTCGATGACTTTACGGAGAACGATGTCGCGCCATTTATGATGTCGCCTACGGCATCAACGCCCTCTGCCCACATCTCGGCATCGGCCTCGGCGATGGAGGCGAGTTGCTCCTCCTCCGAGAAGTTGTCGCGCACCATACCTATACTCGCGGCGAAGGCGGCAAAGCCTTCACCCTCTGCGATAGCTCCGCGCAGATAGGCGAGCTCGAGGTGTGAATGGGCATTTACGAAGCCCGCACAAAGTACTCCCGAGTAGAATTCGACACCGGCCATAGAGTCCAAGCCATCGGCATACTGCTCGACGGCTACAATCTCGTGGCCCTCGGCCGACACCCTAATTGTTATCAGGGGTCGGGGTTGAAACCCTTGTGGTGTCAGGAGATAGTGCGAGGCTATCTTTCTTAATGAGAAATCCATCGGCAAAGATCTTTATGTCGACATATCGTTTGAAGAGGCTATCCACAGCCTCATCCTCTTTCGGCTTGTAGGTTACGGTCAGATTGCGGATATCAATCTCGGCGATATCGCTATCTGTGAGCTTTCTCTTTCTCTTGCTCTTCTTCTTGCTGTTGGCTATGGCCTTGGATGCTGGGAGCAACTTTCCAAGGTTAAGAACGAGTTTTACGCCCGACCTCTTGGATACAAGGGTGCGATTAATCTTTCCCATCTGCTGCAACGATACAGCGGTCTGACCGTTGCGTATCTTGTGATCATCCTCGAAGTAGAACTCCGCTCTGCGCGGATTCTCGTTCATGTTGCCCTCGCACTTGTAGTTGTAGTTTATGGTGTATTCGCCCACCAAAACAGGCGAGATTTCCACCTCCAAGAGTGTCGAGTCGACCAACTTCTTGGCTGTTATAAGGGTGTCTTTGTAGACTTTGCGCGTAAAGGAGCGTACCGCAACATTGCGGATGGTGTCGAGGATGACAACCTTCTTCGAGTACTCCTTACTCTCGTTTTCGAGTCGTGAGATGGCCTGCTCGACAACCGAGCCGAGTCGCGCACTCTTACGACGCGAGAAGTTACCTACCGTATGGACAACATCCTTGGCCGTGTAGCCGTATCGCTCGAATATAGGCTCGTAGATCTGCAACGAGTCGAGGTTTATGCGCTTCTCGCCAATGTAGGCATTCACGAGAAAGGCATCGTGGAATATCTCGGCGAGGGTGTCGTCAGGGATGATATTCTTCTTGCGACAACCCGTCATGCCGACCATTGCCACCAAAAGCAGTATGGTAAAAAATCTCTTCATTATCTCTTCTCTCTACTAATCATCGTGGAGGTCGCCGTAAGCGATATTGCGAATGCAACGGCAACAAACACAATAAAAATAATCACTAAGTCCATTGTCTGTAGCTCTACCGGATAGTCCTCGACAAGGAAGTTTCCGTTAGGCATCTTCACAAAGCCGAAGTGCTGCTGCGCCAATGTTACAGCCACGCCCAACACCAAGCCTATCACTCCGCCAATGCCCGATATGAGCACACCCTCGCGAACGAATATTCCGCGTATGAAGGTGTTGTCTGCTCCCATCGAGTAGAGCGTAGGTCGCTCCTCCTGCTTCTCGATGATGAGCATTATCACGGTGCCGATAATCGACAACGAGGCTATAATTAGCACCAGGAGCGAAACAAAAAATATTGCCCACTTCTCGTAGCGCATTATGGCGTAAAATCCTTCGTTCTTCTCCTCGCGAAGGGTGACTGTATACTCCGCACCGAGTGTTGCGCGCATGTTGTCTGCTACCCTCAAATGAGAAAGCCCCTCTGCTACCTTTACAAGCACCAGATCGGCCCTATCCTCCGTGCCGAAGATGCGACTTGCAGCTCGCAGTGATGTCAGGGCAAACGATGCAGCGTGTTGTTGGTCGATAACAAAGGTACCGCATACCTCCAACTCCTCGTGGCGCATCGCAAAGTTTGGCATCAATGAGCCTATCTGGCCCCCGCCGAGCGAATAGACATCGATATTGCCTGCCGCTATCGAGTACATTCCGAGCTCGTAGGCAACTCCCTCGCCAACCATTATGCGGTCGAAGTCTCCCAATTGTACCTCGTAGTTGCCTACGGAGGTGTACTCCTTGATTGGCACTACTCTGCTGTAGTTCTCGTCTGCACCTCTCAGCCGTACTGCTACGCGATTGTCGCGGTAGGAGAGCAGAGCCTGACGCTCCAATACAAAAGAGTAGGCCTCTACGCCCTCCACACTCTCGACACTCTGACGAAGTGCCGCATCGGTGGTGGATATACCCTGCGGATAGGTAATCTCGATATCCGCATCGACAACTTTGTAGAGGTCGTGTACCAGCGATTCGAAGCCGTTGAATACCGATAGCAGAATCACCATCGCAGCAACGGGCACCACTACGGCAAAGAGACTCACCGTAGCAATGATGTTTATCACCGAGTGCGACTTACGCGAGGTAAGGTATTTCAGGGCAAACCTCCACTGCATTGTTCAGGGGTGTTGCGTCTTTTATTTCTTCAACAACGAGTCGATATTCTCGATATATTCGAGAGAGTCGTCGATAAAGAACTGCAACTCGGGAATAACTTTCACCTGGAAGCGCATACGGCGACCGAGAGCACCACGAATCAACTTGTTCTGCTGCTCGATGATATCGAGTGTAGCCTGCGCCTTATCGAATGGGAAAACGCTCACATATATCTTCGCGTAGCCCAAATCGGGCGACACTCGCACCGCTGTAACCGTAGTCAAAACACCACGCAACGACTCGGCAATATCGCGCTGAAAAATCTCGGCGATGTCGCGCTGAATCTGCTTTGCAATCTTCTCTTGTCTTGTATTTTCCATACTATTTAGTTGTTATATCTTGTCAAATTTTCTCTATAAAGTAAACTTAAACACCTCTTTGTTCTTCGGGAAGTTAGGGCGTTTCCACTCCCACTCCTTAAATCCCGCCTTGCCGATACGGAAGCCCAACTTAACCGATATTGTCAGGTTGTCGAGTGGCGAACGCAGTGGGGTATAGTAGAATGGGTTCTCTCCCGGCTTGGTCTCCGAGTCGAGCAGGTTATCGTAGTACTTGTTACGGTTACGCAGAATGTCCGAATAACCGAAGTCGTACATCGCACGCACGCCAAATTCCAGCTGGCCGAAGAGAAGGTCAAATCCCGCACCACCGCGCAATCCGTATGAGAAGCGGTTGTCGCGTTCGGTTCGGAATTCGTACTTACCGCCTATAGGAGCAGGTACCGAGCCGTCGATCTTGATACTATACTTCTCGTCGTTATAGAATGTCGAGGCGAAGTTGAACGAGAATGTTGGTGCAGCCTCCAAATAGAAGCGCAGGTGCTTCTTGAAGAGGTAAAAGTGTGGCTGCCACACGATAGGTACCATTATGGAGTTGAGTTTTCGTGTGTAGTATCTGTAGTCCTTCTTGCTCTCGTAGAGGTGTGGATAAGGTGCGAACGAAAAACCGCGTTGCAACAACTCCACATCAATACCGAAGCAGGCAATAAAGCGCGGCATCGAGTAGTAACGCCACGACACACCCGCCTGGTATGTTCCCCAGATAGGTTTCATCTCCTGCGCGGGATATGGGCGTGCGGTGGCAAAGCCGGTACCGCCCGTAACGGCTATTGTGTGTTGCGCCGAGCTCTCGGCAATAACTGCCACCGAGAGTGCAATCACAAGGGTAACTATCTTTACAATTCGTCTCATCGCCTATCTGAGGGTGTTAGTCAAACCGCCAAGACCTCCCGCCATACCGCCGAGGCCCATACCGCCACCCATAGGGGCAGCCTGCTGTTTGTTGTTATTCTTGTTCTGTCCCGCCTCCTGCTTCTTCTTCCACTCCTCGTAGAGCTTCTGCAGACGAGCCTCCTCCTTGTCGTCGAGCATCTTTACCAAATTCTCCATAGTCATAGGGATGAATACCTGGTTCATATCGATGTTTATCTCGAAGTCCCAATTCATCTTTGTTGTGAAGGTCTCCTCCCTCTTCTCGTTGAAGTAGCCTTCGGCTCTCTCGGGTTGCAATCCCGCTATTACATCTCCTGCATCCCACTTGCCGTTACCGTTCTTATCCTCGATAATGCGCAGGCGGATGTCGCCGGGTGTTACATAGTTGAAGCGGTACTTACCACTCGTCACACCGGTCTTCTCCTGCAATGTCTTACCCGAAGAGTCGGTTAGGAGAATGATATATTTGTTCTTGCCTTCGCCCGTAACATTGAGTGATACGGTGGAGAACTTCTCGGGGTCGTAGGTCGCAAACTCGATGGCTGTAGAGTCGTTCTCGTAACCCATAACATCGGTAACAGAGCTCTTCGGAATGTAGAAGCGGTAGTTTGTCTTCTCCTTCCAAGGGGCCTTGACGGTCCAACGACACATATTCATCGAGTCGCGCACGAAGTGCTTCTCGACAGGCGTAGTCGATTTATCTTCGGCTATGGCAACTAACTCTACCGCTGTGGTGTCGAATTTGACGGCAGGTGTGCCGAATGTTATGTCGAAGCTCTTCTCGGGATTGACATCCTTGCCGGCCGATATTGTCAGTACGAATGGATTTTTGTAGTTAGGGTCCTTGTACTCCTTGCCTTCGGCCTGAGCTTTGGCCTTCTCCTTCTCGATGCGCTCACGCTCCTTCTGCTGCTCCTTGGTCTCGACCAATCGCCAAGCGAGCTTCAACGGCTCGCGAGTTTTGGAGAGCTGACGCAACGAGTCGTGACGATAGTAGACAATCTTACCCTTTATCGTATCGGGCAGTTGCTCGGCAGGAACATTAAACCAGATAAACATTGTATCGCGACCATTGGTCTGCGGGTCCAACAGAATCTTGTCACTCGGAATGTTGTCGAATATGAGCGAGTCGATACGCGGATAGTCGGAGTTGAAGTAGAGGACAGCCTTCTTCTGGTCGGGGCGTTGAGCATCGACCAATCGCTGATTTACGAAGGCCTTGTCGGTGAACATTCTAAAGTAGAGCTGCGGTTCGGCACTCGGATACATACGCAACGAGTCGAACCATATTGCAAACTCGGGCATCGTCGCAGGGTTATAGACTGTATCGAGTAAGCCCACCATATCCGTACCCGGCTCGTAGAGCTGGTTGTCGTTCTTGTCACCTATGGCGTAGATACGATAGTTTACGGGTTTGAGGTTCTGCGCGATGAAGATACCGTTCTTCTGTGCTCGTGCTATGACATCGGGTTTGCGGTTGAAGATTGTTGAGTCGTAACCTGGTGTCGAAGGCAACGAGTCAGCAATGTAGAACCAGATAAATGTACGGCTCACACTATCGGCCTTGTAGGAGTCGGCCGTATAGCCCGAACACATCATCGAATCGACCTTATCACCCGTAGAGAAGATATAGCGCATAGCATTGAGCGGGTTGCCCTCGTTGTTGTCGCATATGGCAGAGCCAAAGTCGATGGCATAGGTCGTGTTCTCCTTCAAGGTGTCGCGAATGGTGATGACGATACCCTTACCGCGTGTGGCTATGAGCGGCAGCTTCTTCATTGCAGGCGAGGTGAATAACTCCTTGTTCTGGTCCTTGATCTGGACAAACTCGTTGAACTCGATATATACCTTCTTTGCCTTGAAGTTGGTGGTAAAGTTATCGGGTTCCAATTTGACGATTACCGGAGGTATCGTATCCTTCGGACCGCCTTCGGGAGTCATGATATTGGCGCAACGCGAGAAGAATGCCCCTCCGAAGAGCAGCATGACAACTACGCGAAGTACTATTTTGCAACTTTTAGTCATCTTTTACTGTCAAAAATGTTATTCATCTTTTGTTGCTTCGGGTGCAACAACTGTCCATTTGTACCCATCCTTCGAGCCTTCGTTATACTCGCCACTCTTCCAGCGGTGGAATATCAGGGTCAGATATGTG
>JAFZEY010000010.1 GCA_017560455.1 Alistipes sp. | reverse complement strand
GTGCAGTGATGAAGAGTCGTGCAGCAGGATCCTTTGCGGCAATAATAACCTCGTAGTAAGGAGCCTTACACTTCCAGAGTACCTTGCTGATGCCCTTGTCCAACTTGTAGAGTACCAAGTTAGGCAACTTGCCGTTAGGGGTGTAACCCTCGCCATTGAAGAGCACCTCGTTGCACTTGTCGTTGGTCCAAACAACTTTGCGGCCGTACTCGTTATTTACCATAATAGGCTCGCCCGGAAGCTCGTAAATATTCTTCGAGTTGTAGCTTACGATGGTGTTGAGCTCGCTGTTGCCCGGTTTGAAACTCGAGATGGTAATTGTGTTCTTCTCCTTCTCTACTACAAGCGCGAGGTTGTCGTTGCTCCAATATATCTTCTCGAAAGGCTTCTTTGTGCGAAGAACCAAACGCGATTTCTCGGTAAATGGAGCCTCCTGCTCATAAACAGAATTCTTATAATTGGCCCCCTTCTTTGCCTTTCTGACCCATGTGAGGGTTGCAGGCTTGTCGGCACGCCACGAGAGGTGCGAGCGATACTTTACATCCTTCACTACATTTCCGTCAAGATCCTCGATAGTGGTATTTGCCTTAAACTTCGAAAAACCGGCGGTATATGAATGCTCGGTTACGCGATAGATCATCAGGTAATTTCTGTCAGGAGAGATGCCGATGGTGCGATATATTGCAGGTGTGCCAATCTCCTTCTCGCCAGAGGCGGAGATGCGTACAAGCTGAGAGGTGAAGTAGTGGTTGTAGGCCTCTACATCGAAGTTGTCGCGAAGGAAACCTTGCGTAGTTCTCTTGCGCTCCTTCTTGCCGAGCGACTCCTGCACGATAGGGCCGATAGGAGTTCCCTGTACGGGTGCCTTGACACCCTCGACAACGCAAGCAGTGATGATATCATCATCATTTACCCACATGAGGAACTTCTTGGCAACGGTGTTGATGCGGCGGTTGCTGATGCGGGTAGCCTTACCATCTTCCAATGATGCAGAGTATAGGTATACGCCATCGCTTTCGCGGTTGAAGATGGCAATCTTCTTACCGCTTGGGCTCCACGCTGCGTGGAGAGCAGTTGTGCCCTCGGGGAGTCCGCTTACATTAATCTCTTTTCCGTCAGGAATCTTCTTTAATGTGAGAGTATGGAAACCCTTCTCGCGCACATGGCAATACTTGCTTGGATTGACATGTGTGCCGGCAAGGAATAGTCCGTCGAGCGGCATCTCGGCAAGAGGAATGTGGCTATTCTCCCACATATAGAGAACTGCCGAGCAGTCTTGGTTAAATACAGGTTTTGGGGCCGGTACAGCCAATACCAACTCCTCAATCTCTTGTGGAGGTCGATTGTAGGCAACCTGCTGTGCATTAGCCAACGATGTGATGCACAACGCAGCTAATAATAGTGTGAAGATTTTTTTCATAATATTTTAATTGTTACATATTATCTGCGTTTGCTTTCTTGCTCTTCTTGCCATCTTTGCTCTCCTCATCGCTTGGCTTGTCGGTAGGGTTAGCATCGGCATTCTTTACATACTTTTCCAACCACAAATGAGTCTCATACAAGACATGAAGAACATTCTCGGTAATGAGGTATCTGTGTCCGTCAAGCGGCAACTCTACATAGCGCACATACTTGTTTTGGCCACGCAAAGCCTGGTAAAAACGCTCACTCTGGATGGTGAATGTTCCAGTGTTCTCATCTCTGTTGGCGTGAATCAACAAGATGGCTCCGCTAAGCTTGTGTGCATAGTTGAAAGGTGACATAT
>JAFZEY010000063.1 GCA_017560455.1 Alistipes sp. | reverse complement strand
ACTTTAAGCGTGAGGCGTTCCACTTCGATTGGAAGATTGTAGGTAATATCCTCTCGATAGGTCTTGCTCCATTTTTGATGAATATATGCGCCTCGATGGTCGCAGCATTTGTCAATACGGCGATGTTGCGTTATGGCGGTACGGGCATCCACGATGTCGTTTCGCGCGAGCAGGGCGCAGCCGATCTCTATGTCGGAGCATACGGCATTGTCAATCGTGTGGCACTACTCTTCATTATGGTTGTGCAGGGTCTGAATCAGGGTATGCAGCCTATTGTCGGCTACAACTACGGAGCAAAGAACTTCGACCGTGTGCGTAAGGCGGTCTTTATGACCATCTGCTGTGGCGTTGTGATAGCGACTCTCGGCTTTATCCTCGGCGAGACTGTACCAGAGTTTATCGCCCACGCCTTTGTCGATTCTGCCAAGGGCGGTAACGAGCAACTTATGGTCAATGCCGCAGCGCAGGGACTTCGCCTTATATTGGTTATGTTCCCGCTCGTCGGATTTCAGATTGTTGTGGGAGGTTTCTTTCAATATATAGGTAAGGCTCCATTGGCAATTTTCGTCTCATTGACACGCCAGCTCCTCTTCCTTCTTCCTCTGTTGTGGCTCCTACCTCGCCACTTGGGAGCATACGGAGTGTGGATTTCGATGCCGATAGCCGATAGCCTTTCTATCTTGTTGGCCTTTGTCCTCTTTGTACGACAGATGCGAATTATCCGCCGTCAAACAAGGTAATTTTGGACTAAAAAATATGGGGCTGCTCAACCGATTGGTTGGACAGCCCCATTCTCTATTCTATTACAAAGTCTTTACAAGAAGCGTTCGATAGCCACCGAACGAACATTCTCAGGCTGCTGAGCCTCGTCTACGATATACTCAGGAATTTCGCTCTCCGAATATATAGCCTCCTCATTGCCATTCACAAGGCGAATGCGTTTTGGCGAGTCGGCATACGATATGGTGTAGGTCGAGCCCCATGCCTTACCATCGGAATATACGCCCGAGAGGGTAGTCCCATCGAGATTGAAGGTGCCTGTGTAGTGCATCCATATAACGCTATAAACACGCTGATATAGCTCGAAGGTGTTATTCTCATTGAACGAGATATAGACACCAATCTCAGTCTCCTTGTCGTTGCCGTGTTGAGTTAGTTTCCACTCGCCGCAGATGTTACCCTCGTTGCTCCACTTTGTCTTGTCGCCTGTCGAGCCCGAATTGTTGTTATCTGTGCAGGCAACCGCCAAGAGTGCTATTACTGCAAAAAATATCTTTGAAATCTTCATAATCAACTCCTTTTTTTACAACCAACCATTATTCTCTGCGAAGTTGTCACGCACGATGAGCGCGAACTTCTTTGTGATGGTCATACCACCGACATTCTCGGTTGTACCTGCGGTATCGCCACCTGCCACCATCTTTATCTCAACAACTGCCGAGCCGCTATTCTCGCAAGTAAGAACGAATACATTGCTCTTGAGCAAACGCGGCTTGCTCTTTATACCGAGACGCTTCATGTCGGCATCGCTAATCACCATATCGAGGAGCTGGAACTTACTGTTGCCGTCGGCGATATAAGGCGTAACATCCAAATAGAAGTTCTTCTTGCCTCGTGGTATCGGAATGCAGGTTGTGCCGTCGATGTTCATCATCATAAGGAAGGCATCCACACGACCTGTACCCATCTTCTCGTAATATTTGCCGCTACTATAGTTCTCGAGGTCGGCGTTGATATCGTTTACCGATAAGAGAATTCGTGCATTGAAATCTGCCGTAGAGAGCACTTTGCCGAGCTTCTTTGCGTAAGAGAGGCCGAGTGCAGCAACACCTACAACATGTGGGCAAGCCATCGAGGTACCCTGATAGTAGTCGTACGTGTCGTTGTTGCCATAGATTCCCTTTGTGAGTGTCGAGAGGATACCGGCATTATTACCAAGGCTTTGATCTCCACCAGGAGCCGAAATGTTACAACCCGGACCGTAGTTGGTGTAGTAGGCCGGCATTCCGTCAATTCCGGTTGCCGATACCGAGATGTAGTCGCGGTAGGCAGCAGGGTAGGAAGATTGCGCAATTCCGTTATTTCCCGAAGCAGCAATGATGATACTGCCTGTGAGGTTCGGGTGGTTCTTCTTATTGCGGTAGTATTCGATAGCCTCATACTCAATTCCGAGTGTCGAAACGAAATTGCTGTCGCTATCACTTCCGATTAGAGGTGTTCTACCATACGAGCAGTTCGCAAGTACGGCGCCATTGTCGGCTGCGTAGTACCACGCCTTCGCGTAGGTCGCATTACTCGAACTCTTTCTGCCCGAGAACACCTGCAACGACATAATCTTCACACCGCTGTTCGGTGTGCCGTCGCCACCCGCAATACCGCAGATACCGATACCGTTGTTATTCACTGCAGCGATTGTTCCTGCCACATGGGTTCCGTGTCCTACATCACCGTAGTTGTGACTCGATGAATTGTTAGTTTTTGGATAGTACTGATCCCATGTGATTGGTCCGTCATCCACGAAGTTGTAGCCGTAAACATCGTCTACATATCCGTTATTGTCGTCATCGATGCCGTTGTCGGCGATTTCGCCCTTGTTTACCCACATATTGGCAGCCAAATCCTCGTGTGTGTAGTCCACACCTTGGTCGATAACGGCCACGATAATTGAACTATCTCCCGTAGCGTACTTCCACGCCTCGCGAACATTGATATCCATGCCCGCTACGGCGTTACGGTTGTTGATCGATTTGTCGTTCGCGCCGGCATTGTGGAGATCCCACTGCTTACTTGCCAAAGGATCGTTGAAATCGGGTGTTGCAAGACGAGTTGCAGCGGCCGAGACATTGCCTGTAGGGCGTGGCTCGAAGGCCGGAGCATCAATGCGAGTGTTGAACTCCACCACATCGACCTCTGCCACTGTGGCGAGCTGCTTTGCCGCCTCGTCGAGCGACTGCTCCTTGTCGAAATAGACGATATACCAACGGTGCAATCCCGCACGGCGTGTGCTCTCCTCCGACTTTTGGCTTATCGGGAATACACGCTCGATGGATGTGGCGTTGATGCCGAGCAGGATGGTGTTGAGCTTCTCGATATTCGAGCGCGTAACACCGCCACTGCGCGATGCATTCTCGAATGCCACCGCAGCACTCTCGCTGAACTTAACGAGCAATGAGCCGTCTGTCGCATTGTGCGAGTTGTTGATAATCTTTGTTGCAGAGGCTTTCTGTGACTCTCCAACAGAGATTTCGTCTGTGAAATCCTTTGTACATTGTGTGAATGCCAATGCAGCCACCGCCAATGCGCAAGATAGTTTGATAAATCGATACATCTTTTACTTTTTTTATGTTTTATGAGTTATCTCTTTTGGGCTTATAAATAAACTCGTCATTCCGAAGGAGCAAAGCGACTGTGGGAATCTTCCTTAGATTCTTTTTGATAACAAAGCGGAAGATTGCCACGGCTTGTTTCAAGCCTCGCAATGACCTCTTTATCTACTTATGCTTTTAAAGTACATAAACTCAATGTTTTTTAGACACCACAGACCTACCATACGCGTGTATGGTAGGTCTGATAGTGTGTATGTGGTTGAACTAACGAATGTTAGCCTTTGCACGCTGGAACTTGCCAACCTCGCGAGTGTAACCCTCTACAACGAGAGGCTTAACCGAGTTCACGCTCTTCACAGCTGCGCTCTCCAAGCTTATGTTCGAAGCCTTGAGGCTGCGGAACTTGTTCACTGGAACAACTACGCTGCTGAATGAGAGCTTCGCATACGAATTGCTCTTCACAGACGATGGAGCTGCCTCAGTGTAAGGTGCGATAGTGGTCAACTCGTTAGTGTAGTAACCCCAAGTTGCCAATGGGCTACCGCTTGAAAGATCGAGAACCTGAGCAGCGAACAATAAGTTCTGCAAACCGTTAACCTGCTTTGAAGTCTCGTCAACAGTGAGTACGCAAGGGTCAGCACCCTCTGAATCCTGAGTTGCGAACGAGAAGAATACCAATGCCTGTGTTTGTGCTTGGTCTACATAAGCATAAGGTACGGCAAACTGGCAACCATATTCCTCATAGCCCTGCTCGAGACCGCTCAATGTGAGAGTCTTAGCTGCAGAGTCGTAAGTTGCAAGCCAGTTGATATCCATACCATTAAGGTTTACACCGAAGTTCTTAACAACGAACTCAGTCTCCGAGTCACCAACAGGAATTACCTCGAAGAGGTTGTCGAACGAAACCTCCTGCTCGGTACCTGCGTTGACTGTGCAGTTCATATAGTATTGGCCGATTGCCAACTCACCATTGTAGTTAATCTCAATAGCCTTAGTCGAGCAAGATACAACCTTAGTAGTAGTCTCACCATAGTCGTTGGTAGCAACAAAGATCATTGTATACTCAGTACCAGGGGCGAGACTAGTGTATACACCTGCATAACCATTCTCGCTGTTGATTTTGTCAAGTACAGCTGCCGATACATCAGATCCGTATGCTGCAACGAGCTCCTCGGCTGTGCCGGTCCAAGTTGCAATGGTAGAAGTCTTGTTGATATAAGTTCTTACGTTTGCAAGCTCAGTACCCATAGCCATATAAACGAGCGATGTCTCATCTGGATACGAAGCGGTGAGTGCAGGGTTGTATGTGCTTGGCAACACGAGAGCTGCGTTGAATTCGCAAGGGTGCTCCTCTGGTGCGCCGAGACCTGGGAAGTAGAACGACTTAGCAGCAACCTCCTTAGCTCTCAATGCGCCAGCCTTGTCAACTGGTACAGCAACTACAGTGTAGAGACCTGTCTCCAAACCAGCCTTGATGTTAGCCTCTTTGCCACCCTGTACGAAATCCTCAATCGAGAGGATGTTCTCGTCAGTGCCTGCTACGAGGATATCCAAAGCATCTGCTGGATTCTTCTCAACATTGCCATTAACAACCAAATACTTAACGCCAGTTACATCGTCACCATAAGTGAACTTCAACTTAGCAGTAGCAGTCTTGTTGTCGGCAGCAACATCCATACCCTCGTAAGCTACAGCCAACGAGTAGTCAGCCAACTCAACACCTGGCAATACGATGCGGAACATACCCGAAGTGTTGCAAGGGAGGAGTCTGCCACCTGTTGCGTTGAGGTGAGCGAAGCCGATACCCTCTACAGGGAAGGTGATAATGCCCTCTACGAGAGTACCTCCCTCTGCCTGGATATAACCCTCGCCATAACCGTAGTAGTCCTCAGAAATACCGATTGACTGAGCAGGGATCTTTACATTGTTAGGATCAGTATAGTCAACGATGAGGTCTGCATTTGTCCAGCTGAACTGACTTGAGAGATCCTCTGGCTTCTCTGCACCCAAGCCGAGTGTGTAAGCCAATACCCACGGATCCTCAATCTTGTACTGCTTGAGCTGCTTGTGCTGGTAGATGTTTACATCGAGATCAACACCCAGATTCTCAACACCGCTCCAGAATCCGTCGAATGCAGCTGCACCACGGAACTTACCCTTTGCGTTGTTGCCCTTGCTGTCCTTGAGCAACTCCCAAGGGTTCAATGCGTGATTTACAGTCCACTCAGCATAACCATAAGGGGTGGCAAACTCCTCCTCGATGTAGAATGTAACTGTGTAGTTTGTGTCGTTTGCAAACTTCGACTGATCTACGGTGTAAACCAACTGAGTTGTAGCCTCACCTGCAGCGAAGCTTACGGTCTCAGGGATAGTGAAGAAGCTCTCTGCACCCTTTGTAACCTCAGAAAGCACAAATACGGTCAAAGCCTCTTTGGTGTCGACACGAGCCAATGTGAGCGACTGAGTATTCTCTGCTACATTGCCGGTGAAATCTACGGACTTGGCGTTCTCAGGCGCAAACGACACCTGAGGGCCCGAGGCCTGCGGTCCCGCCTCGAAGTCGGTGGTACAAGCACCGAGAGTGCTTGCCACCAACGCTACGAGAGCGATATATAACATTTTCAAATTTTTCATAACTCTAAATTTTTTCTGTTTAACACTCTTTAAGCCAACGATTAAGCAGCCTCGCTCTTTGGCTTCAAAGTACGCGATGGGTCTGGGTTGTTCTTGCCCTCCAAAGCGTTGTTCTGCTGAGTCTCAGTCTGTGGAATACAGAGGTTCCAAGCTGGGCAACGACTTGTAGTCGAGAAGTCGGTACCACCTGGAGCGTTAGAGCCCTCGTATGCGTTGTCGATACCCATATCCAAACGCTTGAAGTCGTAGAACAAGATACCCTCGCCCCAGAACTCGCAACGCTTCTGGAAGATGATCTCGTCGATGAGATCAACACCTACAGCTACTGTGTACTCTGGGTCGCGGTGTGCTGTCATAAACGAGGTGATGAGAGCCTTACCAGTAGCTGCATCGTAGTGTGCAGTAGCCTCAGCCTCGATGAAGTACATCTCCTCAACACGCATCAAAGGCACATCGGTAACATTTCCGATGGTGTACGATACGGTGTTGCCGTTTGCCGGGTGGAACTTGAAGTTCGCATACGCTGGCACAGCAGCAAGGAACTCCTCCTCAGAGTAGTTGGTCAAATAGCCATACTGCTTATACCACGCAGCGGGGTTAGAACCAACGAATGCCTTGCGACGCCAATCGTTCTCCGACATACGGTTGTAGAAGTTGTTGGTAACACCCTCGAATACGAACTTACCACCATAGCCCCAAGTAGCCTCAGACGAACGCCAAGCGATGAAGTTTACGAGGTTGGTAATACCCTCAGTAGTCTGTGGCAAGTACCACATCCAAGAGTTGTTAGCGGTGTTGAAGCCCGATGTAGCGTTCAAGTACTCGCCTTCGGTCATAATTGTAGCCTTTGACTCGGTGATTGCCAAACGAGCATACTT
>JAFZEY010000009.1 GCA_017560455.1 Alistipes sp. | reverse complement strand
TGTGATGATTACCTGACCAAACTCGTTCCCCTTAACCAACTCTATGAGGCGCGATACACGGCTCTCGTCGAGCTTGTCGAAGAGGTCGTCGAGCAATAGAATCGGCTTCTCGCCACACGCCTGCGCAATGATGCGGTATTGGGCGAGTTTGAGCGCTATGAGGAAGGACTTCTGCTGTCCCTGCGAGCCATACTTGCGAAGGGCATATCCGCCAATCGAGAAACGGAGGTCGTCACGATGTACGCCGCAGTTGGTAAAGCCCATAACGCGGTCCTTCTCGCGCGAGGAGAGCAAAAGCTCCTCGAGGGTGGCGTTGTTGAGCTCGGAACGATACTCCAACTCCACCTGCTCATGATCGTCGGATAGTGCGCGATAGTACTCACAGACAAGAGGATAGAGCAACTCTACAATTTCCAAACGCGACTTGTGAATTGCTGCGGCGAGAGGTGCCATCTGCGCATCATAGATGCGTAAAAGTTCCTCGTCTGCACCTATTTTGAGGTAGCTGTTGCGGTTTGTCAGTGCGGTGTTATAGCGCATTACGGCATCGAGGTAGCTCTTGTCCAACTGCGATATAAAACCATTGATGTAGCGACGGCGTTCATCGGCCGAGTCGCTGATAAGCGAGGAGTCGGCAGGCGAAACGATAACCACGGGCACAAGACCGATATGATCGGCCAATCGCTCGTAGGCCTTGCTGTTGCGCTTTACCACCTTTGTCGCTCCGCGCTGATAGGAGCATACGACCTTTTCGTGGCGATTGCCATCGGTCTGGTAGTCGCCTTCGAGAAGGAAGAACTTCTCGCCGTGACGCACACACTGCGTGTCGGTCATAGCCAACGATGATTTACACATCGAGAGGTAATAGACCGCATCGATGATGTTTGTCTTGCAGGTGCCGTTGTCGCCGACAAAGCAATTGAAACCTTTGTCGAGCATCAACTCCTCCTGTGCAAGATTCTTGAAGTTTAGTATCGAGAGTCGTGAAAGGTACATTTTTACTCTGTTTTTCTACTGCGAAGGTACGAATAATTGGTGGTACGACAAAAAAAATAGCAAATTTTGTGGTTTATTACACAAAAAAGTGTAATTTTGTCAGTTGTATTGGGCACTATGCCCGAAAGTAGAGAATTATAAACTAAAAAAAATACTATTATGACAAAGAAGATTGAGAATCAGGAAGAGGTTGTTGTTGCTGAGGCTGTCAGCAAGACCGAGCGTTTTTTTGAGGAGAACGGCAAGAAAGTTGTCGTTGCTCTCGTAGTACTTTTGCTCCTCGTTGCAGGTGGCTATGCATACAAGTATCTCGTTATGGACAAAAACGAGACTGCTGCTGCGGAGCTTATCGTTGCTGCACAGAATAACTTTGCAGGCGAGACTCCAAACTACGACCTCGCACTCAACGGAGATGAGAGCGGTGCAGGCTTCCTCGCTGTTGCTGACGAGTACGGTTCAACTAAGGCTGGTAACCTCGCAAAGCACTATGCAGGTATCTGCTACCTCCACCTTGGCGACTTAGAGAAGGCTGCCGAGTATCTCGCAAAGTATAAGGCTGTAAGCGGTCTTGCTGCAGAGGTTGTAAATGCACAGAATCTCGGTTTGCAGGGTGATGTAGCAGTTGAGCAGGGCAACTACGAGAAGGCTGTAAAGTTCTTCAAGAAGGCTGTTGCTGCCTCGGAGAATACCTTCACTGCGCCTCTCTACCTCTACAAGCAGGCTCTCGCACTTGCTGCTGCCGGCGATGTTGAGGCTGCTAAGGCTTGCTGCAAGACCATCACCGAGAAGTATCCGAATACGGCTGAGGCTCGTGAGGCAGAGAAGATGCTCTACTAAAATTGCCTGATTAGGCGATTTTGGCGTTATAAATCGTTTATTATATTAGGGCAGTCTTGTTAGGCTGCCCTTATAAATTTTAAGAGTATGATTGCGATTTCAGATATAAAGGTCGGTGTTATTACCCTGGAGGGAGCAAAGTGTGAATTCGATGCTCTGCAAGGATTGACTATGTGTGGTGTATCGCGTGATAATATAGAGGTGCGCTATGTCCCATCTGCTTCGAAGGCGGTGTTGATGACGCTCTTCTTCGCCGAATATACCGAGGTCGATTGTGTCTATATCGCTCTGCCCGAAGGGGTGGAGGAGTTGCGCGAACGACTCTCGGAGTTGGAGTTGCAGTGCCGTATGCCTATCGGCACCTCGTTGCGCGGATTGAACGATATGACCGACATCTTGAAGATGGTGCAGGTGCAGAGCGATATGGTCGCTAAGGCAGAGATGGAGCAGCGCGGAGGCGCAAACTTCCGACTAAATTAGTCAATATGCCCCTCTATTTATGACAAATTGGCAGACCTTGTGCTCAAAATCGTAAATGGCACAAGGTTTGACACCCTTCCATTTCCGTAAAAGCGAAAATAACTAAACTAAAAATATGCTATTATGAAAAACGGAAAAATTGGGGTAACAACCGAAAATATCTTCCCCGTAATTAAGAAATTTTTATACTCTGACCACGAGATCTTCTTGCGTGAGTTGGTGTCGAATGCCGTGGATGCTACGCAGAAGTTGCGCACTCTCGCTTCAACCGGTGTCTTTGCTGGCGAGACGGGAGAGTTGGCAGTTCGCATCGCTGTAGATGCGGAGGCTCGCACCCTCTCGGTTACCGATAACGGTATCGGTATGTCGGCCGAGGAGGTTGATCGCTACATCAACCAGATTGCCTTCTCGGGTGCTGAGGAGTTCCTCGCAAAGTATCAGAATCAGGCTATCATTGGCCACTTCGGCTTGGGATTCTACTCGGCATTTATGGTGTCGGACAAGGTGGAGATCTTCACACAGTCGTACGACGAGTCGAAGCCTTCGGTGCATTGGGTATGCGATGGATCACCCGAGTACTCGATGGAGGAGTTGTCGGAGAAGCGCGAGCGCGGTACAACCATCCTCTTACACCTCTCGGAGGAGTGCGCGGAGTATGCCGAGTATAACAAGGTGAATGAGTTGCTCAATAAGTATTGCCGTTTCTTGCCTGTGTCGGTAATCTTTGGCAAGGTCAAGGAGTGGAAAGATGGCAAGTATGTTGATACCGACAAGGATAATCAGATTAACGACACCGAGCCATTGTGGACTCGCAAGCCGGCTGACATCACCGAGGAGCAGTACAAGGCCTTCTATCAGGCGTTGTATCCTATGAGCGAGGAGCCGTTGTTCTCGATTCATCTTAATATCGACTATCCGTTCCACCTCACAGGAATCTTGTATTTCCCTCGTATTCACAACAACTTCGAGATTCAGAAGAATAAGATTCAGCTCTACTGTAACCAGGTCTTCGTAACTGACGAGGTGCAGGGTATTGTACCCGAGTATTTGACGCTCTTGCACGGCGTTATCGACTCGCCGGATATTCCGTTGAATGTGTCGCGTTCCTACTTGCAGAGCGACTCGAATGTAAAGAAGATTTCGGGCTATATCACTCGCAAGGTTGCTGAGCGATTGAACGAGCTTTTCTCGACTATGCGCGCTGAGTATGAGCAGAAGTGGGACGACCTGAAGATCTTTATTCAGTACGGCATCCTCACCGACGAGAAGTTTGCTGAGAAGGCGGCACAGTGTATGTTGTGGAAGAACACCGAGGGCAAGTACTTCACTGCCGAGGAGTACACAGCAGCAGTAAAGGATTTGCAGACCGACAAGGACGACAAGTTGATTATCCTCTACACCGACGATATCGTGGGTAAGCACTCGTTCCTTCAGTCGGCAAAGTCGAAGGACTACGATGTGTTGGAGATGAATGGTCAGCTCGACAGCCACTATATAAATTGGTACGAGCAGAAGAATGAGAAGGTGCGCTTTGTGCGTGTCGATAGCGATATTATCGACCACCTCATCCGCAAGAAGGAGGAGAATAAGATCTCGTTGAGCGAGGCGCAGCAGGAGATTATGCGCCCTGTATTCGAGAGTCAGTTGCCTGATGATGAGGATATTCGCTACAATATTGCTTTCGAAGCTATGTCGGCTGATGATGCTCCGATTGTAATCACGCAGAACGAGTTTATGCGCCGAATGAAGGATATGGCGAAGATGTCGGGCGGACAGATGAGCCAATTCTACGGTCAGATGCCTGACAACTTCACAATCGCAGTGAATGGCAACCACCCTATCGTGATCGATATCTTGGAGAGCGTAGAGAAGGCCTATGGCGATAAGTTAAAGAGCATAACCAAGAAGATTGATGCGGCGGTGGCTGAGGAGAATCGCTTCGAGGAGATGACAAAGGGTAAGAAGGATGAGGAACTTACAACCGAGGAGAAGGATATGCGTGAGGAGTTGTCGAAGAAGATTTTGACACTCCGTGACGAGCGCAACCTTCGACTCAAGGAGATTGGCAAGGAGAATACGCTTGTTCGTCAGATTATCGACCTGGCACTCCTCTCGAACGGAATGTTGAAGGGTAAGAATCTTTCGGACTTCATCCAGCGCTCAATCTCGTTGATTGGCACAAAGGAGTAGGGTGGTACCCTAAAAATAGCAGAGGTTGGTTTACCGTAGTGTAAGCCAACCTCTTTTTTATTAATCCCTTATACGGAGCAGTGTCCTCGCCTGCTTGTAATCCTCCTCGGCGACAATCAGTCGGGTGCGAATAATGCCCGGATATAGCGTCGTCATGTACTCATTATCTATGTGTGCGCGTATGCCCGCACATGCGAGGATGCTCTTAGCCATCTCCGCCTCCACCGCAGAGTTATACTCTGCTACAACTACCATCTCATCTACCTGCATAGCCTATCCCTTTCGATAATGTTAAAAAATATTTTTACCATATACCACAACAAAAACCACGCCCAAACTAACTGTAGGCCGAATACGGAGAGGGGTGTGCGAAAAAGTGAAAAAGTTTTCTCTTTTCCGCTTTCCTCTTTCCGATTTATTTCCTATCTTTGTAAGCAAAGAAGAATGTTATTATGAGTGGCTTTGTACATCTACATACTCACACCCAATATTCCCTCCTCGATGGCCAGGCAAGCGTGAAAAAACTTGTCGATAAGGCTATCAAGGATGGTATGCCCGGTATCGCTATTACCGACCATGGTAATATGTTCGCTATCAAGGAGTTTATGAACTATGTGGGTAAGGTGAACGGTACAAAGGCCGGTAGGGAGAAGGATTTGAAGTAGTTGCTCGACAAGATGATGAATCTGCAGGCCGAGCATCCGAACCTCTCGGCTCTCCTTGCCGAGAAGCAGCAAGAGGAGTCGAACATCACGGCACAGCTGGAGCAGGCGAAGAAGGCGAATAAGGATTTTGAGCCCGGCGAGGAGATGCTCTCGCAACTTTCGAGTGTATCGGCCGTCGTTGCCGACCTGAAGGCGATGGAGAAGGAGTTCTCCTTCGATGCGGTTAAGGCTCGCGAGATTATTGTCGAGATGGAGAATACACCTCCATTCAAGCCTATCATCGGCTGTGAGGTCTATGTTGCTCGCCGTTCGCTCGATCAGAAGAGTGACAAGACCGATCTCGGAGGCTACCACCTTATCCTTCTTGCAAAGAACTTCAAGGGTTATAAAAACCTTATCAAGATAGTCTCTAAGGCGTGGACCGACGGCTTCTATGGCCGTCCGCGTACCGACCGTAGCGAGCTCGAGAAGTACCACGAAGGTCTTATCTGCTGCTCGGCCTGTCTTGGTGGCGAGATTCCGCGACTTATTCAGGACGACCGTATGCAGGAGGCCGAGGAGTCTGTGTTGTGGCATAAGAACCTCTTTGGCGAGGATTACTATCTCGAGTTGCAGTTGCATAAGGCGACTGTCGATCGCGCCAACCACGAGGCCTATCCTATGCAGTGCAAGGTGAATGAGAAGCTCGTTGAATTCTCGCGCAAGCACAATATCAATATCATCTGTACCAACGATGTCCACTTTGTGGAGGAGAGCGATGCCGAGGCACACGACCGCCTTATCTGTCTGAGTACGGGTAAGGATCTCGACGATCCGAAGCGAATGCTCTATTCAAAGCAGGAGTGGATGAAGACTACAGCCGAGATGCAGGCTATATTTGGTCAATACCCTGAGGCTCTCGAAAATACGGTTGCTATATGCGATAAGGTTGAGTGCTACTCTATAGATCACGCTCCTATTATGCCCGTCTTCCCGATTCCTGCCGAGTTCGGCACGGAGGAGGAGTATCGTGCTCGTTTGACCGAGGAGGATCTCTTCAATGAGTTCACCCGCAACGAGAATGGCGAGGTGGTGATGGATGAGGAGTCGGCAAAGAAGAAGATCGAGAAGCTCGGTGGTTACGATAAGCTCTATCGTATAAAGTTTGAGGCGGACTATCTCGCAAAACTCACGATGGAGGGTGCCGAGAAACGATATGGCTCACCTCTCTCGGAGGAGGTGTCGGAGCGTTTGCGCTTCGAGCTCTACATTATGAAGACGATGGGTTTCCCCGGCTACTTCCTTATCGTGCAGGATTTTATCCGTGCAGCGCGTGAGGAGTTGAGCGTGTGGGTTGGTCCGGGCCGTGGTTCGGCTGCGGGTTCGGCTGTAGCATACTGCCTGGGTATCACACAGATTGACCCTATCAAATATGACCTCCTTTTCGAGCGTTTCTTGAATCCTGACCGTATCTCACTGCCCGATATCGATATCGACTTCGATGACGAAGGTCGTGGTCGTGTGCTCGATTGGGTGACGAAGAAGTATGGTAAGGAGAAGGTGGCGCACATCATCACCTATGGTACTATGGCTACCAAGATGGCTCTCAAGGATGTTGCGCGCGTGCAGAAGTTGCCGCTCTCGGAGTCGGACCGCTTGTGTAAGTTGGTGCCAGACAGAATTACCGACCCGAAGGATAAGGATAAGCAGCTGAAGATAAATCTCACGAACGCGATAAATGCAGTTCCCGAGTTGCAGCAAGCGGAGAACTCCGACGATCCTGTAATGCGCGATACCATAAAGTATGCACGCGAGTTGGAGGGTAATGTGCGTGGTACGGGTGTGCACGCCTGCGGTACGATTATCTGCCGTGACGATATCACCGATTGGGTACCTGTCTCTACGGCTGACGATAAGGAGACGGGCGAGAAGATGCTTGTGACGCAGTACGAAGGTTCGGTGATTGAGGATACAGGACTTATCAAGATGGACTTCTTGGGTCTGAAGAACCTCTCAATCATGAAGGATGCGGTGGAGAATATCCGTCGTACAAAGGGTGTGGAGGTCGATATTGATATGATACCTATTGACGATAAGAAGACATACGAACTATATTGCGCAGGTCATACACTCGGAACATTCCAGTTCGAGTCGGAGGGTATGCAGAAGTATCTTATTGACTTGAAACCGACCGTCTTCGAGGACTTGATTGCGATGAATGCGCTCTATCGTCCGGGACCTATGGATTACATTCCGGACTTCATCAACCGTAAGCACGGACGCGCACCTATCGTCTACGATATACCTATCATGGAGAAGTATCT
>JAFZEY010000062.1 GCA_017560455.1 Alistipes sp. | reverse complement strand
TTGGGAGGATCCAAAGCCGAAGATTAAGGCCTATATCGATTCGGTTATAGCAGCAAAAAGTAAATAGGCGTATGTTACTCTTCTTGGAGTATATTGTCGTGGCTTCGTTGGTGGTTTACTGCTCAATAAAGGCCTCGCAATATATTGATATGCTCGATAAGATGACCTCGCTTTCGGGGGCATTTTTGGGTGGTGTTATGCTCTCGGCTGTCACATCATTGCCTGAATTGTTTACAAGCGTTTCGGCTACTTTGATGTTGCATAAACCGAGCTTGTGCATAGGTAATATTCTCGGTAGCAATCTCTTCAATTTGGCGGTGTTGGCACTCTGTACCATCGCCTCGGTTCGCCATTTCCGCAAGGTGCAGATTACGAGAGGTAATATCCTTGTAACACTCTTTGTGCTTGTTATTTATGTGGCACTGCTGCTCAATATGTTCAACTTTTTGAACTTGGAGGTGGCTACCGTAAATATCGTCACTTTGGTTATCCTTGCTCTCTATGTCGGAGGTGTCCGATATTTGGCAAACGAGGATGGCGAAGAGTGCGAGGAGTGCACCGAAATAAAGCTCACGAAACGACAGGTTGCAGTACGCTTTGTGCTTACGAGTATTGCAATTATTGCGTTGAGTATCGCGATGACCTACATCACCGACGATATCGCCTCGACCTACAATATCGGAATGGGTTTGGCGGGTGCTATATTCCTGGGTGTTGCAACTTCGTTGCCCAAGGTCTCTTCGACTATCGCCCTCTTCCGTCTGCGCAACTACAATATTGCAGTCGGAAATATTGTGGGCTCCAACCTCTTTAATTTCCTGGTGCTCTGTATTGCCGATGTGATGTGTCTGTCGCAGAGTGTCTATGACTTCTCCGATGTGAAGGTTGTCGGATTGTTGGAGTTTGGTATGTATGCCACACTTGCTATGCTTCCGGTTTTGCGTAGTCGAAATACGAAGGCAAAGATTGCGGCCGCAATTTGTGTTGTGGTGTGCTATATTGCATTTTTGGTGCGATAAAAGTTTCGATTTTTTAAGGTTATTTTCAAGAAAATAACTATCTTTGCAAAATATAATAATTTTCATACCGTTTTAGAGGTATATGAGCATTGTTGTAGAGGTTATATCTGAGTATCTGCGCTCGAATCGCAGATTGGTAGTTCCCGCTTTCGGAGCCTTTGTGGTTAAGGAGTCGGGCGAGCGTATTTTCTCGGACTTGCTCAATAGCGATGATGGTGTTCTTGTGTCGTTGCTCCGCGATAGAGGGTTGAACGAGCTAGAGGTGTCTATCTCTATCGATCGCTTCACCTTCCATGTGCGCCACGAGTTGGAACAGTACGGATATTGTCGTTTGGGAGAGGTGGGCACACTTCGTGTGGAGCCTGCGACCAAGATAATTCGTCTCTATCCGCCGGTGCAGGGCGAGTTGCCTAAGCAGACTCCGTATGTGCCGAAGCCGATTGTGGAGGAGAAACAAGAATCGGTGGCAAAGCAGGAGCCGACAGAGAAGAGATCTGTCGAGGAGAAAGAGCTTGCAAAAGTTCCTAATGCTACTGCCCCTAAAACCGTGAAACTTTCTGCAAGACCTCGCAAGAAGTTCGACTTGGTGATGGTTATTGCAGCTATTATATTGACTGTGGCATTGTTGGCCATAGGGTATGGCTGGTATGTATCAAATCTCTCTACGGCGGATGATGATGCCGAGATGGATGCATTGCGTGTTGTGCCTTCACAAACTTTAAATGAATAGAACGAACAATGGATAATAGTACGCTTCTTTCTGTAAAACAACGCTTCGGTATAATAGGTAACTCTCCGCTCTTGAATCGAGCTTTGGAGGTTGCTTTGCGCGTCGCTTCTACCGACTTGACCGTTCTTGTAACGGGAGAGAGTGGTGTCGGTAAGGAGTTCTTTCCGCAGGTTATACACGCCTTCTCGGCTCGCAAACACGCCAAATATGTGGCTGTAAACTGCGGTGCAATTCCCGAGGGAACCATCGATTCTGAACTCTTCGGACACGAAAAGGGTGCTTTTACGGGCGCAATAGAGTCGCGTAAGGGTTACTTCGAGGAGGCTGACGGAGGTACCATTTTCCTCGATGAGGTGGGTGAGCTTCCGCTCTCTACGCAGGTGCGCTTGTTACGCGTGCTGCAGACGGGCGAGTTTATGCGCGTAGGCTCCGCGAAGGTGCAGAAGACGAATGTTCGTGTGGTGGCAGCTACCAACTCAAACCTTATGAAGGCTATTGCCGACGGCCGTTTCCGCGAGGATCTCTTCTATCGACTCAATACCGTGCCTATCACAGTGCCTGCGTTGCGTGAACGACCAGAGGATATCTACCTCCTGTTCCGTCGTTTTGCAGCCGATGTGGCTACGCAGTATAAGATGCCTGCTATTGCCTTGAATGAGGAGGCGCGTGCATTGCTCGAAAACTACTATTGGCGAGGTAATATCCGCCAGCTCAAAAATGTGGCAGAGCAGATTTCGGCTATCGAGGAGACGCGCGACATAACACCGCATATTCTTGCTAAGTATCTCGTTGATGAGTCTTCGGCAACCTCTCCGAGTGTTACGCAGTCGGCAAAGGTTGAGGATATGAACTCCGAGCGAGAATTACTCTACAAGATACTCTTTGATATGCGTAGCGATATCAACGATTTGAAGCGAATGTTGGCCGACTTGCATAGCGGTTACTCTTCCTATCGCACAAACACTCCTGCTCCGGCCGAGCACAATGAGGTTAAGGCGCTTTTGCCTCATACGGCTCATGCTCCGATTGTAGAGGATGTCTATACTGAGAGTGAGATTGTCGAGGATGCCCCTCGCGAGATGACAAAGGCCGATATGCAGCGCGACCAGATTGTTAAGGCTTTGCGCCGCAATGGTGGTAGTCGCCGTGCTGCAGCAGCCGAGTTGTTTATGTCGGAGCGTACTCTTTATCGCAAAATAAAAGAGTTGAATATAGAGGAGTAGATATGAAAAAGATGATATTTGCAATTTGTGCCGTAATGCTCTTGGCAACAAGCGGTTGCACCGTCAAATATACTTTGTCGGGTGCCTCTATTCCGCCCGATGCCAAGACCTTTTCGGTGGCATATTTCCCGAATAATGCACCTATGGTTGCGCCTATCTTGAGCGCGACATTGACCGATGAACTTACACAGCGTTTCGCAACACGAACACGACTTGTGCAGGTGCCTGAGGGCGGCGACTTCGCCTTCGAAGGTGAGATTGTGGGTTACACCTCGACCACATCGTCGGTGTCGAGTGGTGAATACGCCTTGCAGAACCGATTGACGATTACCGTAAAGGTTAATTTTACGAATGTTGTTGATGATAAGGCTTCGTTCAAGGCAAAGACCTTCTCGGCCTATGCCGACTACGACTCTACGAAGTTGCTCAACGAGGTTGAGAGTACTCTCATTCCGGAGATTGTGGAGCAACTTGTGACGGATATATTTATGGCGGCAGCCTCTAATTGGTAGTCTATTATGTCGTTGGTTGATAGAGTGTTGAGTGATGGGGTGGTGCCGAGTGCAGAGGAGTTGGATGCACTCTTGACGAAGTATCCTTGGTTCTCGGTTGCACAGGTGCTGAAGGCGCAGTCGGAGGGGGCTCAGTTGCGCTACAATATCGACGCCGCAAAGATTGCCGAGGAGAGCGAAGGCGAGATTATCAGTCGCTTTTTGCGAAAGAGCGATTATCGCATTGTGGCCGAAGAGGGTGATGTCGAAGAGGATGTCTGCATTGAGGCTGAAATTGCGGATGAGGATGATGTTGTGAGCGAGGAATTGGCGGAAATATACCTCGCGCAAGGGCTAAAATGCCAAGCAATTGAAATATATCGCAAATTAATTTTGCTAAATTCGGAAAAAAGTGCTTACTTTGCCGAGAAAATCGAAAATATTGAGAAAAATAATTAAAAACAGATAGACTATGTACACATTTTTGATTGTATTGATTCTTATCGCAAGCGTTTTGATGGTGCTTGCAGTATTGGTTCAGAACCCAAAGAGCGGTATGGCATCTAACTTTGGTGCATCAAACCAGGTTATGGGTGTTCGTCAGACAGCAGACTTCTTGGAGAAGTTTACTTGGGGTGCGGCAGTTGTTGTTCTCGCATTGTCTTTGTTCTCAACCGTATTCATCGGTGGTAAGTTGAACGAGGCTGGCAAGTCGGGTGCTGCAAGCGATCTCGAGATGCTCGCTGCTCCTGCAACCGAGCAGACTGTTGAGATGCCACAGGTTGAGCTCCCTGCAGAGGCAAAGAACTAATCTCGGTCGATAAGAGAGAGTTGAGAGTGGAGATTTTTCTCCACTCTTTTTTTGTGCGATAGTGAAATTAGAAAATTTGGTAAAACTATGAGTTTAGAGTTTTTCTTAATCTCACAATATTCCTTAAACTCCCTAAATTTGCTAACAACCCCTAACGGCCTCTAATAACCCCTACTTTATTATCTCTCTAAAAATTTTTAATTTTTAATTCTTAATTTTGAATTATTTTTTGTACTTTTGCGTAATTTAAGAAGTATAGTGTGGCTATGTTGAAAAAGAGTATTTTTGCACTGCTTGTAGCGGTGATGAATATAGGATTTGCGGAGGCGGTCGTGGCGGTCGATGTTAAGCGCGAGGCCGAGCGAGCAACCTCGTTGATTGAGCACGGAAGATTTGCCGAGGCAAGGCGGTCGCTTACGCTGTTGCGCGAGAGGGTGCCGATTGATGATGAGGTGTTGGTGCGCCATATCGATTTCGAGTTGGCACTCTGTGCTGCCGAGTTGCGCGATAACGATACGGAGAAGATTCTCCTCGCCTTCCTGCGTCGTTACCCCGAGTCGGTACATGTGAATGATGTGCGCTTCTTGTTGGCGATGTATCATTGTGAGCGCGAGGAGTATACGATGGCTCGCAAATATCT
>JAFZEY010000061.1 GCA_017560455.1 Alistipes sp. | reverse complement strand
GGTACCCGTATTCTACGATGCTGATGTAGAGGTATCGAAGCAGGTGTTAAAGGCGTGCTACGAGGGTGGTGTTCGCGTATTCGAGTTTACCAATCGTGGCGACTTCGCTGCCGAGGTGTTTGCCGAGTTGATGAAGTTCTCACTCAAGGAGTGCCCCGAGATGATCTTGGGTGTAGGCTCGATTGTAGATGCGCCAACTGCAGCTATCTACATTCAGTATGGTGCAAACTTTATCGTTGGCCCTTGTATGAATGCAGAGGTTGCCAAGCTCTGCAACCGCCACCTCATCCCTTATGTACCGGGCTGTGGCACCGTTACCGAGATTAGCTACGCACAGGAGTTGGGTTGCGATGTAACCAAGATCTTCCCGGCAGGTTGTGTGGGAGGCCCGGACTTCGTGAAGAATATCAAGGCCCCACTCCCTTGGGCAAACATTATGGCTACAGGTGCAGTCGAGCCAACCGAGGAGAACCTCAGCAAGTGGTTTGCTTCGGGTGTCTTCTGTGTGGGTATGGGCTCGAAACTCTTCCCGAAGGCCGACTTGAAGGCTGCAAATTGGCAGGTCGTCACAGATAAGTGTCGCGAGGCTCTTGCCATTGTTGCTGCTTGCAGAAAATAGAGTGTTTAACAAAATTTTAGAAGAATATAACTATGAAAACAAATTACGAAGTTCGCTATGCAGCCCATCCTGAGGATGCAAAAAGCTATGATACTACCCGCCTTCGCAGAGATTTTTTGATTGAGAAGATGTTTGTTGCCAACGAGGTGAATATGGTCTACTCGATGTACGATCGTATGGTTGTTGGTGGCGCAATGCCTGTGGGCGAGAGCCTTAAGTTGGAGTCTATCGATCCATTGAAGGCTCCATATTTCCTCACTCGCCGAGAGATCGGTATCTTCAATGTTGGCAAGGGTAAGGGTGTCGTTCGCGTAGGCAACGAGAGCTTCGAGCTCGACTATAAGGAGGCTCTCTACCTCGGTTGTGGAGAGAGAGAGGTATATTTCGAGAGCGTAGACGAGAACACACCTGCAAAGTTCTACTTCAACTCAACCACTGCACACTGCAACTATCCTGACAAGAAGGTGACCAAGGAGGATGCAATCGTTGCTCATATGGGTTCACTTGAGGGCTCAAACGACCGTAACATCAACAAGATGCTCATAAATCAGGTGTTGCCAACCTGCCAATTGCAGATGGGTATGACAGAGCTTGCATCGGGTAGCGTTTGGAACACAATGCCTGCACATACTCACTCGCGCAGAATGGAGGCATATTTCTACTTCGACATTCCTGAGGATCACGCCATCTGCCACTTTATGGGTGAGGTGAACGAGACTCGCCACATCTGGATGAAGGGTGACGAGGCTGTATTGTCACCAGAGTGGAGCATCCACTCGGCAGCAGCTACCCACAACTATACCTTCATTTGGGGTATGGGTGGTGAGAACCTTGACTATGGCGATCAGGACTTCTCGCTCATCACCGATTTGAAATAGTGTAATGGCAGCAAAAAGACAAAACTAATCTACGAACAATAAAATTTTAAAAAAGAGAATGAATCCATATTTGAATTTTTCTTTGGAGGGTAAGGTTGCTCTCGTAACAGGTGCATCTTACGGTATCGGCTTCGCTATCGCTTCAGCTTTTGCAGAGCAGGGCGCAACTATCTGTTTCAACGACATCAACCAGGAGTTGGTCGATAAGGGTTTGGCATCATACAAGGAGAAGGGCATCGAGGCTCACGGCTATGTTTGCGATGTTACCGACGAGCCTGCAGTACAGGCTATGGTGGCTAAAATTGCCGAGGAGGTTGGCACCATCGACATCTTGGTTAATAATGCAGGTATCATTCGCCGTGTTCCTATGCACGAGATGGAGGCTGCCGATTTCCGCCGAGTTATCGACATCGACCTCAACGCTCCGTTCATTGTATCGAAGGCCGTATTGCCTGCAATGATGGAGAAAAGAAGCGGTAAGATTATCAACATCTGCTCGATGATGTCGGAGCTCGGTCGCGAGACCGTATCGGCTTACGCAGCTGCAAAGGGCGGTTTGAAGATGCTCACCCGCAACATCTGCTCGGAGTATGGCGAGTACAACATTCAGTGTAACGGTATTGGTCCGGGCTACATCTCGACACCACAGACTGCTCCTTTGCGTGAGGTACAGCCTGATGGCAGCCGCCACCCATTCGATTCGTTTATCTGCGCAAAGACGCCTGCAGGTCGCTGGTTGGATCCGGCTGAGCTCACAGGCCCTGCAGTATTCCTCGCATCGGAGGCTTCGAATGCGGTAAACGGCCATATCCTCTATGTTGACGGCGGCATCTTGGCTTACATCGGTAAGCAGCCTAAATAGTCGATCGATAACACCTTAAAAGGTATGAAAGCACTCATTATAATGCTTTTGGCCATGTTGGTTGGTTACAGCGCTCGAAGTGCAGAGGTGACTGTAACCAACCCTACCAACACTCTTCGCTCAGGCGAAATAGTCGAGGTAGAGGTGGCATCACTCGGCTTTCCAAAAGGAGCAACACTTGTAGTGTTTAATGGCGAGGGTGTAGAGATTCCGTCCCAGATAACATACGATGGCAAGCTAATCTTCTGTGCCGATGTTAATGGCGCCGCAACCGCAACCTACACCGTAAAAAACGGCAAACCAAGCAATTATCAGACCTACGCTTGCGGTAAGGTCTATCCCGAGAGAGTTGATGATCTCGCCTGGGAGAGCAACCTTATTGCCTACCGTATCTACGGCCCTGCGTTGCAGGCGAGTGGCGAGAGAGCCTTTGGAAATGATGTGTGGCTCAAGAATAACACCGAGCTACCCGTTGTGGAGGCCCGCTACGCCATGGAACTCAACCCCGAGACAAGAGCCAAGATTGCCGAGCTGAGAAAAACCGACAAGAAGGCTGCCAGAGCTTTGGCCGCTTCGGTGTCGTACCACCACGACCACGGCAACGGCTTCGACCCTTACAAGGTTGGCCCGACACTCGGTGCGGGTGCTACCGCATTGTTAGACAAAAACAGTATAATCTATCCATACTGCTACTCGAAGTGTGAGATTTTGGATAATGGCCCGTTGCGCTTTACCGCCAAGATGACCTATCGTCCTACAACCATTGGCAAAAAGTGCGCGACCGAGACTCGTACCATAAGCATCGATTATGGTTCGTTCCTCAACAAAACCACCGTATGCTACAATGGTTCCAAAGGCAAATACAAGGCCATGAGCGGCATCGTACTGCACGAGGAGTCTCCTCGCACCACATACAATGCCAAGCAGGGCTATGTAACCTATGCCGAAAGAGTTAAGCCGGCCAAAGCGGGCGAGCTCTATCTCGCAATGTACTTCCCTGAGGGTTGGGAGGGTGCCGAGAATCGTTTCTGGAACAAGAACGACGAGATGCCGAAGGGTACCTATGGCCACGCTGCCGTATACAATACACTCAAAGAGGGCGAGACTCTCACCTATTGGTGGGGCGGCTTGTGGAATAAGGTTACAGCCGTAGATGTCAAGACCAAGGAGGTCTTCGATACTCTCGTAGCCAAAACGGTAGCAAACAAAAAGAGCCCGCTACAGGTGCGTGTCACAATAAAGTAGTAGATTAACTCGAAACCAAATAAAACGATTAAACCGATGAACAAAATTCAAACAGAACGCAAAACCAACTACCGTTGGGTGATTTGCTCGATGTTGTTCTTCGCAACAACAGTAAACTACCTCGACCGCCAGGTGCTTTCGCTCACCTTCGAGGACTTCATCCGTCCGGAGTTCCACTGGACCGACTCGGACTATGGAAACATCACCGGTATCTTCTCGCTCTTCTATGCAATTGCTATGTTGTTGGCCGGCCGCTTTGTCGATTGGCTCGACACCAAGAAGGGTTATATGTGGAGTATCGGCATCTGGTCATTTGGTGCGTGTATCCACGCCGTATGCGGTATTTTGACAACCTACATCGTTGGCATTGAGGACCTCGCTGCAGTAACTGCGGCCGAGACGGTTGCTCGCATCGCACTGCTGAGTGCAACATTCTTCAGTATTGCTCGCTGTATCTTGGCTATTGGTGAGGCAGGAAATTTCCCTGCTGCAATTAAGGCTACTGCCGAGTACTTCCCTAAGCGCGACCGCGCTTTCGCAACAAGTATCTTCAACGCCGGCTCTACCATTGGAGCACTCATCGCTCCATTCTGCATCCCACCTTTGGCTGCAAAATGGGGTTGGGAGGCTGCCTTCATCATTATTGGTGGTATCGGCTTCGTATGGATGGGCTTCTGGCAGTTTATCTACAAGAAACCTGAGAACAACCCTGCAGTAAATAAGGCGGAGTTGGATTACATCCTCTCGGACGATGTTGTCGAGAGCGCAAAGCCTGTCGTTGAGGAGGCTCCTGCCAAGAAGATTTCATTGTTAAAGTGCTTCACATTCCGTCAGACCTGGGCATTTATCGTTGGTAAGTTTATGACCGATGGCGTATGGTGGTTCTTCCTCTTCTGGATGCCTTCGTACCTCAAGACAACCTTCGGATTGTCATCTACCGACCCTAAGTTCCAGTGGATG
>JAFZEY010000008.1 GCA_017560455.1 Alistipes sp. | reverse complement strand
GCCGTATTGAGCTGTGCCCTTCCTCGGATTCTTTCGATACTCTCAGGGTGTAATGTGTTTACGCTGAGGGTTTTAGCGCAGATATATAACGCGCGCACACGAGGGGTTGTTTTTCCCCTTTGAGTACTCACAACAAAAACAAATGGATTTCAACATGTCCACTACAACACAAAAAGAAAGAATTAGTTTCTCCACAGTCCGCAATCGCGTGCCTTATCCGGATTTGTTGGAGGTACAACTCAAATCATTCAGGGATTTCTTCCAGATGGATACAACAGCAGAGAACCGCAAGAACGAGGGTCTCTACCGTGTGTTCCAGGAGAACTTCCCAATCACAGACACACGAAACAACTTCGTACTCGAATTTCTCGATTACTACATCGATCCTCCTCGTTACACCATTGAGGAGTGCTTGGAGCGTGGCTTGACCTACAGCGTGCCACTCAAAGCGAAGTTGAAGCTCTATTGTACCGATGACGAGCACGAGGACTTTGGCGTCGTTGTGCAGGATGTCTATTTCGGCACAATCCCATATATGACGGAGCGAGGCACATTCGTCATCAACGGTGCGGAGCGCGTTATCGTATCGCAGTTGCACCGTTCACCAGGCGTATTCTTCGGCCAGAACACACATACCAACGGTACAAAGCTCTACTCGGCACGAATCATCCCATTCAAGGGTTCGTGGATTGAGTTTGCATCGGACATCAACAATGTGATGTACGCTTACATCGACCGTAAGAAGAAGTTGCCTGTAACAACACTTTTGCGTGCTATCGGTTTTGAGACCGACCAGCAGATTCTCGATATTTTTGACCTTGCAGACGAGGTTAAGGTTACCAAGACAAACCTCAAGAAGGCTGTAGGCCGTAAGTTGGCAGCTCGTGTTCTCTCGACTTGGGTAGAGGATTTCGTAGATGAGGATACCGGTGAGGTTGTTTCGATCGAGCGAAACAGCGTTATCGTGGATCGCGAGACTATCTTGGAGGAGAACCACATTGACGCAATTTTGGAGAGTGGCGCCAAGACCATCATTCTTCACAAGGAGAATCCGTCGGGCGTTGATTTCTCGATTATATACAACACCTTGCAGAAGGACACTTGTAACTCGGAGGTTGATGCAGTTCGCTACATCTACCGCTTGTTGCGTGCTTCTGAGGCTCCGGATGACACCACAGCTCGTGATGTAATCGAGAAGTTGTTCTTCTCGGACAAGCGTTATGACTTGGGTGATGTAGGTCGTTTCCGTATCAACAAGAAGTTGGATCTCGGTATCGATCCTGCAATCCGCACACTTACTCGTGAGGATATCATCGCAATCATCAAGTACCTCATCCAGTTGATCAACTCGCGTGCTGAGTTGGACGATATCGACCACTTGTCGAACCGTCGTGTTCGTACCGTAGGCGAGCAGTTGTCTAACCAGTTCTCGATAGGTTTCGTTCGTATGGCTCGTACTATTCGTGAGCGTATGAATGTTCGTGATTCTGAGGTATTTGCACCGATCGATTTGATCAACGCGAAGTCGTTGTCGGGTGTTATCAACTCGTTCTTCGGTACTTCGCAGTTGTCGCAGTTTATGGACCAGATCAACCCGCTTTCTGAAATTACTCACAAGCGTCGTTTGTCGGCACTCGGTCCTGGTGGTCTTTCACGAGATCGCGCAGGCTTCGAGGTTCGAGATGTGCACTACACCCACTACGGTCGTTTGTGTCCAATCGAGTCGCCTGAGGGTCCAAACATCGGTCTTATCTCGTCACTTTGCGTTTATGCAAAGATTTCGGATATGGGCTTCTTGGAGACTCCATATCGTTCTTGTGAGAATGGTGTTGTCGATATGGACAACTCACACATTCGCTACTACTCGGCAGAAGAGGAGGAGGGCAAGGTTATCGCTCAGGCAAGCGAGCCTCTCACAGCTGACAACCGTTTCGTAAATGACGGTCGTATCAAGGCTCGTGAGGGAGCAGACTTCCCGGTAGTACACGGCGAGGAGGTAAATCTTGTCGATGTTGCTCCTAACCAGATTGCTTCGATTGCAGCATCTTTGATTCCGTTCTTGGAGCACGATGACGCGAACCGTGCGTTGATGGGATCGAACATGATGCGTCAGGCAGTACCTCTCGTAACTTGTGAGTCACCTATCGTAGGTACCGGTATTGAGAAGGATATGATTTCGGATAGCCGTATCCAGATTGTAGCAGAGGGCGATGGTGTTGTAGAGTTCGCTGATGCAACCGTGATAAAGATCCGATATGACAGAACAGAGGAGGATGTTATCTGCTCGTTCGCTCCGGAGGTAACCGTATACGAGTTGCCTCGTTACCGCCGTACCAACCAGAATACATCGGTAACATTGAAGCCACGCGTTCTTACCGGTGATCGTGTAACTAAGGGCTATATCTTGACCGAGGGTTACTCGACACAGAACGGCGAGTTGGCTTTGGGCCGCAACTTGAAGGTAGCGTTCATGCCTTGGAAGGGTTACAACTTCGAGGATGCTATCGTGATTTCGGAGCGTATCCAGCGCGAGGATATCTTCACTTCAGTACATGTTGATGAGTATATTATGGAGGTTCGCGACACTAAGCGTGGTGTCGAGGAGCTCACTTCGGATATTCCGAATGTAAGCGAGGATGCAACTCGCAACCTCGATGAGAATGGTATC
Source organism: Alistipes sp. (assembly GCA_017560455.1). GTDB lineage: Bacteria > Bacteroidota > Bacteroidia > Bacteroidales > Rikenellaceae > Alistipes. The sequence continues at coordinate 7,803 of JAFZEY010000008.1, read as the reverse complement.
ATTCGCATCGGTGCAAATATCAAGCCGGGAGATATTCTCATCGGTAAGATTACTCCAAAGGGAGAGAGCGATCCTTCGCCAGAGGAGAAGTTGTTGCGTGCAATCTTCGGTGATAAGGCAGGAGATGTTAAGGATGCTTCGTTGAAGGCTCAGCCATCGTTGTATGGTGTTGTTGTCGATACCAAGTTGTACAGCCGTGCAGCTAAGGTTGAGAAGAAGGGCCGCAATGCCGAGAAGTTGGCGTTGGAGAAGATTGATCACAAGTTTGCTGATGAGGTAGCTTCATTGACCAAGATTCTCGTATCGAAGCTCTGGCAGTTGGTACAGGGTAAGACTACTACCGGTATCAAGGACTACTTCGGCGTAGAGTTGTATGCTGCAGGTGCTAAGTTCACCCAGAAGATGCTCGATGAGATTGCTAAGAAAACAGTCGATGAGAAGAGCGGTATCGCTATGGGTTACTTGAACTTGGGCGATTGCAACTGGACATCGGATGAGCATCTCAATTCGTTGATCGATACCACTATTAATAATTATATTATAGAGGTAAAGAAGGCGGATGCAAATGTTAAGCGCGAGAAGTTCAACCTTACAAATGGTGATGAGATTACTCAGCCGGGTGTTATCCAGATGGCTAAGGTATACATCGCTAAGAAGCGTAAGTTGAAGGTAGGAGATAAGATGGCGGGTCGTCACGGTAACAAGGGTATCGTTGCCAAGGTTGTTCGTGATGAGGATATGCCATTCTTGGAGGATGGTTCGATTGTGGATATCTGCTTGAACCCACTCGGTGTGCCTTCGCGTATGAACCTCGGACAGATCTACGAGACCGTACTCGGTTGGGCAGGTAAGGAGCTCGGTTTGAAGTTCGCTACTCCAATCTTCGACGGTGCATCGTTGGAGCAGATTAACGAGTACACAGACAAGGCAGGTTTGCCACGCACAGGCCGTACATACCTCTACGATGGTGGTACAGGTGAGCGCTTCGACCAGCCTGCAACAGTAGGTGTGATCTATATGTTGAAGCTCGGTCACATGATCGACGATAAGATGCACGCTCGTTCAATCGGTCCTTACTCGCTCATTACACAGCAGCCACTCGGTGGTAAGGCACAGTTCGGAGGTCAGCGTTTCGGAGAGATGGAGGTTTGGGCATTGGAGGGCTTCGGTGCTGCCAACATTCTCCAGGAGATCTTGACTGTTAAGTCGGATGATGTTATGGGTAGAGCGAAGGTTTACGAGGCTATTGTTAAGGGTGATAACCTTCCAAAGCCGGGTATTCCGGAGGCAATGAATGTATTGTTGCACGAGTTGCGCGGATTGGGACTTTCGGTAACACTCGAATAATAATATAAGTAGGTATAAAAGAAAAACTGTATAAGATTATGTCAATCAATAAAGACAATTCAAAGGGCGGTTATAGCCGTATTTCGGTGAGTCTTGCATCTCCTGAGGAGATCTTGGCGCAGTCGAGCGGTGAGGTTCTCAAACCTGAGACTATCAACTATCGTACCTACAAGCCGGAGCGTGACGGACTCTTCTGCGAGCGTATCTTTGGTCCTATGAAGGACTACGAGTGCCACTGCGGAAAGTACAAGCGTATTCGTTATAAGGGTATCGTCTGCGACCGATGCGGTGTAGAGGTTACCGAGAAGAAGGTGCGCCGCGAGCGTATGGGTCACATCTCGTTGGTTGTGCCTGTAGTACACATTTGGTACTTCAAGTCGCTTCCTTCGAAGATTGGATACCTCTTGGGTATTCCATCTAAGAAGTTGGAGTCGATTATCTACTATGAGCGTTATGTAGTCGTTCAGGCGGGTGCTGCTGCCGAGCAGGGTGTGGAGAAGTTGCAGACCTTGGCGGAGAAGGAGTACTCGGATATCGTAGCAGCATTGCCAAAGGGCAACCAGCAGCTTCCGAACGATGATCCTAACAAGTTTATCGCAATGATGGGTGCCGAGGCTGTTAAGCTCCTCTTGCAGGAGGTAGACCTCGATACAATGTCATATAATTTGCGTGATCGTGCATCGCGTGAGACTTCGCAGCAGCGTAAGAGCGAGTTGCTCAAGCAGTTGAATGTTGTTGAGTCGTTCCGTGCATCGCAGGGCAAGAACCGCCCTGAGTGGATGGTACTCGATGTAATTCCTGTAACTCCTCCAGAGTTGCGTCCACTCGTACCACTCGATGGTGGTCGTTTCGCAACTTCGGACTTGAACGATTTGTATCGCCGTGTAATCATCCGTAACAACCGTCTTCGCCGCTTGATCGACATCAAGGCACCGGAGGTAATCCTTCGTAACGAGAAGCGTATGTTGCAGGAGGCGGTAGACTCATTGTTCGACAACTCGCGTAAGAGCAACGCTGTAAAGAACGAGAGCAACCGACCACTTAAGTCGTTGTCGGATTCGTTGAAGGGTAAGCAGGGTCGCTTCCGTCAGAACTTGCTCGGTAAGCGTGTTGACTACTCGGCTCGTTCGGTTATTGTCGTAGGTCCAGAGTTGAAGATGCACGAGATGGGTATTCCGAAGGATATGGCTGCCGAGTTGTACAAGCCATTCATCATTCGTAAGCTCATCGAGCGTGGAATCGTTAAGACTGTTAAGTCTGCAAAGAAGATTATTGACCGCAAGGATTCTGTGGTATGGGATATCCTCGAAAATGTAATCAAGGGACACCCTGTATTGATGAACCGTGCTCCGACCCTTCACCGTTTGGGTATTCAGGCGTTCCAGCCTAAGCTCATCGAGGGTAAGGCAATGCAGTTGCACCCACTTGCTTGTACTGCGTTCAACGCCGACTTCGACGGTGACCAGATGGCGGTACACTTGCCACTCGGCAATGCTGCAATCTTGGAGGCACAGCTCTTGATGCTCGGTTCTCACAATGTCCTTAACCCTGCAAATGGTGCACCTATTACCGTGCCTTCGCAGGATATGGTCCTCGGTCTTTACTATATCACAAAGGCTCGTCCGGGCGTTAAGGGTGAGGGCTTGGTGTTCTACGGTCCTGAGGAGGCTATTATTGCCTACAACGAGGGTCGCGCAGATATCCACGCTACAGTAAAGTGCCGTGTTCGCGACATCGACGAGAATGGCAATGCAGTAACCGTATTGAAGGAGACTACTATCGGTCGTATCCTCGTAAATCAGGTTGTACCTGAGGAGGTAGGATATGTTAATACCTTGCTCACCAAGAAGTCGCTCCGTGACATCATCTCGGATGTGATGAAGAAGGCGGGTGCCGATAAGGTAGCTAAGTTCCTCGATGATATTAAGAATATGGGATATCAGATGGCGTTCCGCGGCGGTTTGTCGTTTAACTTGGAGGCTGTGATTATCCCTGAGTCGAAGGAGAAGCTCGTTCAGGAGGGATACGATAAGGCGGATGCTATTATCGACGACTATAACATGGGTCTTATCACCAACAATGAGCGTTACAACCAGATTATCGATGTTTGGACAAGCGTAAACAACAAGCTCACCAAGGAGGTAGTTGAGACCTTGACAAAGAACGATGACGGATTTAACCCTGTATATATGATGCTTGATTCAGGAGCGCGTGGTTCGCGAGAGCAGATTCGTCAGCTCTCGGGTATGCGTGGTCTGATGGCGAAGCCGCAGAAGTCAGGTGTTGAGGGTGGTCAGCAGGTTATCGAGAACCCGATCTTGTCGAACTTTAAGGAGGGACTTTCGGTGTTGGAGTACTTTATCTCTACCCACGGTGCTCGTAAGGGTTTGGCGGATACCGCGTTGAAGACTGCCGATGCAGGTTATTTGACTCGTCGTTTGGTGGATGTTGCACAGGATGTTATCGTTAATGAGGAGGATTGCGGTACATTGCGTGGTTTGACAGCTACTGCTATCAAGCGTAACGACGATGTTGTTCAGACTCTCTACGATCGTATCCTCGGTCGTACAGCATTGAACGATGTTATCCACCCTGTAACCGGTGAGGTTATCTGCAATGCAGGTGACGAGATTACCGAGGCTATCGCTGAGGCAATCGAGAATTCGCCAATCGAGTCTGTAGATATCCGTTCGGTACTCACTTGCGTATCGCGTCACGGTGTTTGTGCTAAGTGTTACGGTCGTAACCTCGCAACAGCTCGTCCGGTACAGAAGGGTGAGGTTGTAGGTGTTATCGCAGCACAGTCTATCGGTGAGCCAGGTACACAGCTTACACTCCGTACATTCCACGTCGGTGGTGTTGCGGGCGGTTCTACTGTTGAGACAAATGTTGTTGCTAAGTACGAGGGTCGCCTCGATGTTGACGATTTGCGTACCGTTAAGGGTAAGAACTCGCAGGGCGAGGCTATCAATATCGTAGTTTCGCGTCAGTCGGAGTTGCGCATCGTTGATCCTAAGACCGAGATCGTTCTCTATACTCACGCATTGCCATATGGCTCGACTATCTTCAAGAAGGAGGGCGAGATGGTTGCTAAGGGCGATTTGATCTGCGAGTGGGATCCATATAACGCAGTTGTTGTTGCCGAGACCGATGGTAAGGCTATCTATGACAATGTCATCGAGGGTGTTACCTACCGTGAGGAGCGCGACGAGCAGACAGGTTTGGCTGAGCGCGTGATCATCGACTCGAAGGATCGTACTAAGAGCCCTGTTATTAAGATTGTAGACAAGAACGGCGAGGAGGTTAAGGCATACAACTTGCCTGTAAATGCCCATGTTGCTGTTAAGGATAACGCTAAGATTCACATCGGAGACATCATCATCAAGATTCCACGCGTTGTTGGTAAGGGTGGTGGCGATATCACCGGAGGTCTTCCACGAGTTACCGAGTTGTTCGAGGCTCGTAACCCATCGAACCCAGCAATCGTTTCGGAGATCGATGGTGAGGTAACATTCGGCAAGATCAAGCGTGGTAACCGCGAGATCGTCGTTACAGCGAAGGACGGCGAGATTAAGCGCTACCTTGTGCCACTCTCGCGCCAGATTATCGTTCAGGAGAACGACTATGTACGCGCAGGTATGGCGTTGTCGGACGGTGCAATCACTCCAAGCGATATCCTCCGCATCCTCGGACCTACCAAGGTTCAGGAGTACATCGTTAACGAGGTACAGGAGGTTTACCGTATGCAGGGTGTGAAGATTAACGACAAGCACTTCGAAGTTATCGTTCGTCAGATGATGAACAAGGTTCAGATCGAGGATCCGGGAGATTCACGCTTCTTCGAGAACCAGATTGTCGACAAGTGGGAGTTCATGGATGTGAACGACGAGCTCTACGATAAGGTAGTTGTTACCGATGCGGGCGATTCGACAAATGTTCACCCAGGTCAGATTATCTCGATGCGTAAGTTGCGCGATGAGAACTCGTCGTTGAAGCGTCGCGATATGAAGTTGGTTGAGACTCGTCCAATTGTTTCGGCTACTTCGAACCAGGTACTCCAGGGTATTACCCGTGCGGCATTGCAGACTTCGAGCTTCATCTCGGCTGCATCGTTCCAGGAGACTACCAAGGTGCTCAACGAGGCTGCAATCCAGGCTAAGAGCGATCCATTGGCAAACCTCAAGGAGAATGTTATCTGTGGTCACCTTATTCCTGGTGGTACAGGTCTCCGCGAGTATGACAATATTGTGGTAGGTCTTAAGTCGGATCTTGAGTTCCTTATCTCTAACCAAAAATAGTTTTAACCAGCGATAGCTGCGTTAAACTTCAACAATCCGCTTGCTCATTTACGCTTAAGTAAATTGCGCAAGCGGATTTTTCGTTTGGCGCAAAATTTCCTTGCTCACCTCTGATTTTTAGTTATTCGCAGAAGGCAATAAAAAAATAAGCCGAGCAATTTGCTCGGCTTATTTGTATAAATAGGGTAGTGTTACTTTGTCTTGTATGCGCACTTGTACTGCCCCTTTGCAAGCTTCAAAATCTTGCTTTTGAGGAGGTTGCGGCGCAGTGGTGAGAGGTGGTCTGTGAAGACCTTACCCTCCAAGTGGTCGTATTCGTGCTGAATTACGCGAGCAGGGTAGCCCGAGAACTCCTCGTCGTGCTCCACGAAGTTCTCGTCGAGGTAGCGCATACGGATAGATACAGGGCGTACCACATCCTCGTGAATGCCTGGAATCGAAAGACAGCCCTCCTCGAAGTGCGATGTCTCGGCCGAGCGCTCGTAGATCTCTGCGTTGATAAACACCTTGCGGAAATCCTCCAACTCGGGTACATCCTCGGCCCAAGGGGTGCAGTCCACGATGAAGAGGCGGATGTTCTTGCCAATCTGCGGTGCAGCCAAACCCACACCACTCGCCTCGCCGAGAGTGAGCCACATATCTTCGAGCAACTTCTGAAAGTTCGGATACGAAGCGTCGATGTTCACGCTTGGCTTACGAAGCGTTGGGTTACCGTAAATGACTATTGGGTATATCATTTTAATTCCTAATTTTTAATTTTTTTAAAATTTCACAGAGTCCATATAGGACTGCAAAATTATCGTTGCTGCGACCTTATCGACCAACGCCTTATCTCGGCGTGCCATCTTGCCGATGCCACTCTCGCGTATTGTGCGCTGTGCCATCACCGAGGTAAATCGCTCGTCATACATAACGATCTCCTTATCGGGAAAATTGTGTCGCAGGCGACCAACCAGCGGCTCGATGTAGCGCATTGTCTCGCTCTTCTCGCCATTCATCTGCGAAGGCTTGCCCACAACGATTGTCGAGACATTCTCCTTAGCGCAGTATTCGGCGATATATCGTTCGAGCTGCTTGGTATCGACCGTCTCGAGCGCTCCGGCAATAATCTGCAATGGGTCGCTCACGGCCAATCCCGTGCGCTTACATCCATAGTCTATTGCCAAGATACGCCCCATAAGGTCAGCTCCTCAAAGTTATTACTTCAACTTCTTGTACAACTCGCGGAACGAAGTCTCCTTCTCGACCATTGCGTAGAGGTCGCTGATAGCAACGCGCTCCTGCTGCATCGAGTCGCGGTGACGAACAGTCACGGTGTTGTCCTCCAATGTCTGGTGGTCAACAGTTACGCAGAACGGAGTACCTACGGCATCCTGACGGCGGTAACGCTTACCGATAGAATCCTTCTCGTCGTATGCTACATTGAAGTCGAACTTCAAGCTGTCGATAATCTCGCGAGCCTTCTCTGGGAGTCCGTCCTTCTTCACGAGTGGCATAACTGCAACCTTGGTTGGAGCCAAGCAAGCAGGAATGCGCAATACTACGCGATCCTCGCCATTTTCGAGCTTCTCCTCGCAGTATGCAGCCGACATAATCTGCAAGAACATACGATCCACACCGATTGAGGTCTCAACTACATAAGGAACATAGTTCTCGCCGCGCTCCGGATCGAAGTACTGAATCTTCTTACCCGAGTACTCCTGGTGACGACCGAGGTCGAAGTCGGTACGAGAGTGGATACCCTCCACCTCCTTGAAGCCGAATGGGAAGTTAAACTCGATATCGGTAGCTGCATTAGCGTAGTGAGCCAACTTGTCGTGGTCGTGGAAGCGGTAGTTGTTGTCGCCGAAGCCCAACGCGCGGTGCCAAGCCATACGGGTATTCTTCCACTCGTTCCACCACTGCATCTCGGTACCAGGCTGTACGAAGAACTGCATCTCCATCTGCTCGAACTCGCGCATACGGAAGATGAACTGACGAGCAACGATCTCGTTACGGAACGCCTTACCAATCTGTGCGATACCGAAAGGAAGTTTCATACGACCGGTCTTCTGTACATTGAGGTAGTTTACGAAGATACCCTGTGCAGTCTCTGGACGGAGGTAGATTGTGTTCGCACCCTCGGCAGTCGAACCCATCTGAGTCGAGAACATAAGGT
>JAFZEY010000060.1 GCA_017560455.1 Alistipes sp. | reverse complement strand
ATTTGGTTGTCGCTCTTCTTTTTTCTGAAAACGAGGTGTGAACTCGGAGAGTTCACCTGCCGCAACAGCCGAGTGCAGAGACTGCTTGCAGGCGATGCCGAGGCGCGCAGGCAGTCACAAACATTGCTATGCAAGGTTTGTAAATCTCGGTTTCGGCTCAAAAAATCAAGGAGTTGCAACAATACGACTCCTTTTTTGTCTCCTAAAACGACCTATTCAGGGCACCGTGTGTTACCATTTGTGTTACCCCTCAATGGCAGTTCTTGCCACTCGATTCTCATTCGCACAAAAGCGGGAGCATCTTTCAACAAAATACCCCTACGAAAGCTCGTAGGGGTATTTTGTAGGGATCGGGATTACTACTCCCAATCGGTTACTTCGCCATCAATCTGAATCTCTATCTTCTCTTGTTCTGGCGAAGAGTTGAGTGTTACGGTAATTGTGTGCTGATAGCCCGGACGGAACGACATTGAGTAGTTCAAGAGATAAGCAATGCCCTCCATTGTAATCTCCACGAGGGGAGTTCTTCTCTCAATATTTTGTGGGACAACAATAGCAGCAAAGGTATCTCCCGAAAGCTGCTTCATTGTGATTGTATTCTTTTCACCGTGAGCATATCGCTGCAATGAGCCGTGCGTAAAATCCACCTCTGCTGTCGTTACAGTATTGTAAAGATGTACTGCGATCTCCTCGGGCAGTTCTCCCTCATACTTCTCACCTCGTTCAATTTTTACCACAACTCGTGACATCATATGCTTGAATTGGAGTTGCACAGCACCATCCTCACGAGAAACCTTTGTAGCCTTTGCCCACAAAAGGTCAGCAGCCTCATACCCCGATAGAGCATCATCTGTTTCGGGGCTATTCTGATTAGTTGGAAGGTCAAATAGATACTCTCTCACTGTTGCCGGCTCTTGGTATGGGTATATACCATAGAAATCACACGGATTTTCACTCCAATAGAGTGTACGATCACCCACCCAAGCAGAGCTTTTGTAGGTCAATGCCTCGTTGTTGATGAAGTTGCCTGCTACTTGAAGTGATGCCACCTCGTCTCCATTATATTCCACTGCATATAACCCCATCTTATCTCCTGTCTCGAATGATGTCCCGGCCGCGCGACTGTGATTCACCGAAGCCTCCACACGAATTTCATCGGGATTGTATTGCGTGAAATCATTCTCCTTGCCGCAACCTACTGCCAAGAGCAGTAGGGCTGCAATACTTATATAATTTTTCATAATGCTCATAACTTTGAATTCTAAATTTTGCATTTTGAATTAGCGAAGTTGTGGTTTATCTCCCATAAACTTCGGAGGCAGCTGTTTACCTGCACCTGTGAGGGTGATGGCATTCTCTACCACACTTCGCGACCCACCTGTGATATTTCCCTGCGAGTCAAGCACATCATTAGCATAAAATTCGTTAATATCGAACTCCTTGCCTGCATACTTCATAATTCGCTCCACCATCTCTTGTCGAGATATTGCAGAATAATATGGGATATTGTTATTCATACACGAGTTAGGCTCCGAACGGAAACAACCACGAGTATGTGTATATCCACCCTCGTATATATCAACGATGTTTGAATATTTCGGATGGAAGATCAAGTGAGACCAGCCAACCTTATCCATATCGCCAAGATCCTCAAGGTTGCGATACCACCCGAGGGCCTTGCCAGACAAGAATGCACCATAACAGGGGCATGTCCGCATCCACGAGTTGAAATAGATATACTCATCTGCTAACTTAGCAAAGCCGTGACCTCCCGCCTCGTGCTGAACTAAACCACGGAAGTCGTACGGATAAGAATCTCTTGACATAGGACAAATGGCTATGGCAGAACCATCGCCCCACATATATGTTAAGCCACCATACTCTGTAGTATTCTCTATAAGGATAACAAGAGTTTGACAAAGATTATTCTCATTTACTGTTGAGGCTTTCATCGCATATTCAAAACAGAGGCCACCGTCAAGATCAACACCCTCATTAAGAGTATATTGGGAACCGAATTTCGCATCACGAATTGTATTAACCGTTCCCATACCTGAATCATTAGACATACCAACCATCGTATAGATATTGAAATATGGCTTGTAGGTCTTATATGGCTCTATATCGAAATAGTAATCTATTGCTTCGTTGATACCATCCAAATAGCTACCCATGGCTATATCGCGAGCATCGAAGCAATCACCCATAAATACGACATTTACACCCTTACCCTCAGATGCAGTCTGATTAACAATCACCTCACCATCGTAGTTGTCGCAATCGTATTGCTCTACACTCATTGTGGTGCGGTAATCTTTGTCATTGAGCAAAAAGACAATCTCTCCTGCACGACCATTGTGTGTTTCGTAGTTAGGCGAGTTGTAAGCTCCCATATTAATCTCAAATGTTGAAATGTCGGCATCAGTCATTTCGCTTACCGTTACAACCACTTCGGCCTTGCCTATGCCCGACGATGGTGTTACTGTTACCCACTCTGGGATACTTTCTATACTCCACGCCTGATTTGCAGGTGCACGCAATGCAAACTTTCGACTATGTTCTGCATTGAGTGTTCGCATCAGTCGGCGAGAGATACTAAAATCTTGGTGAGACTCAATGCGCTTAAACTCTCCCCAATTTGTATCATTTTGATAACGATTTACCGACTGTTCTGGAACCTCTACCGTAAAGTTGTCTTTTGCCACACCATCAAATGCACCTGAAAGAATTGTCGGTGGCTCAATCGCCTTGCAAGTAATTTTGTTGATATAGTAGCAATTCTGAAATGTATTTGTTTTAATTACTCCCAACTCTTCAGGAAGTACAATGCCTTCTAATGTTGAACAACCAGCGAATGCTGAATCTCCAATTGATATTAAAGACTTCGGAAACTCCAAGACGCCAGATAATCGTGAACAATAAGCAAATGCCGACTTCCCAATTTCTAATAACTCTTCAGTGAAATTTGTAATAGATGAAAATTTGCAGGTTTTAAAACATCCTTCGGGTATCGTTTTTATATTGGACGGCAATCTTAATTCTCCCGTAAAATTACAATACTCAAAAGGTCCATAATTACCATACTTT
>JAFZEY010000059.1 GCA_017560455.1 Alistipes sp. | reverse complement strand
AGTATGACCGATAAGAACTCTGCCTTCACCTCTGTACTTATCGTCATCAATATAGTCGTGAAATTCTTTAAGGCAAAGACCGTAATGATCGCCACCCTTTCCGTTCCATACAGGAGTTTGCATCAACTTTGCGCTCTCCTCCGAGATGATGCGAACACCATTATACTCGCCATAGTTCATATGCATCATCATATAGGTGGCAAGTTCTTGAGCAGAAAGAGTCATACCTCCAGTAGGCGAGAATAAAGGGGCCGAATATCCCAGAACATAGGTAGGCATCTTGTTGGCCAGGCTTCTATACGCTCTGTTCGACTTTACGAATTTTCCCTTACGAAGATTGTAAAGATTGACAAACTTCGATCGGTCGAGCATATCGACATTGTAGCCTCCATACATACCGAGAGGATCAAGAATTTGTTTCTTGATATACTTGTCAAAGCGCACTCCCGTAACCTTCTCGAGGATTGCACCGGCAAGGTTCAATCCCAAGTTCGAATAGCGGTAGCCTTTGCCCGGCTCATATTTGCGATACCCCTCCACGCAATCGCCATTAATTGCCGGATTGATTTTGTCGAGCGTAGCGTAGCCACCTTTGTCGTTGAAACTTGCAGTATGCGACAAGACCATTTTCAATGTGATAGGTGTATCAGGGAAATGAGGGTTACGAATTCTAAAACCCATCAAATCACTTATATCATCATCGAGAGATACCTTTCCCTGCTCGACAAGCTGCATAAATGCGGTTGCCGTAAACGACTTTGAGATCGATGCGATACGCATAAGATGGTCGTTGCGAAGTGGCTCTTTGCTCTCTAAATCTTTGTAACCGAATGCCTTGTTATAGACAATCTTACCATCTTTGACTATGATAGCTGAGACTCCAACGGTCTGAAACTCTTTTGTGAGTCGTTTTATTGCGCGGTCGGTTTGCTTGGTCGGGAATGCCGAACTGCTCGATGTGAAGAGCAGCGCAAAAGATGCTAATAAGAGGAAAAATTTCTTCATAATATTGTGAGTTTTCTATCACAAAATTAGCAAATTTTCCCCACAAAAGCAATTTTAAGCAGGATATTTTATCGAATAATTGGAAATAATATAGTTTTTATTCGTTCGCAGCCCTTTTAAATTCGCCATTTGCAACGGTGGCATTTTGTCGGCGGAAGAGTGCAGGCGTAGTGTGATAGCGCTGCTTGAAGAGTTTTATAAAGTGGGATATGTTGGCAAATCCGCACTCGACACCCACTTCGGATACGGTGTGGGTTGTGGAGGTGAGCATAATCTTGGCGCGCATAAGTCGTTGCTCTATGATCCAACGATGTGGTGGCATATTGAACAATCGGCGGAACTCCTTCTTGAAGGATGTCAGCGAACGATTTGATTGCTCGGCGAGGGATTCGATCGATATGTCGTTGAAGATGTTGTCGTAGATGATATTGACAAATTGGCCGGATGTGGTGTCGGCCGAACGCAACACCTTGCGCTTCATACATCTGTCGTCGTTCGTTAGGATGAGGTATATCAACTCGTTCAACTTTATGCGCTGCCCGATATCGTTGTGGAGCAACCCTGCATTGCGTAAAGAGCTGTCTATGCCGATAAAGAAGTTGCGCAGTGGCTCGATGGTTGCAGCAACGGCGAAGTTTCGCCTTACGCACTTCGGGCAACTATGTGTCGAAGAGAAGGATACTCCGTAGTTGATGTTAAGGCCGAAGATTATTCTTTGCAGCGTCGAGGGGTTGAGGTAGAATGTTATCTGCTCGAAACGACCATTCTCGTCTATGGTGTGCTCGATGTAGTGATAGCCCGCATCCAGGAGGAAGGTCTCGCCCTTATTTACTGCGGTGCAGCTGTCGTTGTGGTAGATATACTTTGTACCCGAGAGAATATATCCTATTGTAATCCGCGAGGTGGAGATGGCGTGGACACCGGAGTTCTCCTGCTCGGTAATCTTTGCAACATTGATGTCCGAGTCTTGAAGGTCATTTGACGAAAGTCTATTCATAGTATAAGGTATTAAAAAATGCAACGATTGTTTAAGGTTTTGCGCTGAAAAAACCTTGATGTCGCAAATATATTTCAATAAGATATACCGAAACAGAATTCTGTCTAATAGCACCGAAAAGAGGTCTATATGGTGTATAAAGTGTCAAACACCCCGATTTTTTTTGTCAAAAATCGAGGCGTTGTAAATATTATTTTGTAATTTTACATTGAGGTTGAAGCCTTTTGTGCTTTTGGAGTGCAAAAGGCCTATTTTTACCCGTTGAGGGAGCCTTTTATATTATAAATCGTTAGTCGGCGAGAGTTGAAAACTCGCGATATTCGGATGCTCCTCCCTCAGGTGCAAGTATGAAATAGACCTGAATGGAGTCGCGCAAGCGCTCCGCCAAGGCTATGGCATCCCTTTCGTCTGATGCCATAAAGGCTGTTGCGAGAGCATCGGCCGTGGCACAACGAGGTGCGATAACCGTGGCCGAGAGTAGGGATGTGGTCTGCGAATAGCCCGTCTGCGGGTTTAGGGTATGCGAGATGCGCTCTCCCGCCTCGTTGTAGTAGAAACGGCGATAGTTGCCCGATGTGGCAAGTGCGACACCGCTTATCTGTACTATGCGCTGTTGGTGCTCTCCGGGTGAGTTGTTGTTGTCGAATGGGGTATCTACACCCACGCGCCAGGCGATACCTCTTGCATTGACGCCCTTGGCGCGAATTTCGCCACCTACCTCTACGATGTAGTTCTCCGTACCTTTCGAGTCGAGCCACTCGGCAATCAAATCGACAACATAGCCTTTGGCTATGGAGTTGAGGTCGATCTGCAATCGGCGGTCGCTCTTCACGATGTGGTAGCCCTGCAATGAGAACTTAGAGAAGCCGACAAACTGAACGAGCGAGTCGATATTTGGTTTTGCATCGCGGTTTTTTGCGGCAAACCCGTAGGCATCTACAAGCGGTTTTACCGTTATGTCGTAGCGCGGGGTGAGGGCGTTTATCTTTGCTGCGAGTTCGATGTTGCGTGCGATGTGGATATCCACCGAATCGGTTTCGTTACGGTTGATGCGACTGAGCAGCGAAGTGGGGGAGAATATCGACATCGAGGCTATGGCATCGAGGTTTATGCGCTGCATCTCGCCAAAGATCACCTCTGCCGACATCTCGGTCTCGGCTACGATATGATATGTTGTGCCGAGCATCGAGCCATCAACGGTACGATAGTGCGGTGAGGTCGTGCAACCTACACAAAGAAGCAGAAGCGAAATAATCAGAATTCTCATTTTGAGCCATATTTTCGTTCGAGCAAAGCCTCCGAATCGCGCACGGCAAAGCGATACCAGTCGTATAGCGTGCGTGCGTATTTCTCCTCGGAGAGGTGCCAAGCGTCACATTCGAGTCGCATTCGTTGCGATAGCATATATATAAGTATGGCGGCAGAAGCCGATACATTCAGAGAATCGACCATTCCGCACATCGGGATTTGCAAAAATTCGTCAGCCTCGGCCATAATCTCCTCCGAAACACCCGTCTTCTCGGTGCCGAAGACGAGAGCGAACTTGCCCTTTGCGACATCGAAGGTCTCGGGCGTACAACTCTTGTGGTGGGGTGTGGTGGCGATTATGCGGTAGCCCTGTGCGCGCAATGCCTTCACCGCATCGGCAGTCGTGGCGTGACGGTTTATGTCAATCCACTTGTCTGTGCCGAGAGCGATGTTGAGGGTTGGCAGGAACGGGCACAACTCCTCTACGGTGTGGATGTTCTGCACTCCGAAGGCCTCGCAGTGGCGCACAATGGCGCTGGCATTTTGGGCGTGGAACATATTCTCGGTCATCACCGTAATATACTCGGTGCGCATATCGAGGGCGCGAGTGAGTGTCTCGATACGGCTCTCCAAGAGGAACGAGGAGAGGTAGTCGATGCGCTCGCGCAACTCTTCGAGTGAGAGATTATTTTCGGTATTTGTCATCTTCATCGAGTATTTTGAGGTAACTCTCGTAGCGCGAGAAGGCTATCTCTTCGCTTTTTACAGCCTCTATTACGGCGCAATGAGGTTCGTGGGTGTGGGTGCAGTTGAAGAACTTGCACTCGCCTGCGCGCGAAATCATCTCTGGGAAGTAGTGCCACAGCTCCTTCTCGTCAATATCAATAAGTCCGAAGCCCTTGACGCCCGGAGTATCGATGATAAAACCGTCGGCAATGCGGTACATTGTCGAGAAAGTGGTCGTGTGCTTACCCTTATGGAATGAGTCCGAAATCTCGCCCGTGCGGATATCTATCGTTGGATCTATTGCGCCGATGAGAGTCGATTTTCCGACACCCGAATTGCCCGAAAGCAGGGTTGTCTTACCCGCTAACATCTCCTTTATGCGTTCAACGCCAACGCCCTCGGTTGCCGAGATGTCGATGACCTCGTAACCGGCACCCTCATATACGCGGTGGAACTGCTCCACCATCTCGGGTGTTTCGCGCAGGAGGTCTATCTTGGCGAGGAGAATGGTTACAGGTACCTTGTACGCCTCGCAAGTGACGAGGAAGCGGTCGATAAATTCTACTGCCGTAACCGGCTCGGCGAGCGTTACGACCAACATTGCGCGGTCGATGTTTGCGGCTATGATGTGCGACTCCTTCGAGAGGTTCGATGCACGGCGGATGATGTAGTTGTGGCGTGGCGCGATATCTACGATTACCCACTCGCCATCCTCGCCACACTCGCAGTGTACCGTGTCGCCCACCACTACGGGGTTTGTCGAGCGCACACCGCGCAGACGCAACTTACCACGCATACGGCAGCGCAACACCTCGCCCTCGTGCAGTACCTCGTACCAGCTGCCTGTGGCACGCATTACCAATCCTTCAACTCTCTGCATAGGCTAAATGGTTTGTGTAGGAGTGGTTATAAGGGCCTGCTTTGCCTCGTTCCAGAAGCGGAACAACGGCTCTGCGCACTTGCGAACAATATCGAACGATACGGAATGGTCGAAGTAGGCCGGCTCGATCAACTGTGAGTTGAGATTTAACGAGTAGATTGCAGCGTAGAGCATACTCAGCACCACAAGACCCTTCACAATCGACAATACTATGCCGAGTAGGGTGTTTACCCAACCCAAACCGATAAACGAAAGTACTCGTGCAAGGAGTTTTGCCAAGATTGTGGCAACGACAAGTACTGCCACAAAGGTTATCAAGAAACCTGCAACGACGGCAAAGCGTGCATCGATGCCAAACATGGTGCCTACGGCTGCGCCATATCGTAGCGATAGCACTATGCCGAGGATAATGCCCACGAGGCTGAGCATCTGCGACACAAATCCGCTTCGCCAGCCACTTATAACCGCCCAAAGAAGGGCTACGAGAGTGAGAATATCAAAAAAATTCATCGTCAAATCTCTTAAATAACTGCACGAAGTTAGTAATTTATTTGCGAAATACCTATCTTTGTAGCGATAAATAGTGTTTCTATGAAGCGATTTTTGATTTTAGCAATGGTTCTGCTCGGTACATTTGTGAGTGTATCGGCACGCGAAATATACTCTCTGAACAGCGGTTGGAAGTTCTTCTACAAGGAGGAGAATTCGAGCGATAATGCTCGCGAAATAACCCTGCCACACACTTGGAATGTCGATGCATTTGTTGGCGAAGGCTCGTATTGTCAGACCGCAGCCAACTATCAGCGTACACTCTTTGTACCTGCCGAGTGGAAGGGCAAGCGCCTCTTCCTGCGTTTCAATGGCGTGCAGAGCGTGGCCGATGTTTTTGTGAATGGTCGCCATGTCGGCGATCACTACGGAGGTTACACCGCCTTCGCATTCGAGATTACCGAGAATGTGTCGTATGGCTATAATAACGCCCTTTTGGTGGCTGTAAGCAATGCCTATCGTAACGATGTGCTGCCTACCTCGACCGAGGAGAATATCTACGGTGGTATCTACCGCGATGTGGAACTTATCGTAACGGATAAAACCACAATTTCGCCCCTCTATTACGGTACAGACGGTGTTATGGTGCACCAGACCGAGGTGTCGAAGGAGCGCGTGTCGGGCCGTGTGGATGTAGCTCTGCTCGGCAAGAAGGATAGCTCGCACAATGTGGTAGTGGATATCCTCGGCCCCGATGGTTATGTCTCGCTCTCGAAGAGCGTGAAGGCGAAGATTGACGGTGGCCTTGT
>JAFZEY010000058.1 GCA_017560455.1 Alistipes sp. | reverse complement strand
GTCTATCGACCACCTCCAGAAGATTAAGAGCGCTTTGCTCGGCTCGGAGAACAATCTGCGACTTGCAAACGATAAGGCAGAAGAACTAACCATTCGAAAACTGACTTATGGCAACCCAACTATGCAGGAGAAGTTCCGCCAGGCAAAAGATGAAAAGGACACTACCTATTCCGTTGTTGAATAGGTAGTCGTCGAACCGATAGTATGCTCACAATAAACCTACAGAGGCATGAGAAGATATTTGCTAATACTGTTTGCTGGTGTGCTTGTAACAAGCTGCAAACAAGACGCCACAACAGAGTTCGTTAAGGAGATTAGCTGTTACTCCGACTACTCAACGGTCGCTTGGTCTGACTTGTCCGAAAGGTACTACCGTCCGAACGCGGGAGACTGGGATCCAGAGATGAATAAACAGATAATCAAGGACTTCCCGATAGGGATTTCGGTAGAAATTTGGCACCTTTTGCAGAATGCACGCACCGATTTTCATCAAAAATCACTACCTTTGAGAGCGGAAGCCTCAGAAAATATCATCAAAGCACTTGATCGGACGGAGGCAATGTTTGATACGGTATTTGTCCGATGTGTGAGCCAGGAATACTATATGAGACTGTTTCCTGAGATGTATAACGAGACGATGAAGCCGGCAATAGATGAACTGGTAATAGAGTTAGCAAATAAACAACTTTAATGACTTAAAGTATGGACTTGAAAGAGCAAATCAAATTGATCGTCGATGAGATTCGACCACAATTTCAAACATTGGGAGAGTTTGGTTTTAGAGGTAACGGAACTCCCGAAAAGGTGATTAGTAGCTTCGTAGATGTCTACGAGGGATATGTGAAAGCAAAAGAACTATATTTGGAGACTGCTGGACATATGCCTGAAGCAGATCCATGTTGCCAGTTTGCTGTCGAGGATGTTGAAGAGAGCGAGTTGGAAGCAGCTTACTCAATAGCAAAGGCACAAGGCTTCCTTCCACCACCTTTAATGGAGAGAGTTTTCGAGTTTACAATGTATATGAATACATTCTTCATCGCAGCACAAAGAGACTAAACTACAAATATCGATGCTTATGACAATCTACTATAACCCTGCATATTCAGCTACGCCTTATCGAAAGAATGAGAACAATGTTGATGTTGGCAATATCTATTGCGGCAACACTCAGTTATTACAGCGATTACTCTTCTATGCTGGCGTTCCCTTTCTGCCGGTGTCAAACGAGGAGCGCATTGCCTACTATCACGCTTGTATGCAGGGGAAGGTAGATGCGTCTTCTCCATTCTACACCTCGTTTAAGACAGACTCTGCCGGTATGAGCCGAACTATCCTTACATGGCGAGATGCGCTTGTTGAGGTCGGTTGGAATACCAAGTTTTATGACGGCAAGAGCATTAAGTTGTCTCTTCTTCGCGATATCGAGCCAGAGGATATGCCCAAGGGCGAAGCTGACTATTGGCATCTGCTTATCCAGCTTGCAACAGCGGGCAGAATCCTTGCCGAGAATATCAATGTGGTTGTCACCTGTAGCAAGCAGGAGATAAAACCTCATATTGCTCACATACTTGCCAAGCAACAAGAGTTTGGAGTCTCGGTTGAGTATTACGCAGAGAAGGCTCATTGCGCATCTGGAAACCTCGGAAAGATCCAGGAGGCTATCATCAGCGAGTCGAAGGATAAGATTGTCCTTGATGATGTCGACGAGACTTTCCACTATCTAACCTTTACCAACGAAGACGATGCTCTTCGATATGTTGCGACAGAGCCTATCGACAAGTCTGCAGTATATTTCTGTTCAAAGCCAAAGCGTTTTGACAACACTTTACGCCTGCTTGGCAAACCGACTATTGGTTCATCAATGGCATCTGGCTCTCCACAGGTTGTTCAGTTGTTTATGCTCGGTAACGGTTTGTTTGAGTATCCACTCAACATCCATCGTATAATCGAGTGGTTAAACCTGCCAATCAACCCAATTGATAGAGGTTTAAGAAGGGCTTTGTGCAACGCCTTGACAGAATCGGGAGGAATTAACAACGCCGAGTGGAAGAAGGCAATGAGCGATTACATTGCTTCTTCTGAAGATGAGAAAGAACAGAAGAAGTTCGCAAAGCAGGCTGACATTTTCCTGCCTATTCCTAAGAGTGATGCTGTTGATGCCGAGAGCGTCAAAGCTTTCAATGGCAACCTTCGTAAATGGGCAACTTCTTTGCTTGCAATGGAGGACTTTCCATACAACGATATTGTTAGAGAGCAGATTACCTCTATTGAAAGTTATTGTTCTACGCTAATCAAGATGCTTGAACAAGCTCCTGCCGAGTTCAGTTTCCTTGACTTACAGTTGTGGTGCAAAAATATAGCGCAACCAAGCACATACACTCAATATAATGCAGAGGTATGTAGTCACACAAGCATTGCTTCAATGGGAGATCTTCACGACATAGCAGACTGTGTTGTTTGGTTTCCTGCCGAAGATGCTGGCGTTGTAGCATATCCGTTTGAGAATCTCAATGATGCAGAGTATGCAGAGGTTGAGAATCAAGGCGCTATGCTTTATAAGCGAGAGAAACACTCACTAATGAACCAGGCTGCTATGCAACGAATACTGCTCAACACCAAGGGTCTTACCATTATCGAGGCTGAGAAGTGCAGTGGAGAGAAGGTCGCCCGCCATCCACTTGTTTTGCAACTCAACGAGCGCATCAAGGGAGGCCTTGAGAGTATCGCACAGCATAAGACTCTATCGGAGGATTATACGACCACCGACCACCAGGTAAACAATCAAAACGAAAATCCGATTTTGGTTGAACTTGGTGAGTTGGTAAAGCTCAAAGAACGATACGAACGTTATGAAGATAAGGCTAAACAGGCCGAGAGTTACTCGAGCCTCAGCCAACTCATACAGCACCCATTTGCCTATGTGTGCGAAAGATGCGCTAAACTCGACGACCAGTCAATGCCATCGGCTCAAGACCTAGACAGAACACTTGGTAATGTCGCCCACTTGATTATTGAGAAGGTATTTGATGACAGACCAATCAAAGAGGCGTGCGACTACTACAAAACGGAATACGAGACTATATTCGAGGAGTCGGTAAATGAGAAGGGATTGTTGCTAAGATTGCCAGAGTATGCTATTGATTTGCGACGCCTGAAGAGCAAAATGCAAGAGGCATTAGATAAGTTGGCTGAGACTATCATTAACAACGGCTTAACAGTTGATGCTTGTGAGTATGAGTTCAAACAAGCTAAGTGGACAGATGCAGGTAATAGTGTATCGCTGGGTTCCCGTGCAGATATGTTGTTGAGCGATGCAGAGGGCGGAAAGGTTATCTTTGACTTTAAGTATAGTCGTAGCAAGAGTCGCAAAACAGAGGTTGAGGAGAACCGAGCCTTGCAGTTAGAGGTTTACCGCTATATGGCAAAGCAGGAGTTTGGCAAGGACACCAAAGTACGAGTTGCCTATGTTCTACTTCCAGATGTCACTATTTTAACAGCTGATGAGTTTGATTTACCAAACGGGCAAGAGATTATTAAGGTCAAGAATGAGCGTCTGGACTCCGATGTGATTGCGGAGGCCGCAAGGGCCTATCGCTTCCGCTGGGAACAACTCAAAGCTGGTAAAATTGAACGTGTAGAGGGCTGTTCTATTGGTACGGGCGAGTATGCAGGTCAAGAGGCAGAGAAGAGCCTTTTCCCATTATCTGTATACGACAAAAAATATAGCGAAGATAAGTTTGATAAGGGTTATAAGAATTTGAAATAGTATGAAGAACACAACATTTGTAAGTGCAGGTGCCGGCAGTGGCAAAACATACCGTTTGACACAGGATATTGCCCAGATGATTATTGATGGCAAGTGTCAGGCAGAGCAGATTATTCTTACAACCTTTACCGAAGCTGCTGCAAAGGAGCTTCGCGAGAAGGTGCGTTCGACGCTCTATTCGAAGGGTCTGTATGAGGCCGCTATGAATATTGATAACGCCGCAATAGGTACCATTCACTCGATAGCATATCAGTTTGTATCTCGCTACTGGTATCTGCTTGGTATTAGCGCTAATGTCTCAATTATGGATAACGAGGGCAGTAAGTTCTGCATCTCACAATCATTAGCATCATTACCAAGTGAGGATGACTTACGGCTTTTCGACACGATGTGTCGTTCATTTAATCTTACTATCCCACAAACCTCACAACTCGATTTTGGTTTCTGGAAAAGAGAGTTGAAAAATATCATCGATAAAACGGTAGAGTTATGTATTGATGAGAAACAGTTGGAGGAGGCCAAGAAGGAGAGTAAGAAACTCATAAACGAAGTAATGGGTTCTGGCAATCGCTTTGATATCGGAGATGACAAGATCTTTGAATTAAAGCAGTTAGCAGAAAATATATTGGCAGAGGCTGCATTACCTCAAACCAACAGAAAAAAGATTGAACCTAAAATACCTGCTATAAGAGCCTATACTGGCAGAGCAACAGATGCTAAGCCTCTTGCCGCAATTCTCGGTTTAGCTTCTGAAATAGCTGCGTTAACTAACAAGACTATTAAGGCGAACTACGCAGCAGGTATGGCATTTGCTGCCGAGATTGCTGAGCAGGTTCCTTATTCTGTGCAGGTCAGAAACCTTGTAGAATGCTACATTGACGCTATATTTCGCCTTGCCATTCAGTGGAAGAAGGAGTATGAGGAGTTTAAGCGTAAGCGCTGCTTGTTAGACTATGGTGATTTGTTGCAGAAGTTTGACGAGCTGCTCAATAAAGAGGAGGTCGTAGCTGACATTCAGAGTCGCTACAAGGTTGCTTTTGTCGATGAGTTCCAAGATTGTTCTCCACTTCAGGTGAAGTCTTTTGAGCGTCTTTCGGAGCTTATGGAGCAGAGTGTTTGGGTTGGTGATATCAAGCAAGCTATCTACGGTTTTCGAGGCACAAATACCGAGCTTATCGAGTCTGTTATCAATAAGGTTGAGCAGAAAAACGACGGCAATATGCCAGATCGTTTGGAACACTGCTGGCGCTCTAACGAGACTATTGTAAATCTCGTAAATAACATCTTCTGCGAAAAGGTATTCCGTGGACAACTCAAAGATGAGCTAATTAGACTCGGTATGCCTAACCGAACAGAGAATGACCCTCCAAAACCACAAGAGCGCGAGTTGCAACATATGCACTTCGTTTGTGGAAGAAAGGAGGATGTACCTGAGGCCTTAGCCGAGAAGGTTGAGGAGTTGGTAGCTAATGGCACCTTTAAGCCCAATGAGATAGCGATTCTCTACCGTCAAAATTCCGAAGTGATTAAGTGTGCAAACGCACTCAAAGAGAGAGGTATTGCCTATAATGCTCGCCTCGATCGTGAGACTGAAGAGGCAGAGAACAGCGTAGATGCTATTTCATCGTTTGTGAGTGCGGTGGTGTCATTTGCAGCACGAGGTGATAATGAACTCTCTAAAGCGATTGTCGCAAATCGTATAGAGGCTGGTTATTCTATCTCTGAACTCATAACTAATAGACTGCAATACCTTGATGTTGATGACAAGGAGATGGATTGGCTTTCGGATTTGGATATCATAGGTCGTATTTCGGACATACGAAAGGCTATTGGCAACCAGAGCGTTAGTGCTGCAATTGAAACAATGATTATTGAGCTGAATCTTGCAGATCTTATCAAGCGTATAGATCCTTTGGCTCCTGCTTATAACTACTGCTCAGCTCTCGAATCAAAGGCTTCTACCTATGAGGGTCTTTGTGCAAACTTCGGTTTGAGCAGTACGCTCGTAGGCTTTGTAGAGTATCTCAAGGAGCATCCAATTGAGTACCCTGGCGACGATAATGGTGTCTCGGTTATGACATACCACAAATCGAAGGGCTTGGAGTGGCCTTGCGTCATATTGTGTTCGCTCCATAAGGCTCCGGTTGAGGCAAAGAAGACCTTCTTCGGCGTGTTGACTTGTAACACAGCATCAGATACTCTATTGCGTCTTGTACCAGCAGCGATGAAAGGTTTCACTTCAAGCATTATGGATAGAATCGAGGAAAATGATTTCTTCCAGAAGGTTCGTCTTGCAACGATTAACGAGGCAAAACGCTTGATATATGTCGGTATGACTCGGCCAAAAGAGCAGCTTATTCTTACAACTTATGGTCCTAAGAGCGGTGATGAGTGGTTGACATCTATCGGTTGTGATTCGATTGACTCTCATTCGGCAGCGTCAGTTATTAACTGGGGTAATGCTACTTGGAAGCACCTATCAGAGAGCTATGTGGCTCCTGAGTTG
>JAFZEY010000057.1 GCA_017560455.1 Alistipes sp. | reverse complement strand
CCGAAATCGAACGAACGCGGTCAAAAGGAACAGTTCTCTCGTCCTTCATCGAAATTAGGCGGATGTTGTCTGAATCAATACCGACAACCCAACGCACCACACTGCCGTTGTCGAGATCGACAAAGTACATACGGCCGTCGATGAAGCCGCGCTTGTTCGACAAGAAGCGCACGAACACGGGGTCGTTTGCCTCGATCTCCGGTGACATCTCATCGGTCTCGGTATAGACCTTCGCGTGGTGCGTCGGTAGCACATCCTGCGTCGGCTTGACCTCGGCTTCGAGAGTTCCGGCTTTCAACTCCTTTTTGATGTCAATGCCTTCGGCGGTAAGAATCTCCGGTGTGAGGATGATGGTCTCCTTGATCTCTACCTCCTCACCCTCTATGGTCTCCATATCCTCCTTGCGGGGCGTTCCTATGCTATTGTTGTTGCCGGCCACGAAGTTGTTGCCGTTCCCCGACACATCGCCGGTCACTACCGTGTTGCATCCATTGCCTTTAATCATCTCGCCCTCTCCGGTCAAAAGCCAGCCAGTGTTCAATTCTGGGAAAGATAGAGCAATTTGCTGTATCTTGCTCGGTGTTATGGAGCGTCGAATGTTGTTTACATAGCCATTTGCGAGTCCGCAATGTTCTTCAAACGCCTTTTGCCCAAGATTTTTGAATTGCAAAAATCTTTTCAGTCTGCTTTTTACATCCATAAAATCAATAATTTAATAGTTAATGTGTTTGCTATAAGAAATTCCAATAGAAAAAAATGCGTTTTTTCTATTGTAAATACCGAGCAAGTTTCTATATTTGCCCTCGAAACAGAACAAAAGTCGTTCGGGAAACGGAACGCAAAAAGTATTACTGCGAATTTACGCAAAGAATTTTTCAAAACAAAGCAATATGATGAAAAAGAGTGATAATGTGGCTCCGATGCGAAAAATAGCGATTCGCGTAATCGAATTGCCGGCAGCATTGAAGAAGCAGATCGCTAACGAGTGCCCGAAGTGTTCGATCGACACTGTGCGCAATGCGTTGGTGCTGACAAATCCCCGACAGGGCGAGCAGCCCGACCGCATCCGCCGCAGAGCGATGGAACTCGGCGGGGTCGAGGTTACGAAATTCAAATGGGTGAGTGCCTAACCTTTTAATATTTCTACTATGAAAAACAAGGAATTTGCCGTGTATCGGCTCTTCGGTTTGGATTTGACCAGTCGAAAAATGTACCGCCGACTGCTTGCGATGTCGAAGTCGGCAAATGAGGCCACGCAACGCTCTTATGCGAGCCTGCTTAAAGAGCACGAAGCGTTGAGAGACAATCGCGACGAACTCGCCAAACAGAATGCCACCTTGCAGAATAAATTGCATTTGTCGGATGGTTCGTTGTCTGCGGCGATCGAGGACTACAACCATCTCCGCGCATCCTTCGAGAAGGTGAATGGCGACTACGCAAAGTTGGAAGGCGAGTTCAAGCAGCTCGAATCGGCCTACGCCCAAGCAAAGCGCGAGCTCGCGAAGTACCACTCGAAGCGTGGCAAGAACGGACGCTTTGTGAAGAAGGACAACCCACAGTAGTTTTCTTCATAAGACCGTCGTGATGACGGGCGACACGCGCGGCAAGGTGGCCGGGGTCACATGTACACAGGGATTATAGCTGTTTCAGATGAGATTGTAATCTGCATTTTGGTTAATTGTAAGGTTTGAAAGAGGTTCGAATCCTCCCGCGCGTGCAAATCAGCTTGTTTGATTATTGGTTGTTAATATGTTGAGACTGCGAGGTGCAGCAGGATAAAAAGGCACCAAGGATCTTTATTCTTTTTTATGTTTAACCGTTCCCTACTAAACCTCACTTTCCGTAGGGAACACCTTGGATAGGTAGCTCATTTGGTAGAGCGTCCGGCAGTGTGGTTGCCGGGAGGAGGCTCGGTTCGAATCCGGCTCTATCCGCAAACTAAAAACTTACGAGCGATGTTGAAGTGTCCGAATATGCCGATTGGCGGTGGTTGCATCTACGCCGTGATGAAGAACGGAAAACTCTGCTGCGACTGGAACCGCAAGTACCCCGAGCGCGTGAAGGCAGGGGAATGCAATCGGAATCGGAGCATCAAGGAGTGGAAATTGAAAAACATATATCACAAACCTGGGAAAGCCAAGCGAAGGGAATAAAATCCCATCAACCCTGCGATAGCGTCCTAAACGGATAGGGGCGATAAAAGCTATACCTCGAAGGAGGGTGGCGGTGAAATCGACACATTAGGGGAGTTCGAGTCTTCCCCGCAGGGCAAAATAAAGCGGAGGTTCCGCCAACGCCGACCAAGGCCGACACTTCGGAAAGACGGAGGGTGCGTCGGGCATCTAATCCCGACACCTTGACCGATAGTTTAAGGGTAAAACGGATGGGTGTTTACAATGTTAAATGTTTTATTGTTGTTTTACATAACCCACCCATCAGATGGAGGTTCGACCCCTCCGAGGTCACTAAAAAGAGTAGATGATGAAGAAGGTTTGTATCGTATGCGGGCAAGAGTTACCCATCGAGCAGTTTCCGGAAAATAGGCGGATGCCTGACGGCCATCTGGGATGGTGCTTCGAGTGTTTCGCTTTGCGGACATGGAAGCCGAAGCAGCACCAGATTGAGCCGGTCGCGGAGGAACCAACGCCGGAAGAGCAACCCGCTCCCGTAGAACCTTCCAAGCCGAAGAGGTCTCCGAAAGTGATTCGTCGTTACAAGCGGAGCGAGGAGTCCAAGGAGCGAAACAGAATCAGGGCCCGCCAATACTACTACGAGCATCGAGAGCGGTGTATTGCGAACCAGAGGCGATACCGCCAAACAGAGCAAGGAAGAAAACGCAAAGCCGAGCACATGAGGGCATACCGAAAAACCGAGAAATACCAAGCATGGTTGAAGGCCCGCAATGCTCAACGCCGCGAGGCTTACGCGCAAAAACGATTGGAGAGACAATAAATTAAACATCATGAAACCAACAATTAAAGATTTTATCGCCAAGTATGGCGATCTCGACCTGCTCGAAGGAAATCATTACAAAGGTAACCTTTCGCTCCACAACAATCAGCTGACCTCGGTAGAGTTCCCCGAAGGCATGACCATCGGCGGT
>JAFZEY010000056.1 GCA_017560455.1 Alistipes sp. | reverse complement strand
GTGTAAGCGCATTTCCGGTCAACTCCACACCAGGGATAACCAATAATCCGTAGTCATCAGCAAGCTTCAATGCGCCCTCAACTGCCTTAGTTACCTTAGCACCGCGCTTTGCCTTTACATCGCTTGGAGTGGTCTGTCCCTCCTTACCATCAACAGGGCGGATTGACATATGGTCTGTTGCAGCGTAGATATCCAAGCCATCGCGCCAAGCCTCGTTTACACGCTCCTTAACATTTACAGAACCATCAGAGTAGGTGGTGTGAATGTGCAAATCGGCTTTGTAAGCGGTGTATCCGTTCACATTTGGAAGGATAATCTCGTGACGATAACCGCGAGCGTAGCCGATAGGCAGGAGTGTCTGCGGCTCGGTTGCACTCTGATAATGTGCGTGATACTCCTGTGCGACTGCCGAAAGAGCCACAAATAGAGCAAACAATAAGAAAATAGATTTTTTCATAGTCGTAAATTGTTGATTAATAATTAGTAATGTTATAGTTTTTTTAAAATAGTATGCGCTAAACTCAAACCCTATATGCAAAGATAAATAAAAAAAACCAAGTATAGCAAAATTCTTGGCGAAATTAGTGATAGAAAAAGCGTAAAACGGAAAGCGGAAAACGATTTTTGTGGGAGTTAGCTGCAAGATAAAGCGATGCTCTAAACCAGCTGAGCTAAACTCCCTTTGCTGTTTTGCGAGTGCAAAGGTAACTAAAATTTTGTTAAGCGCAAATTTTTTAGCAGTTTTTTACCTCTTTATTGTTGTGCAACAGCCAACATACCTTCTACTTTAAGTCTATCTACAAGTTGCTATACATACTGTCATAGTATTTCTGGTACTCGCCAGAGATGATATTATCTATCCACTCCTGGTTGTCGAGGTACCAGCGGACGGTCTTTTCGATGCCCTCCTCGAACTGTAAAGATGGCTCCCAGCCAAGCTCCTTCTGCAACTTTGTGGAGTCGATAGCATAGCGAGCATCGTGCCCAAGACGGTCTGTTACATAGGTTATTAGCGAGAGCGAATGACCCTCGGGATTTCCAAGTATTCTATCGACAGTCTTTATTATAACCTTGATAAGGTCGATGTTCTTCCACTCGTTGAAACCTCCGATATTATATGTCTCGGCAATCTTACCCCTGTGGAAAATAAGATCGATTGCTCTTGCGTGGTCCTCGACATAGAGCCAATCGAGCACATTCTCGCCCTTGCCATATACGGGTAGTGGCTTTCTCTGGCGAATGTTGTTGATAAAGAGTGGTATAAGCTTCTCGGGGAACTGATAAGGACCGTAGTTGTTCGAGCAGTTTGTCACGATGGTCGGCATACCGTAGGTGTCGTGATAGGCGCGCACAAAGTGGTCGCTCGAAGCCTTCGATGCCGAGTATGGCGAGTGGGGTGAATATGGAGTATCTTCGCGGAATAGCTCGCTATCAAGTGCCAACGATCCATAGACCTCATCGGTCGAGATATGGTAGAAGCGTTTGCCCTCGTAGCCCTCCGGAAGCGACTCCCAATAGAGTTTTGCCGCCTGCAAGAGGCTCAGTGTACCCATCACATTGGTTTTTGCGAAGGTGAAAGGGTCTTTGATGCTGCGATCCACGTGGCTCTCGGCTGCGAGGTGGATGATACCATCGATTTTCTCCTCCTGCATTAACCGGTAGAATGGCTCGAAATCGCAGATATCCATCTTGACAAACTTGTAGTTGGGCTTATTCTCAATATCTTTGAGGTTATCCAAGTTACCTGCATAGGTGAGCTTGTCGAGGTTTATAATGTTGTACTCGGGGTACTTATTTACAAAAAGACGCACCACATGCGAGCCGATAAATCCGGCTCCACCGGTGATTACTATATTTCGCTTTGCCATAGTCTATTCTATCTTTTTTAAACACTCCGCCAAAGAGTCCTTCCATAAAGGAATATCGATACCTAACTCTTTTTTAATCTTTGTTTTGTCCAATACGGAGTAGGGTGGTCGTACTGCTGCCGTCCTATACTCTCGGCTATTGCAAGGATATACGGTACAAGGTGCGTTGCTTAGCTCGACTATTGCGCTTGCAAAAGTGTACCAAGAAATAGCACCCTCGCTCGAGTAGTGGTAGATACCTTGTATGTCGTTTAGCTCGTTTTCTGCAATCTCCTTTATTACAATAGCAAGGTCTGCGGCGTAGGTCGGAGAACCAATCTGGTCGTCTACAACCTTTAACTCGTTCGTCTTGCGCGCGAGCTCCAATATCCTCTTTACGAAATTATTTCCGTAGGCTGAATATAGCCAAGATGTGCGTATAATAACATATCTGCATCCCGACTCCATAATCGCCCTCTCTCCCATGGCCTTTGTTCGACCATAAACCGAAAGTGGTGTGGTAGGCGTATCTTCTACAATAGGGCTATTGTAGTTGTTGCCAAACACATAGTCTGTGGAGATGTGGATAAGTTTTATATCGTTTTGCTTTGCTAAATCGGCTAAAATCCTGACAGCATCGCCATTTATACGCTCTGCAATATCAGATTCCTCCTCAGCTCTATCCACATTTGTATATGCGGCGCAGTTGATAATGGTGTCGATGTTGTGCCCTTTGATAAACTCCTCTACATCGTGCATTTTAGCGATGTCCAACATCTCTATATCGGTAAAGATATAGTTTGCTCCACCCAATTTTGAAAGGCGTTGCAACTCTTGCCCCATCTGCCCGTTTGCACCTGTAACGAGTATATTCATCACGCTATTTTGTTGAGGTCAAATCACTTAATAAGCCATACCCTCTGTCCTTGTCGGATATAATCATCTCGGACTCCGCAATGCCCCAATCGATGGCGATGGCCGGGTCGTTCCAGATTATACCACCTTCGGCTTCGGGGTGGTAGTATTCATCGCACTTGTAGAGAAACAGTGTGTTATCCTCCAAGGCAATATAACCGTGAGCGAAACCTTTCGGAATGAATAACTGACGATGATTCTCCTCGCTCAACTCAACGGCGATATGCTTGCCAAAGGTTGAACTTCCCTCTCTTATATCAACCGCTACATCCAAGACGCGCCCTCTTGCAACGCGAACAAGCTTTGCCTGCGCCCACTCTCCCTTTTGGAAGTGGAGTCCGCGTAGAACATATTTGCGTGAGTGGCTCTCGTTGTCTTGCACAAAATGGGTGCTTACTCCCGACAGAGCCTCGAACTCGCGCTCCGAGAAGACCTCCACAAAAGAGCCGCGCGAATCCTTGTGAAGTGTGGGTTCAAATAGGAGAACTCCCTCTATGTTAAATCTTGTAACCTGCATTATCTATTGGCGAGTTTTAACATATATTTACCATAAGCACACTCCTTCATCGGCTCGGCAAGCGCTCTCAACTCTTCGCTTGTAATCCAACCCTTGCGCCACGCAATCTCCTCTAAACAAGCAATTTGTATGCATTGGCGCGACTCGATGACTTCGACAAATCGTGCCGCATCAAAGAGACTCTCATGAGTTCCGGTATCGAGCCAGGCAAAACCACGACCGAGTTGCTGGAAATAGAGCTCACCTTTGTTAAGAAAGGCCTTGTTTACATCTGTAATTTCCAACTCTCCGCGCGAGGAAGGAGTAAGAGATTGTGCAATATCAACAACCTCAGGAGTGTAGAAATAGAGTCCTGTAATTGCATAGTTACTCTTTGGCTGAGATGGTTTCTCTTCGATGCCGACAACCCTTCCTTCTGCGTCAAATTCGGCAACACCAAATCGCTCAGGATCAGGTACGGCATAACCGAAGATGGTGGATATATTCTCCTTCTCGGCACGCTTTACGGCGTTCTCCAACATTCCTGTAAAACCTTGACCATAGAAGATATTGTCGCCAAGTATGAGGGCTACGGAGTCGTTGCCGATGAACTCATTACCAATGATAAACGCCTCGGCAAGACCATTAGGCTGAGCCTGCTCGGCGTAACTAAATGTCACACCAATGTTGGAGCCATCGCCAAGCAGGCGCTTAAAACTTGGCAAGTCGTGTGGTGTGGATATGATGAGTATCTCCCTGATACCTGCCAACATAAGCACCGATATCGGATAATATATCATCGGTTTGTCATATACCGGCAACAACTGCTTGCTGATACCCTTTGTGATTGGATACAAACGCGTACCACTACCACCAGCCAAAACAATGCCTTTCATGTTATACTATTTTGTATTATTAGCTTTTCTACGCCAGAAATAGTGCCACAACTTAAATAGAGGGCTCCATACTACTTCCGAAGGATAGTAATGAATAAAAGATAACAATCTTTTTATCTTTCGAATTGCGTGCGAAAGGTCAGATTCATTATTATTTCGCCACACTCTAATGTCGTATTGTCCGAAATTTCCGGATATCATTATCTCGTTAAGTAAGAAACGACCATCCTTTTCGCTCGGTGTGGTGAGCATATACCCCTCTTCCAATCCGAACACCTCCTGCATAATCCACATTACGGCACCGGCAAACCTCTCCATCCTCAAAGAGCGTAACACCTCCATTGCCTCTCTCGCTTCGCTCTCTGTAAGCCCTTGTCGTAGCACGAAGTAGTAGTCCATTAGCTGACGAAGACCGATGCCCTCGTGAAATAGATGGCGATATATATGTATAAGTATATATATACTATTAAAGTATAGACTCGGAGTAGGAATGTCTCCTTGTAAAGTCTCACATCTTCTGAAGAGGTCATCTTTACATTGACTAAAGAAATTTTGCAATTTCTTATTCGTAAAGTAGCAGTTCATCCATGATGGGGTAGAGTGAATCTCCACATCAACGCCATCGATCTCTCCAAAATCGATATGATGATAAACTACCTTGCTATTTGGTCTGCTCTTTCGGACATATTCAACAATATTCTCACGACTTCCCTCTAACCAAATATCGATATCTCCGGGTGTGCGGTACTTCTCAAGTTGAGCAATTTCGTACAATTTTGCTATGCCTTGACCTTTGAGAATAATGTTTCGAAATCCATGTTTATAGAACATCTCAGATATCTTAACAGCTTTGATATTAAGACTTTCGTTAAGATCTTTAATATGTTCGGCTGTTACATACCATTGCAATAAAAGTGGTTTGGCAGGGCGCTGATGAGCCGGAATCTTCTCGATGGCAGCAGCTGTGATACCCAGTAAAGTTTGCTTCTTAGATAGAGCATACAATTCCTTCCACTCCTCATCGGAAGGAGCGTGGCTTAACTCCGTCTTGTGCCCCAGCGCAATCTGTATTAGGTCAAAGAATAGCATTATATCTATCGATACGATTATCTCTTATTAATGATATTATTAGTATAATCGCTATATAAAAGAGAGATACGATCCCAGGTAAACAATGTCTCTATACGATTGTAGTTCTTCTTTGCCTCTTCCTCTAATATGCCAATATTGCTCTCGCAATAGAGAATGGCGTTGCTTAGTTCGTCTTCATTTTCGGCTTTCACCCAGATGCCATTATCGCCTAATCCTTCTTTGTTGGCTTCGATGTCGGAGGCTATTACTGGCTTTGCATAACTCATTGCCTCCAAAAGTGTAATTGCAAGACCCTCTATGGTTGAAGGTATACAGAAAACTTTACAATTTTTAAGAAGCGTCTCCTTGTCAAGGCCATAGACCGCACCTGTAAATATGATGTCATGATTGCCCTTTGCTAATTTATGTAGGTAATCCACATATTCGGGATCAGAATCATTAGAACCTGCAATTACCAACTTTGAATTGCTTGGATTAGCCTTATTAAATGCTTTGATTAGATAGTCCGGATTTTTATCTTGTACCAATCTACCCAAATATAGATAGTATCCATTCTTTTTTAGACCGTAAGTCTCGAGAATGGCTGTATCGGTAAAAGATGCAGGTAAGTTTACTGCAGTTGGAATTGTCGCACACTTTTTACCATATTGCGAAGCATACCAATCTGATTGCTCTTGGCTTACCATTACAAGGTGGTTGTTTATAATGGCTGATACACGCTCCATAATACGCATTATTTTTTGCTGCTTAGGAGAGTATTTTGTACGTTTCCACTCCAGACCGTGACCCATTAGTATGGATTTTTTGCCAAATAATCTTGGAATCCAATTCCATATCGATGGCGGCCAAGCATTGTAATGAAAAATGACTACATCCTTTTGCTTAAATAGGGCATTTAATGTGGATTTTAATCCGAGAAAAATTTTGCATAGGTAAACGCTTCTAGGTGATTTCCAATGAATAACCTTAAATCCATTTATAGTTTCCTCATAGTCTCTATCACTTTCGCAATATACTATTGGTTCAATCCCTCTTTCTACGAGTTTGGTGCACAGATTAAACATATAGTTTTCTATGCCTCCCAATTTATGGATGTTGCGACCTCCAATAAATGCAATTTTCATAGATGCAATAAAATAATATAATATGGATTTCCGTTACCTCAAACCTTGCTTGTCATTGTTACCTACATGGTAGAACGGTATACAGGAAGTGTCTACTTTTCCTCCCATCATAACCTTTAATTTGTTCTTGATAATCCAAGGAGCAATGTTGGTTATATATTTACTCATTACCGGAGATACCGAGCCGATCATCCAGCAACTCTTCTTGCAACAAGATACTTTCTTTCTGACTTCTTGAGCCTTTTTACTGTTCCATATCTGATCGAAATTATCAACATCGTTCAAGTTGCCCATGGTGTCGAACCAAATATCCTTCTCCATGCCATTACAAGGAAGTACATTACCAAAAGGATCTAAGAAGAAATTCTCGGAACCTGCCTCACATGGGAGCATTCGTCTTCCACCTTTAATATAGTTTATGAGGCCCAAATTGAAGAATGCTCGAGCCCACGACTTCGGGTTGTTCTCATGCATCAAACGCTGTATTAGTTCATCAAAGTTGCCACATACTTCATCTATGTTGGTTACAATGTTGTCGTATTTGTGGAAGTAGAATGAGTTGTGGAAGCTGGCTGTCGCAAATTGCATTTTGAGGTTTTTGCTCAACTCGTAGAGATTTAGCATATCGTTCGAGTTGTTGTTGGATACGGTTATTCCGAAACCGATATCCTTCACACCCATTCGTCGTAACTCCAATAGCGTACTTAAACCCTTGTCGAATCCACCGGCCCTACCTCGCAATTCATCATTTTTACAACTTAAACCTTCAATGCTGATTCTAAAGCCTAATTGAGGGTATTTCTTTGCCAATGCAATTATCTTTTCGCTGTAAAAACCGCTGGTAGAGAAGACTATACGGTCTGTCTTTGTCATAAGAATCTTGACAATCTCCTCAATATCATCTCGAACGAATGGTTCTCCTCCCGTGATATTAACGAGTCTCATCTTTGGCAATTTTTTGAGAAGTTCAGGTTTGAACTCTTCTGATTTATCAGTCGGATTGTTCCAGATGTCACACATCTTACATCTCATCGGACATCTATATGTGACAATAATTGATCCATCCATAGTTTTAGAAATTAATGTTTTATGATTGATTTGTAGATTGATTCCAATTTCTGGGCTACGGTTTTCATTCCATAACCTTTATCTAAAAATTTTTGACGACCATTGAAATTAGTACTATTTAATAATACTTTGTTGAGACCTTCAGCCAATTCTTCTGCCGAAAAACTATCCGAAACATAACAACCATCTATGTCGCCTATCATCTCTCTTACATTTCCTACATCGGTCGAAACTACCGGTGTATTGCAATACATACACTCTTTTACGGAATTAGGAGAGCCCTCAAAATCGCTACTAATAAGGTGTGCGTTGCAAGCATTTATATATAAAGGAATGAGGTGTCTTGGAGTGTTCCTAAGCTCAATAGACATGATGTTGTCATATTTATACTTATTTTTTAGGATTTCCAGTGTCTGATCGAATCTATCCTTTCGCTTCTGAGTTCGAACGCCTTTGTTCGAATCCATATACATGATGTATATGTTGTCTTTGGACAGGTTTAGCTCTCTTCTGCAGTCATCTTGGTTTAATGGCGTGAAAAAGTTTTCGTTGCAACCATTTGGCAAGTAGCACATCTTTGGATATTTAAGATATGGCGATCGGTTTTTTACGATAAACTTACTGAATAATATATTAAAGAGACGAAAACATTTATGTCCCCACTCTTTGTCCGGGTCATTCTGATATGACAGTACACATTTTTTAAATAATGGCCAGCCTGTCATACATAGGATAATGGCACTTAGCGCATGATGACAGTGGAGAATATCGTATTTTGTGGTTAGCAGTTTCCACCACAACTTTGGGACATAGGTAATATATTTTTTAAAGCCTTTATTCTGTCCGTCACAATAAAATACTTCATTCTCAATTCCTAATTCTTGCAGCGATTCTACCTGCTCTTTTACAAAGATACCGAATATCGGGAATTCCTTTGAGGGATAATTTGTCGTAATGTGTAGTACTTTCATTCTATAAATAATAGGTTAAAAACTTAATATCTTACCGAAAATAAATCCTTCGGCATATAGTATTGCGGGCATGAGTAATATAAATGCTGTTGCAGGTTTTGTTATTCCGTTGTCAACCAAATATGACAATATTATACACGATGGGATACCCAACATATAAAGGTATCTGTAACCAATTACCTCTGCACCAAGTCCCAGAACATTCATAAATGATATTGCAATGATAAGGATCGTACAGCACAGCGCGGTCAATCTCTTGATATAAGGCATAATACGGTAGGAGTCTTTGGATAATGTCATCTTCCATATGAAGTATAGAATTAGGACCATAAAAGAGTAGTTGCGAAGATTCTTTATCAACATAAACTTCCAATTGTAGTCAATGGTCGATTCATTTGCAGCATAATGACTTGCGGCATCACCCACATCGCTCAACTCTCCGCTAAGTATGATCTCTCCTCCTGCTAATTTAGACAATAGTACGGCCGCAAGACTACTAAATGTTACGCCTTCCAAGATGAGAAGGATGGATGTCTTTTTATTTAGATTTACCATCAGCATTGGAGTTAGAAGTATAAGCAGAGACATACTTCTGTGGCCCCAATAAGAACACGCAATGAATAATAGGCCTGCAATTATACTTAATGAACGATGCTCCTTGCTTGGGTTTAATAGTAGGCTTGCTCCATAGAAGAACATTGCCATACCTAGTGACACTCGTGCATAAGAGAATGTTAGTAAGAAAAAGAGGACAAATATATAGATTGCAATGTTTTTAGAGATGCTAAAACGCTCTATTGTTTTCTTAAAAAGTAGCAATCCAGTTCCCCATATCAAGAGTCTGAAAATTGTATACGATTTGAACGCGGCAAAACTAAGATAATAGTATAGAGGATCTCGGAAATCCTTGAAATTTGGGGAGAAGAAATCCTGTCTAAATGAGAAGAAGTCTGTGTCCCAATAGGCAAATAGACAGAATAATAATACCAACAACCAAGAAATTGTTCTATCCTTGCGGTCATTTCTAAAAATATAACATAGAAGAAATATAATATTCATCAATACAAAATTGAAAATGTATTGATCTATATTAGCCTCCTCTTGTCGTAGTACCTCCCAATTGATCATACCTATATATTATGCTATATCTGATTTAAATTTATCCAACTGCCAAATGTGTAATCCCACTCCTTCGGCTCGAATGGCGTTGTGCCACTCCAATGGTAGAAAGTTAATTCTCCGAAATAGACCTTACCATTGATGTCATAGAAATCAACTCGAATGTGTGGTTGTCCGGCCGATAATTTGGCCGCCAACTCTTTCATCTTCTCGAATCCCAAAGGTTTTGCAATCTCTCTATCGGCATTCGGGTGTCCGTTTGTAAAAGGCAGATGGTTGAAGTCTGCGTCAAAAAAGTCGAATTTGGTCTCTACGCCCTTGATGCCTCTGTCTGTAGCAATAAAAAGGGCTTTTGGCTCTCCGTCAAAGCAGAACCATTTGTAGTCTTTCAGCTCATAACCACTCTCATCGACCATATACTCTTCGCCAATAATTCGTGGCACCACATTCTTATACGGCCACTCTCTGTTTACGGCATAAAAATCTCTTTTCAATCCTCTGCGCAGAGTTTTCTTTGCTGCCTTTATGTCAAGAGTAGATTTATCTTTACATATTACAATGCCGCCACTGTCGTGGGTACATTTCAATACGAATTGATTTGGCAATTTGTCAAAGTCGATATCATCCACACTATTCCAAACACCGAAAGTCGGAATGATGTACTCCTCGCCGATAATATTTGCAACATACTCCTTTGCACCCGCCTTGTCAACCATTTTTGTGTACTCGGGCTTGCGATTATGGAGCTTTAGCCATTGCAACTTCTCGTTGTAGGTTTTAGGATTGTCGAAATCCATCCAATATCCCATTCTTAAGCGAAAAAGCACCTTGAGAAATGCCTTATCCGGAAATAAAGGAGCCATGCAGCACCAAATGTATGCCGCCAACTTTCGTGGATTACGAATTACTTTTTTTATTTTATTGAAGAGCGTAGAACTCATATTTTAAGCATTAATTACTTTTTGAGCTTTATCCAGATTGTTTTTGCAATACTCGATAACTTCGTCTGTGTATTCGCCAAGTGCAGCACCCATTGTGAATTGGAAGAGCCACATCGAATATGCCGTACAGTTAAATTCGATTAATCTCGGCGTACCGGTTTTATCGACCATTATGTCGAGTGCCAGCAATCGGTGATGTGGGACATTTCGACCAATATATTTTGCAAACTCTACAACCTTATCCCAATTCGGTATTTTGTGCTCTTGTGTAAAGTCGACGCCGTTGAACACTGTTGTAGACTCTCCATACTGAGTTAACACTTTGTTGCATAGTGTGCCATTGGCCTTGATTCCTACATATCCGCCACCGGCGTGAGCATTATCTACCAACGAACCATTCTTGCCGATGCGGATAATTGCACTCGGAATATAGCACTCGTCTGTCTTTACAGAACGATAT
>JAFZEY010000055.1 GCA_017560455.1 Alistipes sp. | reverse complement strand
CAGAACTACAAGGGCACCATCAGAAAGGGTCTGATGATTATGGCTGCAGGCTATATCTTGCTCTCTATTCCTATCACTGCTACTACAGGCAACACAGGCGTTTTGCTCGCACTCACTTGCGGTGCACTCTTCCTCATTGCATTTGGTAACGGTATGTTCAAGGGTAACTTGCAGGCTATCGTAGGTCAGATGTATGACAACTTCGAGGCTGAGGCAGCTAAGGAGGGTCCTGAGGCTCTCACAATTGCTAAGAGCAAGCGTGACTCTGGTTTCCAGATTTTCTATGTATTTATCAATGTTGGTGGTCTTATCGCCCCATTCGTTGCTCCATTGCTCCGTCAGTGGTGGTTGGAGTCTAACGGCATGATCTACAACGCATCACTCCCTGCACTTTGCCACCAGATGATCGATGGCACTATCTCGGCTGAGGCTTTGGCTAAGTTGTCGAGCTTGGTAACTGACTTGGGTGCTGCTGTATCGGTAGAGGCTTGCCAGAACTACTTGCAGGTATTCAACGAGGGTATCCACTACTCGTTCATTGCATCGGTTGTAGCAATGCTCATCTCGTTGACCATCTTCATCGCATCGCAGAAGCGTCTCCCAACCCCTGCTAAGAAGAAGAGTGCTCAGAGTGTTGAGTACACCGCAGAGGAGAAGGCTATGATGGCTACTGAGATCAAGCAGCGTTTGTACGCTCTCTTCGCAGTACTCGGCGTTGTTATCTTCTTCTGGTTTGCATTCCACCAGAACGGTACTTCATTGTCGTTGTTCGCACGCGACTTCGTAGATTCGTCGACTGTTGCTCCTGAGATTTGGCAGGCAATCAACCCATTCTTCGTGATTGTTCTCACCCCAATCATCATGGCTATCTTTGGTACATTTGCACGCAGAGGCAAGGAGATCTCTACCCCTCGTAAGATCGCTATCGGTATGTTCATCGCAGGTTTGGCTTACCTCTTGCTTATGGTATTCTCACTCATCCACAACTACCCATCGGCAACTGAGTTCAAGACTATGATCGATGCTCAGAAGGCACACTGGTGGATCCTCATCGCAGTATACTTCTTCCTTACTGTTGCTGAGTTGTTCATCTCGCCACTCGGTTTGTCATTCGTATCGAAGGTTGCTCCTAAGAGCATGTTGGGATTGTGCCAGGGCTTGTGGCTCGGTGCTACCGCTATCGGAAACTTGATGTTGTGGGTTGGTCCACTTATGTACAACGCTTGGCCAATCTGGCAGTGCTGGACTGTATTCTTCGTAGTATGCCTCGCTTCTATGGGCGTTATGTTGGGTATGGTTAAGTGGCTTGAGCGCGTAACAAAGTAATTTGACCGAGAGTAATATAACTCACTTAAAGAGGCTGTCGTTTCGCGACAGCCTCTATTTTTATAAGTTATATAACAAAAGTGAATGTTCTATTTTGCAGTGGTACACTCGTTCACAAGATAGATTATCGAACGATACGGCACACCCGAATTTGTGGCAAGGCCTATCTCGCAAGTGCGCGAGTTCGAATAACCGACCTCGATACCGTTCGCCTCGATCTGAGCGCGCAGTTTGCGGAGTGCGTAGGCGTTGAGTTCAGGATTGGTCATACCCTTATCGCCCGCAAAGCCACAACAGCCGACACCCTCGGGGACAAGCACCTTCGATGAGCACAATCGCGCAAGCCCCTCGACAGCACCCTCGATACCCATCTTACGAGTCGAGCAGGTGAGATGCAGGGCTATCGGAGAGTCGGTCTGACAGAACTCCAACCTATCACGCATCTTCTCCCACACAAACTCGGTAGAGTCGTATAATCGAATTTTTGAAATCTTCTGCTTCATACGATAAAGGCACGGACTCTGATCGCAGACAACATCGTATCTACCCTGCTCCGAAGCCTCCCAAAGGGCCTCTTCAAGTTCGGATATCTTGCGATCGGCCACCTCCGGCATACCCTTGCTCTCCCAAATTGTACCGCAGCAGAGCGACTCCATACCCTTCGGCAGAATAACATCGTAGCCAGCCTTTTCGAAGAGCGACATCATCTCCTCGACCAAAGGTCGGCAGTGACGCGAAGCCTTCTCGGTTCCCATGACCTGATTTATACAACTTGGGAAGTAGACAACCTTATCTTTATGCTCGGTACGCTCTACACATCCCTCTTTGAAGCGGTAGTTCTTCGGCAGCGAAGGTGTCCAAAGCGGCATCTTCAATCCCTTATGCAGACCCTTGCCAATCGCCGACATCGCCTTTGTACCGACTACAAAGTGCGCCGCATCGGCAACGGCCAATACACCGCGCAAAACACCCTTGACACCGCCGAAGTGGTCGGCAACAAAGTCGCCTACCCTATTGCCCATTGCACCCATTTCGCGTCGGCGCAATTCGTGGGTAAGCTCCGACATATTGATACCCATAGGACACGACTTCGAGCATAGACCATCGCCCGCACAAGTGTCATTTCCGTAGTAGGAATAGCCTTTTTTCAATAGAGCAAGGCGTTCAGGCGACTCGCCCGATAGTTCCAAACGAGCAATCTCTCGTTGCAAGACCATACGAGTACGCGAGGAGAGTGTATATCCACACGACACACAGTTTACCTCGCAGAAACCGCACTCGATACAGCGGTTGAGTTGTTTATAAACCTCGCGCACCTCCGCCGAAGCATCCTCGGCAGGGGTGAGTATCGGCAAAGATTTAAAGTTTTTGAGGTAGCACTCTTTGTCATCATTGAAGATAACACCCGGATTTAAGAGATTCTCACCATCGAAGGCTCGCTTCACGCGCTGCATAATTGCGTAGGCCTTCACTCCCCACTCGCGTTCCACGAATGGTGCCATATTACGACCCGTGCCGTGCTCGGCTTTGAGTGAGCCATCGTACTTATCGACTACGAGTTTGGCAACCTCCTCGATAAGTTGTCTGTATCGCGCAACCTCCTCCTCGGTCGAGAGCGACTGATTTATAATAAAGTGGTAGTTACCCTCCAAGGCGTGGCCATAGATACACGAATCGTCATATCCGCACCTGTCAAGCAGTGCCGAAAGCTCTTCGGTGGCTTGTGGCAGATCCTCGATATGGAAGGCGATATCCTCGATCATACAGGTTGTACCTACCTTGCGCAGACCGCCCACCATAGGGAATATTCCCGAACGCACAGCCCAATATTTTGCTCGCTCGGCCTCGTCGCCCGTAAAATTCACACCCGTAACCGTATCGAACTTGTCGAGTTCGGCCGAAACTGTTGCAACCTTCGCGTCGAGTGCCGCCTGCTCCGCCTCCTCTACCTCTATAAGCAGAGCCGTAAGCCCCTCGCCCGTAGTATCTCCTGCAGCCGTAAGTGAGCGCTTATCGAGCAGCTCCACGGCCGAGACATTGTACTTGCGAATTGCCACCACCGCTTCGCACGCCTCGCGAATAGTGCGAAAGTAGACCATTGCCGTCTTGTGCAACGGCAAGAGAGGCAGCGTGCGCATTGTAACCTCGCTCACAAAGCACAAAGTACCCTCCGAGCCGACCACCGAGTGGAGAATAATATCGAACGGATCGTCATACTGCACAAATGGCAGAAGATTCAAACCCGTAACACACTTTATGGCATATTTCTTTTGGATGCGCTCAGAAAGTTCCTTATCGACACACACCTCGTCACGGATGGCGCAAATCTCAGCCATTAATGCCTTGTGCGATGCTACAAAGGCCTCGCGACTCGCCTTATCGGCTGTATCTAGAAGTGTACCATCGGCAAATACCAGGCGCGCTGAGAGCAGCACCTTATCGCTGTTGGCCCATACGCCACAACTCATTCCCGAGGCGTTATTCATGACTATTCCGCCAACCATAGCACTCTTAATCGATGCGGGATCGGGGCCGAACTTACGACCATAAGGTTTCAAAATTCGATTAACCTCGGCACCCACAACACCTGGTTGAAGAGTAATGGTTTCGCCACCCTTTCCTATGGAGTAGCGCTCCCAATGTTTGCCCGCCACAACGAGAATCGAATCGCTTATCGCCTGGCCCGAAAGGGATGTTCCCGCAGCGCGGAAGGTCACGGGAAGAGCCAATGCCGATGCCTCTTTGAGTAGCTGCACCACCTCGTTTTCATTCTTGGCACGAACAACAACCTGCGGTGTCAAGCGGTAAAATCCAGCATCCGTACCCCACGCAAAACGGCGTAGCTCATCGGTATAAACTCTATCCTTCTCGATAAATTTAGCGATACGGTCTGCAAACTCTCTATACTTTACATTCATCCCCATCTATTTTTGCCATTTGAGAACCATTGCCGTGCGGGCAGTATTGTAAATCTTAATAAAGTGGTGGGCATTATCCCACTCGTCATATATAGTTTCGGTAAAGTGCTCCTGCCCCTTTGTTTGACGGTCAAAACCTCCAAATCGCGCCTCATCGGTCGAGAACAAAACGGTGTATTTTCCCGCCCAAGGCACCTCCACACGATAGTCGGGCACCGAATTCTCCGGACTCCAATTAAAGACAAAGTACAACCCCTTGTGCGAGTAGGCGATAGTCTGGTTTTCGTTGTCAGAGTGCCACTTGTAGGGGTATCCGTCAGAGAGTACGCCATACTTGGTAACGACCTTCAACATCTCCTTGTCGAACAAGCTAAGCTCTCCGTAGCGCAAGAAACCGTTATCGGCCAACGACCATTGACGGCGTGCGCGGGCATAGCTCCAATCGTTTCCATCACGCGGAAAATCTATCCACTCGGGGTGGCCAAACTCGTTACCCATAAAGTTGAGATAGGCATCGCCACCTGCCGAGATTGTCATCAGGCGTATCATCTTATGGAGCGCCATACCTCGCTCAACAACAAGGCTCTTCGACCCCTTATTCATCGCCGAATACATCTCCTTATCCATCAGGCGGAAAGCGATTGTCTTATCGCCCACCATAGCCTGGTCGTGCGACTCGGCATAGGCCACCGTCTTATCCTTCGGAAGACGATTTGTCAATACGCTCCACATCTCCTCGACACTCCACTCCTCGTCGCGCTCGTCTTTCAACAGTTTTATCCAGAAGTCGGGAATTGCCATACCCAGGCGGAAGTCAAAGCCGACACCGCCATCTTCGAGCGTACGACACATACCGGGCATACCGCTCACATCCTCGGCAATGGTTACAGCCTCGGGACGGAAGTCATGAACGAGTTTATTAGCCAACGAGAGATAGACTAAAGCATCGCGATTGACGCCCTCGTCAAAGAACTTTTCGCGAGAATCGAACTCTGTATATCCGTGGTGGTGATATATCATCGAGGTTACGCCATCGAAACGGTAGCCGTCAAAATGGAACTCATCAAGCCAATATTTGACATTCGAGAGGAGGAAGTGTTCCACCTCGTGCTTTCCATAGTCAAAAATCTTCGAATCCCAATATGGCTGATAGCCCGCATCGCCCTCCTTCGAGTAGTGATTTGGCGAGCCATCGAGCTCGTTAATACCCTCGTTAAAATTCTTAACATAGTGAGCGTGAACGATATCCATAATTACGGCAATACCCAGCTTGTGAGCCTTGCGCACCAGCGATTTCAACTCCTCAGGCGTACCGAAACGCGAAGAGGGCGCAAAGAAATTTGCCACATGGTAACCGAATGAGCCGTAGTAAGGATGCTCAGCGATCGCCATAACCTGAATAGCATTATAGCCCGCCTTCTTGATGCGTGGCAAGACACTCTTCTCGAACTCTTTGTAGGTAGATACCCCCTCCTTCTCGGAGGACATACCGATATGTGTTTCGTAAATAAGCAGATTACTCTTATCTATGACCAGCTTGTCCTCGCCCCAATCGAATGGTTGTGGAATCCAGAACTGCGCCGAATAGTTCTTCGTATCGACATCCTGAAT
>JAFZEY010000054.1 GCA_017560455.1 Alistipes sp. | reverse complement strand
GGCGAGATGAAGGTTGCATTTGCCCTCTATCCAGTTTCGATGCGTCAGCTTATCGACATCGCCGACACAGGTAACATTATGCCTCCTAAGACCACTTGGTTTGAGCCAAAGTTGCGTTCGGGAGTTGTAATTCACTCGTTCGAATAGTCGATAGACAACTTTTTCAAGACCGAGGGCCACATGGTTCTCGGTCTTTTATTATATATATGGTATGAGAGAGATTAGGGATTTTCTCTCATTAAACTCCCTATATTACATTCCCACGACAAAAAAACTGTCAATAATTTAGAAATTTTTAACTTTTTATGTTTTTTTGACACAACCTGTCAAAAACACCCACTACTTTTGCATCGTGAAAGTAATCATAAACCCTAAAACGAGTGTGAGATATGATGACGATTTTGATTATTATCGGCCTATTGGCGAGCGTAGCCAACTACATTGTAGGAGGCAAGGACGATTTGTTTAAGTAGAGTATTAAAAACCTTAAAATTATAGAGTTATGGGAACAGGACAGACAATCAGATGTAAGCATTGCGGAACAGAGTTTATGAACTTGGTGGGATTTGGATTTATGGGGCAGTTCGACTGCGAAGACGGTATGTGCCACGTAGAGACCGAAACAGCTATTCGCTGCCCGCAGTGTATGAAGCGACTCAACAACAGCCAAGAAGAGTTCGAGGAGATGGTTGTAGCACAACTTTGTTGGGACTAAAATATATCAAGGCGCAACGAAATTTAGGGTAATTAGAGGCGTTAGGGGCATTAGAGGTGCGCTACAAGTTTAATAATAACAACAAGTACAGATTATGTTTCCGTTATTAAGTGCCTTAGGAGGTCTTTTTACAACATTTGCAGCAATGATTCTCATTGCAATAGACTCCTATGATAGAAAGAAGGAACAAGAAAAAATAAGACGCAGACATAGAAAATATCGCAGAAATAAATAGGTATAACTTAAAAAATACAAAACTATGGGAGCTTGGATTTTATTTGATATAATTGCAAGTGTATTTATAGATAAACTAATAGCTGTTGTCTGTGGAATATTGATGCTGATATTTGCCATAATCTATGGAATATACAGATTGTTCAAAGGCAACGATGACGAGGAGGATGAATTTTACGACTCATACGAAGAGTACTAATTGTTGATGGAGCGATACAATAGCCATTAAAAAGTGAAAAAATAGCAACAAACAGCACCAAGAATCAAAAAAATTTCTTAACTTTGAGGAAAGTTTTTCCTTTGGAAAAAGATATTGAGAGAAATAAATTATAAAAACGATTATACTATGAGCGAAATGACAACACAGAATGCCGAGAAGATGAAGGTCTTGAAGGCGGTAATGGCGAAGATCGAGAAGGACTTCGGCAAAGGTTCGATTATGCAGATGTCGAGCGAGAATGTGGAGAATGTGCCGGTTATTCCGACAGGCTCTATCACCCTCGATGTTGCACTCGGAGTAGGTGGTTACCCGAAGGGTAGAGTGATTGAGATTTTTGGTCCTGAGTCATCAGGTAAGACAACTCTCGCAATTCACGCAATCGCCGAGGCACAGAAGGCAGGCGGTATTGCAGCATTCATCGATGCCGAGCACGCATTCGACAGCTTCTACGCACAGAAGTTGGGCGTAGATGTCGAGAACCTCCTCGTATCGCAGCCTGACA
The DNA here is from genome assembly GCA_017560455.1 of Alistipes sp. Classification (GTDB taxonomy): domain Bacteria; phylum Bacteroidota; class Bacteroidia; order Bacteroidales; family Rikenellaceae; genus Alistipes. Next base: position 4,384 of record JAFZEY010000054.1, on the reverse strand, counting down.
ATGGCGAGCAGGCACTCGAAATTGCCGACTCATTGATTCGTTCGAGCGCAATCGATATCATCGTAATCGACTCGGTAGCGGCACTTACTCCAAAGGCTGAGATTGAGGGCGAGATGGGCGACTCGAAGATGGGATTACAGGCACGATTGATGTCGCAGGCGTTGCGTAAGCTCACTGCAAGCATCGCAAAGACAAAGACCGTATGTATCTTCATCAACCAGCTCCGCGATAAGATTGGCGTGGTTTATGGTAACCCTGAAACAACAACAGGTGGTAACGCCTTGAAGTTCTACGCCAGCGTTCGTATCGACATCCGCCGTACTTCGGTCATCAAGGATGGCGAGGAGCAGCTCGGAACACGCACCCGCGTAAAGGTGGTGAAGAATAAGGTGGCACCTCCGTTCAAGAAGGCCGAGTTCGACATTATGTTCGGCGAGGGTATCTCGAAGATTGGCGAGATTCTTGACTTGGCGGTAGATTACGAGATTATAAAGAAGGCGGGCTCATGGTTCTCGTATGGCGAGAAGAAGATTGGCCAGGGCCGCGATGCCGTGAAGGAGTTATTGACCTCGGATAAGGCTCTATGCGACGAGATCGAGGCAAAGCTCCGCGAGGTTATGACGCAGAAATAGAGGCTTCAATAGGAGGCGATGAACGAGAGCAGAGTGCCGCGAAAACGGCACTGCTCTCAACACTATTTTTTAGAGGTATAGGTTATGAGTTACACAGCAGAGGATGAGAGATTAATCAGCCAGGCTTACGAAGAGCTGCTCGCATCGTGCAAAAAAATATGCAAGGGTGAAGACGATTGGGAGTTCATCAATCGCGCCTACTTTTTAGCGAAGGAGGCCCACGCAGGTGTGCGTCGCCGTTCGGGCGAGCCATATATGTTGCACCCGATAGCCGTAGCTCAAATCGTTGTAAATGAGATTGGTCTGGGTGTCAAGTCTGTCGTAGCATCCCTGCTCCACGATGTGGTGGAGGATACCGACTACACGGTGGAGGATATGGAGCATATCTTCGGACCGAAAATCGCCTCGATGGTCGATGGCCTGACCAAGATGTCGGGGGTATTCAATGCCGACACTTCGGAGCAGGCGGAGTATTTCCGCAAGGTGCTGCTGACTCTCTCCGACGATGTACGCGTAATTCTCATTAAGATTGCAGACCGCCTACACAATATGCGTACGCTGCAATTTATGCCTCTGAATAAGCAGATTAAGATTACGGGCGAGACAATCTACCTCTTTGCTCCGTTGGCATACAGACTTGGTCTATTCCCTATAAAGAGCGAATTGGAGGACCTCTGTATGAAGTATCGCTTCCCTGAGGAGTACGAGCATATCAGCGGATTGTTGGCGCAGTCGGCAGAGAAGCGACAAGAGTATATCGACCGCTTCTGCAAGCCAATTATCGAGGTTTTGGACCGCAACAATATCCAATACGAAATTTCTGGACGCGTAAAGAGCATCTATTCAATATGGACCAAGATGCAACGCAAACAGATTCCTTTCGAGGAGATTTACGATCTCTTTGCTATTCGTATCGTATTCAAGACTCTGCCATTCCCTTCCGAGAAGACCCAATGCTGGCAGATATACTCCAATATAACAGACATTTACGCACCTAAACAAGACCGTTTGCGCGACTGGATTTCAATGCCTAAGGCGAACGGATACGAGGCTCTGCACTCGACCGTAATGGGCCCTGACGGCCATTGGGTGGAGGTACAGATTCGCACCGAGCGTATGGAGGATATCGCCGAGCGAGGATTTGCTGCGCATTGGAAGTACAAGAAGGCGACACTATCGCAGAATGACGACGCCTTCGACACCTGGCTCAAGAAGATTAGATCTGCCCTAAACAGCCCGACAGAGAGTGCCGTAGAGTTCCTCGACAACTTCAAGCTATCGCTTTATACTTCTGAAATTACGGTATTTACACCAAAGGGTGAGCAGCGCGAGCTTCCGAATGGAGCAACCGCACTCGACTTCGCATACGACATCCACACAAAGGTCGGCGACCACGCCATAGGTGCTAAAATCAACCATAAGATTGAGCCTATAACAAAGCCTTTGAAGTGGGGCGATCAGATTGAGATTATCACAGCCGACAATGCCAAGCCAAAGGCTGAATGGCTCGAAGTGGTGACCACAACAAAGGCCAAGCAGAAGATTACAGCCTTCCTTAAGCGCGAGCAGCAGAACAATATCGAAAACGGTATCGTTATGTTCGAAAATAAGCTCGCACAGCACAATGTGACGATGAGTGGCCGCGTACTACGCAAGGCGATGCAAGCATACGGCTGTAACTATAAAGACGAGTTCTACAGTCATGTAGGCGCCGGAATTATATCGTTGGATAACATCGAGAAGATTCTTAAATCGTCATCTATAAGCAAGACTCTGAAATTCTGGAAGCTAAGACAAGAAGACGACCTCGACGGCGAGACCAATACAAACGAGAAAACGGCTTCCGATGGCAGCTTTGTGATTGCCCCTTGTTGCAGCCCGCTGCCGGGTGACAATGTCGTAGGATTTAGAGATCCGGCAACCAACAATATAGTCGTTCATAAAGCTACCTGCAACGAGCTAAATCGACTCGCTTCGCAGTATGGCAAGAATATCATCAAAGATAAGATAAAGTGGTCGCAACACAAGGCTAAAGCCTATCTATCGACCATCGAGCTGCGCGGAATCGACCGAATGGGAATATTGTCGGACATCACACACATCGTTTCAGACGATTTCAGCATCAATATGCGCGAGATTAACCTCCGCAGCCACGACGGCATTTTCGAGGGCAAAGTGAGCCTCTATGTGCAAGATGCCGACTCGTTACACGCGCTTATGGATAAGTTTAGACAGATTAAGGGCGTCGAGAGGGTTAAACGCATCGAAAATAGCGAAAATTAAGCTTGCTTGTAAAGGAATAAAGAGCTTTAAAATACTCCATATATTGCAGAAATGCGACAAATAGAACATTTGTCGATTTAGTAGCGGGTCTTCAAAATCGACCATAAGAGAGCGAGCTCGAGTGATAGTGGGGTAGGAGAGAAGGCGAAATTAACTTTTAAATAATAATAGCTATGGCAACTATTTTTTCACGAATAATAGCAGGGGAGATCCCAAGCTACAAGGTAGCGGAAGATGATCGCTACTACGCATTTCTTGACATTAATCCACTCGCAAAGGGCCACACCCTGGTTGTTCCTAAGCAGGAGGTGGACTATCTCTACGACCTCGATGACGAAACTTTGCAGGGAATGATTCTCTTTGCCAAGCAAGTTGCACAGAAAATCAAGGCATTTAGCGGTTGTAACAGGGTTGCAACGGTGGTTTTAGGCCTTGAAGTACCTCACGCACACATACATCTTATCCCTATGAATAGCGAAAAAGATGTAGATTTTAGCCGCGAAAAGCTCGTTTTAACTCCAGAAGAGTTTGCAGAAATAGCAGCAGCGATAGTGGGGTAGGGGAGTGTTAACAACTTTATAATCTACTGATATGCAGAGTGATACACAAAATTGCTCTGCATATTTTATATGCATATTTAACATAATATGTTCAAATTTAGCGCAACGCGAATAAAAAGGGTAGTCTACTATCTGCAATAAACTCATTTCTCAATAAAAATCAACATTTACAGCTCTACATTTTACATTTGTAAAATATACGCATCTATCGCCTTATTTGTATATTTAACATTTGTAATATTTACATAGCGTTAATACAAAGGTATTGATTACATTTGTAAAGTATAGAAATCATGTTGAAAAACCTCTAAATCATCACGATTTAAACACATTCATATATTGAACTTTTGATATAATATACGCTAATAATCAACTATTTACAAAATTTATATAATGTTATTTACGCCTATGCAACATCTATAACAGGGTATTATTACATATTAATCGTATTACCACAATCACAACGCAATATTACTATAAATATCAGCATTTTACATCTTATTATATAAAGATAAATATTATATAAAACCTATATCTCTTTTTAACCGAATATTGGTTATTAACATTTGTAACACTTATTAAACAATTATTAACATTTTACATTTGTATCACAAAGTTTGCGTATATCGTAAAAAATATTTACCTTTGTAAAAACTTACAAAAATGGAGGAAAAACTGCGTATTTTGATGCAAAGCGAGAATTTGACAGCAAGTAAGCTGGCTGAAATTCTCGAAGTAAAGCCTGCTGCAATCTCTCATATTTTGAGCGGACGCAACAAGCCGAGCTTCGAATTGTTGTGTAAGATTGTCAATCGTTTTCCGCAAATCAATCCTTACTGGTTGTTGGGAGATGCGACAGAGATGCGCAATGCGAATGCTCCGATATCGGCATCGTCGGATGCTGTTCCG
>JAFZEY010000053.1 GCA_017560455.1 Alistipes sp. | reverse complement strand
TCAGGAGTTACAGGATATACATACTGCGGGAAGTTATTCTCTGCCCACTTGATGTGTGCGCTCCAAGCAGGATATTCACTCTTTGGCTCCATCTCGAAGTCGATATCCTCGATACGGTTTACAGCAATCTGATAGGTCGAATAGTCGTTCTCGCCACCTGTATAATCCGACTGCTTAGAGTAGATCTGGTAGATTGCCAACACATTACCTACGGTACCATTCTTAGGGATGTATGTACCCGAGAAACGCGAGTAACCGCTGGTACGGAGCATATACACACCGTGATCCGAGGTGTACTTTGCCGACGAGTTATAAGAGAGGCAAACGCTACCATAGAGTGCCACATTATTGCGGCTGTATGCCAACTGATACCAAGGCTGATTTACAACCTGAGTGTAAGTACCACCTGGAACTACCGGCAACTCGGTCTGGATACCGCTGGTCGAGAGCCACGATGGGTAGATCTGCTCGAACGAGCCATTCCAGAGTGGCTCAGGATTCACAATATTACCATTCTCATCAGGATAAGCAACGCCTGCATAGTGTACCTTCAAGTTCTTGAATCGAATCAAACGACCAAGGAACTTCTCGGTGTTAGCGCCCTGAATCTTCGAATATGTATTCTCATCAACCTCGAAAATGTCAGCTGTGGTGTCGGTCGAACTCTCGGTCAAGGTACATTTCTCGCCTAAGAATACATGCTGAGCAACCTTGTTAGGGCTTACGATATTCGAGTTAGCATAGTACTTATAGGTACCCCACGAGTTGAAGCTCGATGTCGGGATATCGCCCAACGAAAGCATCATACGGAAGTTACCGAGATACAATTCGCGAATCTTAACATATACCCAAACACTCTCCTTTGTCTCGAGGTTACAAGGATATTCGAGGTAGAGACCATTTGTGAGCTTCAACTCGATAGCACCCGTTCCGTCAAAGATATAGAGCGACTTGTAGATGTTACCCTGCTCATCGTTCGAGATAACCTTACCTTTAATATAATAGTTACCGGTATTGTACCAACCCAACGATATCTCCTGAGGAGTACACTCGCTCTTATCCTTCACAAAGCGGATATACTTTGTGCCATTGAACGAGCCCGTATCGCCGGTACCGCTTGTTGTGCCAAAGATATTCTTCAAATCGGCAATAGTGATATGCTGCAAATCGGGATTTGCCTCCTCGAAAGTCGTATCGTTGTAGATAGGCTTTGGCTCCGGCATCTCGAACTTATTGTAGCAACCCGTCAAAATCAAACCGAGCAATGCTACTAAAATCATCTTATACTGTTTCATAATTTTCTCTCTCATTTTTCGGTTTTACATTAGAAACGGAAGTAAACATTCACAAAGCAGGTTGTTCCAAGCATGTAGAAGTACTTCGAATCGAAGTGAGTGTAGTATGTTGTAGAAGGGTTGGTCTGACCTGGCATCATACCACGCACCTTACGCATACGCATCTGCTCATAACCACCGGTCTTGATATTCTTGTTATTCAAGATATTCTTAACCTCAGCCGAGAAACCGAGTGTATACTTACGCTTGATATACCAGTTCTTACCCAAGCTTGCAGCCAATGTATAAGCGTGGCCCAACTCCTCCTCTGCACGCATAGCAGCCATCTCGGTTGCAGCCCAAATCTGCTGAGCAGGAGTGCTCGAAGTGTTTGCGAGAACCTGCATATAAGGCTTAACAGCATTGTTTGTACGATAAGCAGGGTTCATCGAGAGGTACAACTTGTCGTAGTAGTTGAAGTTAATCGAAGCGAACCAGTTCTTTGGACCGCGGAAGTCAAGACCTACATTCACAGCGAACTGCGGAGTGCTCTCGACATAGTAACCCTTCCAATAAACCTTATCCTCCAACTTAACCTTGTTGCTATTATCTACGGTCTGTACGAAGTTAGGGTTTGAAGTGTAGCGATAGTCGCCATAGTTCAAAGCACCCTGGAATGCCAAACCGTTCCAAATTGGAACACGCACTGCAAGCTCGACACCCATATAACGCTTGTCGATATTACTCATTGCGAAGTTGGTAAACGAGTTCTGAGT
>JAFZEY010000007.1 GCA_017560455.1 Alistipes sp. | reverse complement strand
GCAACCATACCTCATGAAGTATATGCAGTAGGATATATTGGAGGATTTGTAGGCCGATATGGAGGAATAAAAGCGGTAGGAAAATTCACAGACTGTTGCAACAATGGTGATTTCTATCTCCATAAAGGTACACGAGGTGTAAATCTCGGAGGCTTTGTAGGTTATATCAGCGGATCATCTGATAATCCTAGGGCCTTGACATTTAAAGGAAAGAATATCAATAAAGGCGATATATCTCTACTCGGTGAACATACCAACAACTCTGTATATATTTCAGGAGTGCTTGCATATGCCAACTATGCTACAATGGAGTTCTACGGTGATGAGGTTATTAACTATGGTAATATCACTGTAAATGCTACTCTTAGAACAACTTGTTATTTGGCGGGAGTTTTGGCGTATACCACAAACTACGGTTTTGACCCAATTAAAATCGGCTATAACTGCAAAGTTACCAACAATGGCAATATAACCATAAAGAGCGGCTCTACATTCACAGGCAACTTAGCATTTGGAGGTATTGGTGGTTATCTCTGGTCAATAAGGACTTATCCTGAAGCTGTTAGTGACAAGGGTATGTTTATCAACCACGGCAAGATGTCGATGGAGAGCGGTGTTACTATAACCGGTGCAGGAGACAGTGGCGCCTTATTGGTCGGAGGTATGTTTGGCTACTCAAATGGTGGATTGGGTTCTACCGGTTTGCACTGGGTAAATACAGGAGATATTGAGCTTTGTGGAAAGTTTGATCCTAACAAAAATACGCAAATCGGAGGTATCGTAGGACGCATAGGAACAGGTAGCAGTAAAATTCGTTCTATAAATAGAGCGCAGTGCTATTGCAACATCACAGCTTACTATGTTGAAAATGGCGTTGAGACACCATACCCGAGTGTAGGTATGCTTACTGGACGAGAGGCTTCCGGATTTGGATCTTGTGGAAACGATTATATTGGAGGCACAATCACAACATCTTCAAATAATACGGTAACTCTTACTGCTGATAATTATAAAAATTATGTAGCAGGAGGCGGTACAAAGGATAGCGAAACAGATGCGGTAAATCTCTTGTCGAGCCTTAGCGAGATTGCTTACGATTTCAGCAGATAATTCGGGGTATTTAACTATTAAAACTTTGAAAAGATTATGAAGAAGAATTATATAACCCCTGAGGTTTCGGTATTTGAGGTAGTTGCCGAGCGCGGCTACGAGAACAGCACTTCATTCGGTATTCCTGATTTGGGTACTGACGAGGACACTTGGGCTTAATCAACCGAGTTTTAAAACAAAATCGGGCAGGAGTTTTTCCTGCCCGATTTATTTTATCTATTGCTCTTGTTTATTTGCTGATATTTGGCAACTCCAAGCCGTAGCCGTTGCGCTTATCCAGCACCTTCAACCACAAACCGAAGATTAACGCCAAAACGCCCAACGATGCGAACATCAACATTGGTACGGTGTAGTTGTATGCAGCACCCTCTACGCCAGCCTGAATCTGCTCGGCAACACCTGGGTTGCACTTCTCGAGAGCCCAGCCGATAATGATAGGCATACCCATCAAACCGAAGTTCTGTACCCAGAAGATAAGCGAGTAGGCGCTACCCAAGAAATGCTTGTCCATAATCTTTGGAATCGAAGGCCACAACGATGCAGGAACCAACGAGAACGATACACCAAGCAAGAGAATAGCCGAGTAGGCAACAATCTTGTTAGGGTAGAGTGGCAATACCAACGCAAATGTGAGGTGGCAAGCAATCATCAAAAGCGCACCGAGAATCAACATACTTGCGCCCTTACCCTTCTTGTCGAGGTACCAACCGAGGAACGGAGTAACACACGCGGCACCGATAGGGAACCAGCGGAAGATATCCGAAGCCATAGTAGCCGAAAGACCGAGGTTGCTCTGCAACATATTAGCAGCGAACTTCTGGAATGGGAAGATTGCCGAGTAGTACAATACGCACAACATAGCAACAATCCAGAACAACTTGCTCTTGAAGATGTTGATTACATCGGCAAACTTGAACTCTTCCTCGCTCTCGCCCTGTACAGCGTCAGCTCCGAGCTGGCTGTCGAGCTTCTTATCCATAACGCAGAATACGAGGTAGCACAACAAACCGATAACGAGGAGTGCTGCACAGAGTGCTACAGGGCGTACGATGCTTTCGTCGAGACCGCCAATACCTGCAATACGAGGTGAGATAGTGAAGATGATGAACACGCTCACACGGGTGAGTGCCATCTCCAAGCCCATTGCAAGAGCCATCTCCTTGCCCTCAAACCACTTTGCCAACGCCTTCGAAGCGGTAATACCAGCCATCTCGGCACCACAGCCGAAGATCATAAAGCCGAGCGATGCGAGCTTTGCGCTACCTGGCATTGCTGTCCACCACGAGTTCAACCAACCCTCCAATGCGGTGCCTGCAAACCAATCGCTCACAGCGTAGAACTTGATTCCAGCACCTGCAATCATCACGAGAGCCGATGTAATACCGGTGAAACGGATGCCCATCTTGTCGAGGATGATACCTGCGATAATCAAGAATCCGCAAGTGTTGAGAAGGTACTCCGAGCCTGCGAAAGTGCCGAAAATGTCAGATGTCCAGCCACGCTGCACCTGAACCAACTCCTTGATAGGAGAGATTACATCAACGAACATATGCGCGAAGAGCATCATAAGGGCGATGAGTACCATCGCGCCCCAACGAGCCCACGCATAGTCGTTCAATTTCTTTTGAATTGTTTGAGTCATAACTTTTTATTATTTAAGTTTTTAATATGTGTTGTCGCTACTGCTTGGTATACTGTTTCAGCACCTCGTAAGCCTCCTCGATGCCCAATTCGCCCGCCTTCGAAATATCGAGACATCCCTTGCGTGTATCCTTCATATATATCTGTATCAAGCCGCGATTGTAGTACGCCTCGGCAAAGTGAGGGTTTAGCTCGATAGCCTTCGAGTAGTCGTCGTAAGCCTCAGGTAACTTGCCCGACAAGGCGAGGAGGTTTGCACGGTTGTAGTAGGTGTAGGCAAAGCCTGAGTTGAGCTTTATGGCCTTTGTTAAGTCGGCAATTGCCTCGTCGTAGTTGTAGGTACGGGTGGTGCGATTGTGGAGCTGTCGCGCAGGGTCACTCTCGATGGAGATGCGCTGGTAGGCGTTCTCGATCGAAGAGATAAAGTCTATCATCTCGGCTTGTGTGGCAGCACGGTTGAGATAAACAAATGGATTGGTTGGCGATAGCTTAATAGCTGATGTATATGTGGTTACAGCATTTGTGTATTGCTTGACCAATGACTCGGAAATAGCGAGGTTGAACAACTCCTCGAAGGTTGCCGACGAGATGGTTGTTCCTCTCTTGTAACGGCGATTTATTGCTACGAGCGAGTCGGGTGCGATGTTGCTTTCGCGACACGATATCACCAATAGCGGATTGTTCAGCTGCGCGATGAAGTCGGCTGCGCGCTGTGAATGGTATTTCTTTGCTGTAGCCGTCTGTACGGTGCTATCATGTGTGAAGGTGAATTTGAAGAGTGGTAAAAGTGCCATCTTCTCGTTATTTGTACGACGCGAGGTTATGCGCTCGAATGATGAACCGGCTATTTTGCTCTCAAATGAGAGCAACTTATCATAACGGCGTGTTGTGTCGGCGTAGATGGAGTAGGTGGTGTCGTTTAGACGCGATTTATACTCCGCAATCTTGCGCTCTGCAATCTGCTTGTCGCTGCGAGCACCCTTGTAGTCGCGCAAGAGGTGGCGCAAATAACTTCGACCGAGGTAGGCGTTCGCGAAGTCGGGGTAGAGTTCGATAGCCTTTGTGTAGTCGCTCTTTGCACGCTCAATCTCGCCTAATTGTTGGTAGAGTATTGCACGATTATAGTAGACAAGCACATTGTCGGGTGAGTACTCAGCTACCTTATTATAATCTTCAAGTGAGCGATTGTAATCTCCTATGCGATAGCGAATTATAGCGCGATTAAAATATGTTATAGAGCTTGTCGAATCGAGTTGAATTACACGATCTAGGTCTGCGAGTGACTGCATAGGGCGATTGGTCTCGTTATAGACTAATGCGCGGTTGAAGTAGGACATTGCCAGAGTGGTGTCGCACTTTACCGCCATATCGAAATCCTTCTCTGCCTCCTCGAAGCGCTCCTGCTGCATCAACAGCGCACCGCGTCTATTGTAGCCGGTAGGACTTTCGCGATTTGTGCGAATACCAAGGTCGAAATCTGCGTAGGCACGCACAGTATCTTTGAGGTAAAGGTGGCATATTCCGCGATTTATGTAGGCATCAGCAACCTTTTTCTCATATCGTATAAAGTTATCGAAGTCCTCGATTGCCTCTTTGAATTGTTGGTTTAAGAGTCGTGTGACGCCACGCGAGTAGTAGGGGTTTGGAAGGTCGGGGCGAAGCTCGATAGCCTCGCGGAAGTCATTTAACGCATCGTCATAATTACCTAAACGGGAGCGTGTTATGGCGCGGTATGTAAAGGCGGTTGTGAAGACTGGATTTTTCTCGATTGCGGTGGAGAAATCAGCCTCGGCACCGAGCAAATCGTCGAGATTATACTTGGCGATTCCGCGAAGGAAATATCCCTCGTAGGCGTTCTCGTCAAAGCGCAACAATACATTCAATGTGCGAATAGCCTCTTTGAAGTCGTTATCCATCATCTGCTTGCGACCGACATAGAAGAAGTAGTCACGATTGTATTGCGCCACAACCGAGGTCGTGGCGCAGATAATGAATAGTATGACGAGTATAAACCTACGCAATTTTAAACTCTTAATTCTAAATGTCGTTGTATCCAAAACGAGATAGCTGGCGATCATTATTGCGCCAATCGTCATTTACCTTGACAAAAAGTTGAAGAAACACCTTCTTGCCGAGGAATGCCTCGATGTCGGTGCGAGCCTGCTGTCCCACTTTCTTGAGTCGCTCGCCCTTGTGGCCGATTACGATGCCCTTCTGGGAGTTACGCGACACATATATTGTAGCCGATATGCGGTCGATTGTAGGCTCCTCCTTATAGGTATCAATCTCAATCTCACAACAATACGGTATCTCTTTGTCGTAGTTGAGAAGGATCTTTTCGCGGATAATCTCCGAGGCGAAGAAACGCAAAGTCTTATCGGTTAAGGTATCCTTCGGGTAGTATGGCTCTCCCTCGGGCAGGCGCTCCAAAATCGCGCCAAAGATAGCCTCGATATTGAACTGCTCCTTTGCCGATGCAGGGATAATTACAGCCTGGGGGAGTCGCTCGTGCCACTCGGCAACAATCTTTTCGAGCTTATCCTGGTTGGTAAGGTCGATCTTGTTGATAACAACGATTGTCGGTATTGCGCTTGTGGCGATGCGCTCGATGATATCAGCGTTGCGCTCGCTCTGCTCCTCGATAGTATCGGTTACATAGAGAACGACATCGGCATCGCTCACCGCTCCGCGCACGAAGTTCATCATCGACTCCTGCAACTTGTAGGCAGGCTTCAGGATTCCTGGCGTGTCGGAGTAGACAATCTGGAAATCATCTCCATTTACAATACCCATAATGCGATGACGGGTGGTCTGCGCCTTCGATGTGATAATCGAAAGGCGCTCACCAACCAAGGCATTCATCAATGTTGATTTACCAACATTCGGGTTACCTATTATGTTTACAAATCCGCTTTTGTGCATTGTGTGTTATGTTATTGAGATATTATCGTGGCGAATTCTCGTGTGGCAATTGGTAGTGGTAAACTCCGAATTGCTCATACTCTTTCAGTTTCATATCCCAGCATACCTGTCTCAGGTGAGTCTTGAACAGAGAGTAGTTTGCGCGTGCCAAAGGTTTAACTGTCTTAATTGCAGGATTCCACGCTGCGCTTGCCATGGTGGTATATACCAAAGCCAAAGGTGTACCGTAGTAGTGGTGCCACAAAGTGCCGAGCATACCGAATGCATCTGCCTCCTTTGCAGCCTTTGCCTCGGCAACGATGCAGTCTGCCTTATCCCAAGGACAGGCCAAAAGATCGTAACCCAACGACTTGAAGTAACTGTACGATGGGTATGACTCTCTTGCATTGCCATAGAACCAATCGCAAATTACGATATCCTTAGGGAATGTCAAAAGTGCCTTTGAAGTTTCTACTGTGCCGTTAGCCTTATATTTCTTCCATCTTGGGTCTCCCTTTTTGAGGAACATATCCTGCCACATCATAGCTCTTACGCCACGATCTGCCAACACCTTGTGGGCAAACTTTATATAATCTACGAGCAACTCCGAGTATGGACGGCTTGAGCACTCAGGGCAACTTGGAGTATCCGCCTCGTCGCAACCGATATGGAAGAATGGCGGGTTGTCGAAATCTTTCAACATCTCCACCATCACAGACTCGATAACCTTCTTTGTTTCAGGGTTTGAAAGACACCAATTCCAACCCGATTGAGGTTCGAAAAGAGGTTGGTACTTAGGATTGATGTCGAGTGTTGAGTGCTTTCCCGAACCTATACGGCTGGCCGAAGCGTGGCCGAAGATGTTGAGCTGCGGGATAAGAGTGATGCCAAGTTCCTTCGAGAGAGCAACCATTCGCTTAATAGCCTTCTTTGTCATTGGAGGGTTTGGATAGCTTAACCAAGGAGCTACCTTGCTCTGGTATGTTCCCCACTGCTCCAATACGATATAGTTGATTTTGTAGTAACCGGCCATTCGTATCATTCGCTCGATTTCCCACTC
>JAFZEY010000052.1 GCA_017560455.1 Alistipes sp. | reverse complement strand
GGGTCAGATATGTGTAGGTCAAATTCTCGGCCTCGCCGTTGCGATGCATAAAGGCGTACATCTGCGCCTTCGGATAGACCACTACAACGAGTGCAGGGGCCTGGTCCTGGAACATCGAGAGGTAGTTGTTCATCGAGCCCTCCATCTCGTAAGGCTCACTCTCGCCATTTGGCTCGGAGAGCTTCTCACCGGTTTTGATGTTGGTGATGGTCTTCGCTACGGCATCCTCGTAGGACTCCACTGTCCAATCTCGCGACTTGGGGTAGTAGATATATCCGTAACACCCCTCGGCAGGTACCTTGTCGCTACCGGAAACGGCCTCCGAAAGTACCTTTATACGCAAGGTGGTATCGGTGGTCACCTTCTTGAAGCAGCCTGTAAGCGACAGCATCGCCACTGCCAAAACAGCTATATTTCGTAAAAATCTACGCATAAATCTTCTCTATCTTTTGTGCCAACTGCTCCCTGCTGCACTGCAACAATTCGCAGAGTGGCGTAATCACAAAGTCGCGCTCCATAATCAGCGGATGCGGCACCTTCAATCGCTCGGTCGCAATATGCTCCTCGTCGTAGAAGAGAATATCCAAATCCAAAGTTCGCGAGCAGTATCGCTCGCCACTTTCGGCCTTCGACTTGTACTCTTCATCGCGGTTGCGGCCCAGCAGGTTCTCAACTTCCTGCAGCATATCGAGGAGTTGCTCCGCATCAAGTTCGGTCTCGACTTCCCAGGCGCAGTTCGTAAAGAGCATCTCGCTCTCGAAACCCCACGCGCGGCTCGAATAATTCTGCGATCTCGCTATGACCGCCACACCTCGCTCTGCGAGAAGTCTCTCTGCCTCGACGAATCGGCCTGCCGTGTCGCCGATATTACCTCCTGCAAGTATCGTAGCGCGGTGCATCATCACTTTCCAAAGTTTATGTACTTACTCGTCGAGAGAGCAAACCACGACAATACGATGCGCGGATCGCCATTCTGTCGCAATCGGCGTACTGCCTCCTCCAACAACTCGACAATCTGCTCGATGTTCTCCGAGCCGATATAAGGCGAGAACTTGGCACAGAACTCGGCCTCCTCGCCCCAAAGGTATGAGGCTTGTGATACCCCTGCGTGGGTTATGTAGGCCTCGCGTAAGAGTCGTGCAAAGTCAGCCATTAGTCCCATCTGTCGCTCGCGCGAGAGTGTCGCTACCTCATCGGCCCAAGCCAACAGTTCGAGGTGCTTGTTGAGGTAGCAGTGGCGCATCATCGTGCGGAAAAGGTTGAAATTCTCGTTGCGTATCTCATCCTCCTCGCCCGAGAGCATCTGTTGCAGCAACAAGATGTCGCCACACGCAAGGCGCGCCATGTTTCGCACCTCCGCCTCGTCTGTTACTCCGTGTCGGCGCACCTCGGCCATCAAATCCTCGGCCGAGAGTCGCGGTACGGTGACCTCTTGTGTGCGCGAGAGTATCGTTCCCAAGATCTTGTCGGACTGCTCCGTTACGAGAATGAAGATGGTATCCTCCCACGGCTCCTCCAAGATTTTGAGTATCATATTTGCTGCTCGCTCGTTCATTGTCTCGGGCAGCCATATAAGCATTGTTTTATACTTCGATGCGAACGACTTGAACGACAGTTTGCGGATTATCTCCTCCGCCTCGCGTACGGCAATGGCACCCTTCAAGGTTTTGCCCAGGTCGAGCGAGTCGTACCACTGCTGCGGAGAGAAGTAACCTCCCGTGCGCTCGAAGAGTGTGCGGAACTCCTCGATAAAGTCGTTTGCAACGAGTCCGTTTGTAGGCTTTTTACCCTGTTTATTCACAGGGAAGACGAGATGTAGGTCGGGATGAGCTAACTTCTCAATCTGACGACACGACGGGCACTCGCCACACGAGTCGCCATCGTGGCGGTTGGTGCAGTGGAGATACTGCGTATAGGCCAAGGCCAAAGCAAGCGTGCCCGAGCCCGCCGCACCTACAAATAGCTGCGCGTGGCTTATTCGACCTCCGTCAATACCTGCGGCAAGTCGTCTTTTTAGCTCGGTATGCCCCTTTACATCGCAAAATCTCATCGCTATCTCCTCTTCAAAATATGGTTAAACATAGCCTTTAAATCTATCTTCTCGCGCCATACGGCATATGCCAGGTATAGAACGATAAATATGGTCGAAACGGTATATCGTACCACCTCGTTTGCTATCTCGAACTGCTCGGTCACAAAGAATATTGCCAAGGCCAAGACAATATATTCGCTCATACGACCGAATTGGTAAGGTGTAGGGTAGTAGATGCGGTTTAGCACAATGCTCACGGCCACCATC
>JAFZEY010000006.1 GCA_017560455.1 Alistipes sp. | reverse complement strand
CTTGGCGTGGGCTATTTCTTCTTCACACCCTTGTATATAATAATACCAAGAGCGATAACCACCACAGCCAAGATACCATAGCCAATCTCGTGGCTATACTTGGTTACGGTTGCTATAAGTTGATCCTCCGGTACGGCAGATTCGAGGAAATATCCCATCGCAGCAAGTATGCCATTCCAAATACCTGCGCCAATAGCTGTATAGAGCGCAAATTTGGCGAGATTCATACGCACCAGACCTGCAGGGATAGATATGAGCTGACGCACAGCTGGTATAAGTCGGCCTACAAGTGTTGCCACAACACCATGACGTACAAAGAATTGCTCTGCCTTGGCAACCTTTTGCTCGTCTAATAGGCACATATGACCTATGCGGCTGTTCGCGAATTTATAGACAAGTGGTTTACCGAGCCATAGCGCGAGGAAGTAGTTGATAAATGCACCAATCACAGCTCCAAGAGTTGCGAAAAATACAACGAGGAATACATTCATCTCGCCCGTAGCAGCGGCCTTATACGCTGCCGGCGGAACAATAATCTCGCTCGGGAATGGAATGAACGAACTCTCAATGGCCATCAGCAAAGTGACGGTCCAATAGTTCAGATTTTCCAAACACCACTCAATAAAACCTATCGACTCCATAATAGTTAAACTTATTCTCGTCTCTCGTCTATTTAATGAGAGTTGCAATCTCCTCAAATGCGACGAGGTTCTGCTCACCAGTGGTCATATTCTTGACGGTTGCCTTACCCTCGGCCAACTCGTTGCTGCCGATGATTACAACATACGGAATCTCGCGACGATTTGCGTACTCCATCTGCTTCTTCATCTTTGCCGAATCAGGGTAAACCTCTGTCGAGATGCCATTGTCGCGCAACGCCTTTGCGCAACCGAGCGATGCCAAAGCCTCAGCCTCGCCAAGGTTGATGAACAATACCTTTGTCAAGCAGCTCACTTCGTTCGGGAAGAGGTTTAAGCCTACCATAACATCGTAGATGCGGTCTGCGCCGAACGAGATGCCTACACCCGATACATCCGGCATACCGAAGATGCCGGTGAGGTTGTCGTAACGACCACCACCGCAAATCGAGCCGATAGCGAAATCCTTCGCCTTGACCTCGAAGATAGCACCTGTGTAGTAGTTCAAACCACGAGCCAACGAGAGGTCCAATTCGATATCAAGGTTGATACCCAAAGCCTCCACCGCATTGAATACGGTGCGCAACTCCTCGATACCATTCAAGCCGGTCTCGCTTTCGGCAAGGATAGTTTCAAGTTGAGCCAACTTCTCGGCTGTCGAGCCGCTCAACATAAGGATAGGCTCCAACTTGGCAACCGCATCGGCCTCGATACCGCGCTCTGCCAACTCAGCCTTCACATTCTCCAAGCCAATCTTCTCGAGCTTGTCGATGGCTACGGTGATGTCAATCATCTTATCTGCATGGCCCATAACCTCGGCAATACCGTAGAGCACCTTGCGATTATTGAGCTTCAATGTTACATTGATACCGAGCTTCGTGAATACCTTCTCGACAATCAAAATCAACTCCACCTCGTTCAACAACGAGCGCGAGCCGATGATATCGACATCACACTGGTAGAACTCGCGATAGCGACCCTTCTGTGGGCGATCAGCACGCCATACGGGCTGAATCTGGTAGCGCTTGAAGGGGAATGTAATCTCGTTCTGGTGCTGAACTACATAGCGAGCAAACGGAACGGTCAAGTCGTAGCGCAAACCCTTCTCGCAAATGCGGTGAGCCTGGCGTACCTCTTCGTCGTTCAAGCCCGAGCCAAAGTCGCCCGAGTTGAGGATCTTGAAGAGGAGCTTGTCGCCCTCCTCGCCATACTTGCCCATAAGGGTAGAGAGATTCTCCATCGAAGGAGTTTCGATTGAGGCAAATCCGTATGCGCGGAACACCTCGGCAATAGTATCGAATATGTAGGAACGGCGAGCTGTTTCGAGTGGCGAAAAATCGCGCGTTCCCTTTGGAATAGATGGTTTCTGTGCCATAGATATTTTATATTTAATTTTTTATGACTAATTACGCGAAATATCCTTAACCGTAGAGACTATCTCCTCGGCATTAGGTGCAGATGATTTCACGAAGTCATTGTACTCTCTAACGAACTTGATGTTAAAACCCTCCTTGGCAATGCGGTCACGCACTTTGCTTGCAGCACGCATAGACTCCACTTCGTAAGGGTGCAGAGCCTTTATCGCACGAGTAATGATGTCCATACGCATATAGCGAGAGCCGTTGCCTCGTGTAATTGGGAATACCTCACGCTTGAGAGCGACAGCCAATCTGTTGATAAATGAACGACCATTATCGCATGCAGCAATAGGCTCGGCAATCTCGTTTTTAGCCTTAACCCACGAAGCTACCGCATATCCACACGGTGGATAGCCAAGAACACTCCAAATGGTGGTTGCATCGGGATTGTCGCCTTTGCGAACACCCTCAATAACAATCGAAGCACTTGACGACTTGCGGGGAATAAAATCTTGATCAACAGCCCAACCATTGGTTTCCAATAGAGAACTTTTCAAAATATCGTTACCAAAAATAGCGTGATAGAATGAGCGTGAAACCGACGAGAAAATCCACTCGACTGATAGCGCACCCGCAGCATAGGCGTTATGGATCAGATACTCGGCATTTTGGTAACGAATGTATCCCTTACCCTCGTCCTGGGCTCCCGAAAAGGAGTAGTTCGAGCGTATGACATAGCCGTTAGGGTATTGAGTCGCATCGTTTACATCGTACTTTTTATAACCATAGTCCCACACCTCGAAATAGGCAGCAGCACCATCGGCATCTATAACGCCATAGTTAGTCTCCAAAGCGCGAGGCAGGGGCATATTTTTCAAAAATTCCTCAAACTCGGCAACTGAAGCACACTCGCCCAACGCCTGTTTCATAATCTTACCTTCATTCTCTGGGAGATATTTCAAAGAGTCGGGCTTCATATTATATGATGCTGTGTTCATAATGGCAAATCCTCGCTCATTTGCACCAGCCCACACCTGCTCAGGTCCCTCCTCGGCAGAATTGACCAAACCTGTATAGGCGAAACGCTTGCCCTGCATATGTGCGATGTGATTCCACTCGGTACCCGTATCACGATGTTTCCACAATAAAGGACGGCCTGACTTGGTGGCACGACCCGAAATGATAGCAGAGGTACATGCCTCGGCCGGAACCAAGGTTAGTAGGGCAACAATAAAGGCAGCAATGTAAAGCAAACTCCTCATCTTGATAGTTAAATTAGAAATAGTTGCGATTGCCGATACATTCTCGGTATTCCTTATAGTTATTTTGCTCATAATATATTCGTATTTAATTTTCTATAACTCTTTTTAGGAGAAAAAACTTTCCTCAAAATTAAGATATTTTAGGGTAGGATTACTCCACCAACTTTTTATACTTAACACGCTTTGGAGTAGTGTCCATACCCTGCAACTTCTTCCACTCCTCGTACTCCGAGTACGAACCCTCGTAGAAGATTACATTGCCATCGCCCTCGAACGAGAGGATGTGGGTTGCAATACGATCCAAGAACCAACGGTCGTGCGAGATAACCACTGCACAGCCTGCGAAGTTCTCCAAACCCTCCTCCAATGCACGGAGTGTATTGACATCGATATCGTTGGTAGGCTCATCGAGCAAGATTACATTACCCTCCTCTTTCAAAGCCAACGCGAGGTGCAAGCGGTTACGCTCACCACCCGAGAGTACGCCACACTTCTTCTCCTGGTCTGCGCCTGTGAAGTTGAAGCGAGCAACATATGCACGCGCAGGCACCTGGCGGTTACCCAACTGTACATACTCGCTATTCTGCGAGATAACCTCATAAACCGACTTCTCAGGGTCGATTGACTTGTGCTGCTGATCCACATAAGCAAGCTTTACGGTCTGACCTACGGTGAAGGTGCCGCTTGTAGGCTCCTCCAAGCCCATAATCATACGGAACAAGGTGGTCTTACCCGTACCGTTAGGACCAATCACACCTACGATACCTGCAGGTGGCAACTTGAAGTCCAAGCCCTCGTAGAGTACTCGGTCGCCAAAGGCCTTCGATACGCCATTTGCCTCGATAACCACATCACCCAAACGAGGTCCGTTCGGGATGTAAATCTCGAGCTTCTCCTCCTTCTGCTTTGTATCCTCGTTAAGCATCTTGTCGTAAGCCGAAAGACGAGCCTTGCTCTTTGCACGACGGCCCGATGGGTTCATATTAACCCACTCCAACTCGCGCTCCAAAGTCTTGCGACGCTTCGACTCCTGCTTCTCCTCCATAGCCATTCGCTTGGTCTTCTGATCGAGCCAGCCCGAGT
>JAFZEY010000051.1 GCA_017560455.1 Alistipes sp. | reverse complement strand
CTACCCCCTCTGTCTTTACAGCATCCTTTGCGGTATAGTACATATAGAGGCGGAACTTACGCGCACCATCTACACCAAACTGCACCAACTCGAGCCAAGAGAAGCTCTCCTCGCTGATATCTACCTTCTCGAACTTGCCCTTTCTGTTCTTTGCATATACGACATAGTTGTAGAGGACATCCACATCGTGCTGGATATAGAAGTTGCCGTCCTGTGCATCATTTCCCTTTCGGTGGGTAACGGTATATTTGTATGGAGCATCAGCAAACGGACCATCCGCAGGGTGACCACCCTCGGTAAGTGTCGAAAGTGCATCAGAGCCAGGGTTGATATCGCCCGTAACATTGATTACCTTATTCAACTTTGCGATGGTGCACTCCACCAAGTTCTCCACAAAGCCGTCCATTGTAATATCTACATCGAATACGATATCACGAGTATAGCTACCGGCATTACTGCGAACATTCAGTCTGATGGTATTCTCACCCGCAGGACCCGAATGCTGAGTATCGGTAAAACCGTCATATCGAATTGTTGCATACTGCTGTGACTCTGCCGACAACGACACGGTCCAAGGTCTCTCTGTCACAAATGTTATCTCATAGTTATTGCCCGCTAAGACATCCATTGTCTGCACCTCGGGGAAGTTTGGCTTTACTCTGTCGTCACCGCCATTATCACACGATGTAAGCGCCATTGCCACACCGCACAACATCATTAAAAATATCTTTTTCATATCTTCGTTATTTTTATCTTCGTTATAATATTACAATCCCTCACGCATAATCTCCTCGGCCTCCTCCTTCGACACCCATTCGAGGATGTTGTAGAAATCGCCCACATAGCCGACAAGCTCCGAGAAGTTTTTGATATACATTCGCACATAGAGTTGTGCATACTTCTGACACGCATTGTATGATGACACATAGCTTCCCGAAGGAATTGTCTGCGCAAGAAGTTTTCCGTCACCCCACTCGATACCGAGCACCGAGAGCTCGTCACCGATAATCTGGTCTGCGACCATTGTCAAAGTCGGCTCCGAAGGGTTTTCGGTATTGAATGTAAGTTCCACATTGTAGCCATCGTAGAAGAGGCTCTTCAACACAACCGTATTCGGTTTATTCTTATGCTTGTAGCACTTTGCCAAACGGCTATACGAAGTGTTTGTACCAGGGAAACTGTAGAGCAACGCCGAAGTGAGTAAACAGTAGCGAGGCTCCTTCTCGATACCACCCCACTCATTGATATCGAACGGACACGCCTTGAACATCACAACCTTGGTACGATTGTACTCGGGATAGAGGTTCCACTTCAACTTCTCAGGCATAACCAACTGAAGGGTAAAGCCGAGCGAGTCGGTAGGCTCGATATTCTCATAGTTGCCATACACCTCGATATCCGTAGAGAGTTTTCCCGCCGGAATGGTAAAGGTATTCGACTTCAAACGGTAGTGCAGTCCCTCGATGGCGTTGCTACCCTTATCGATAATCTCGACTGCATAGGTACGATCATAGTCGCGCGCTACGGTCGATGATACCGGCACCTTGAAAGGCTCTCCGCTAATCACGACTGCATTGGTCGAAAGCGTATCCGAGAATATCAGATATTCGGCATCGTCATAGGTGATATAGTGCTCCTTGCACGACACCACGCTTGCAACCACGGCAAGAGCCATAAATATATTTAGTATCTTCTTCATAATCT
>JAFZEY010000050.1 GCA_017560455.1 Alistipes sp. | reverse complement strand
GCGCAACTTTGCTCGTGTAGGCTATGTTGCCATCGACACTTACGATGGCTTCGTGACCGATACAATTGTTGTGATGCAGCGAGGTATTACTCCGTATATCAGTATGTCGGATGTAACTGTTGAAGCATCGCAGACTGAGTACCGAGTAACATTTGACTCTAATTTGATTGACGATTGCCGTCCTGGTTTGACCATCAAGGCAGACGCGGAGTGGGTAGAAAGTATTGAGTATTTGGGCAATGGCACCGAGTTGTTGGTTAAGTTCAGCGCAAACGACGGAGCCGAGCGTCAGACTACTATCACTGCACTCTTTACAGATGCTTGTAGAGAAACTACAACGGCAACATGTGTACTCACTCAAAAAGCATTTGAAGAATAATGAAAAAGATACTTTACACACTATTAATGGTGTCTCTCTTCTCGGTAGCATGTACCGAAGAGGTTTTGGTGTCTCGCGATCACGATCTCGATGCTGAGATTGCCGAAATCGAAACCAAAATGACAATGAAGACACTGTACTGCAACATCAACGAATCGGTTGCAGTAGAATTGGGTCAGTTGGGCTCGTATCTGACAGCTAAGGATGCGGATGTAGTTAAGCTCGTTGCGCCTGCAACAGTGAGTGGCGAGTCGTTCGTATCGTGGCTTGAGGGCTACGCAGCAGAGACCGGTTATATGGCAATGTCGCGTACCAACAAGAATGGTAAGTTGGTTATGGCAGCTCTTGTTAAGAATGCATATTCTGAGGTAACCGCGGAGTATGTTGTTCGTGAGGATCCGCCACTCAACAATGCTGTTCTTCTCTTCTCGGTAGATAAGTTCTACTTTGTTGTTACCGAGATGAATAAGGCTCGTAACGCAATTCCTTCGGATTGGGAGGAGCAGGTTGCAGCTATGTTGAAGAATCACAAGACTGTACCTCTCGTATACGATCCGGATCAGCTTGCCGAGCGTCAGGCAGAGATGGACTATCTTATCGATCAGACACTCGATAATGAGAAGTTTAGCTCAGTTAAGTATTGGGTTTGGAGTCTTGACACAAATGCTCCATCTAATATTGACATGAAGTATGGCAAGGAGTTCAAGCTCGTAGATTGCTATGACAATGTAGACGAGGAGGCCTTTATAAAGAAGCACCACTCGTACTTTGCAGTTAGTGAGTATTTGTCGGCTGACGACGCATACTTCAAGGTAAACGATATGCTAGTTTATGCAGGTATGGTAGATTGTCTTGCAGTTCAGCACTCGGTATATACTCCATCAAGCAGCGATGGCAATCGTCACAACTTCCTCTATACATCTGACGATGTTTGGAATATTATTCAGTCTATCGAGTTGGACAAGAGCGTTGAATGGAATGCAATGCACTATCCTATTGTAGTAACACTTAAAGAGGAGGAATAGCAGATGAAACGAATAATTAACAGTGTAATTTACGCATCGTTCTGTGTTGTAGCTCTGCTGTTCGCTCAAACAGCAATGGCGCAAAGAGCGCGTACAATTTCAGGACAGGTATTGGATAATACCGGACAGCCAATGATTGGTGCTACAGTCGTGGTTGTTGGTAATACAAGCGTCGGTACAACAACCGATGTTCAGGGTAAGTATAAGATTAAGGCTTCGGTGGATGATCAGCTTTCGTTCTCGTTCCTCGGATATGTCGAGGTTACCGAGCGCGTAGGAAACCGTACAACCATCAATATCGTGCTTAATCCTGAGAATGTAAATATTAACGAGGTTGTGGTCATCGGTTATGGTACTCAGCAGAAGAGTGACTTGACAGGTGCCGTAACATCGGTAAATATCGAGGACTTGGCAAATACGGCTGTGCAGTCTGTTGATGACGCTTTGCAGGGTCGTTTGGCCGGTGTGGAGATTCTCTCTACCGATGGTGAGCCGGGTGCGTCAGCTTCGATTCGAGTTCGTGGTACACGCTCTATCACTGCATCGAATGAGCCACTTATCGTGGTTGACGGTGTGATGGACGCTGTATCGAACTTCTCGGATATCGATCCTGCCGAGATCAAGAATGTAACCGTGTTGAAGGATGCTTCATCTACCGCAATCTACGGTTCGCGTGGTGCGAATGGTGTAATCATCGTAACAACTCACGAGGCAAAGACCAACAAGATCAACATCACCTTCCGCTCTTCGTTCCAGGTTTCTACACTTCCACGAGAGTTGGATATGATGAACGCATCTGAGTTTGCTGCTTATCGTAACGATTACTATACCGGTAGTAGCTCTACAAGACGATTGTGGACAACAGCTTCGCATAAACAGCGCTATAAGAACCCTGCCAGCTATGGTGAGGGTACTGACTGGACCGATGTTATGCTTCGTCCAGCATTCTCACAGAACTACTTCCTTTCGTTGGCTGGTGGTAGCAAGAGCACTAAGGTTCTCTTCTCTATGAGCTACAAGGATCAGAATGGTATTGTTATCGCTACCGGCAACGAGACTTTGACAGGTCGTTTGAAGATTGACCACACTCTCTTCAAGTGGTTGAAGGCAGGTATCAACACCAACTACTATATGCGTTGGAGAGACCGAAACCAGACAGCAATCTCTGGTACAGGTACACACGCTGTAACAAACTTGAGCCCAATGCAGGACCCAACTGATGCTTGGGACTTGTTGAGTGATGGTGGTACAAATGGTGGTCATGTGTACAACTCACCATATTTGAAGGCTTTGTATGTTACAGATCAGGATACTCAGACTCGTGTTACAGTTACCCCATATTTGGAGTTGACATTGGCTAAGGGTTTGAAGTTGAAGAGTCAGTTCTCTTATATCGACACTCGAAATGAGGATTTCTATTACTCGCCATCGTACATGCCTGTAGCATCGCGTTACAAGCGAGGTGGTACAGCTGAGAGATCGACATCACACCAGCGCAAGTTGAACAGCGAGACAACCCTCACTTACAACAAGACTGTGAAGAAGCGTCACAAGTTTAATGCCCTCGTAGGTTTCACTGCAAAGAATCGTCGCAATGAGACTATGTCAATGAGCGGTAGCGGTTATCTTGATGATAATGTAACCGCATACAACATGAATAGTTTGATGGATAAGCGTAACCTCACAAGCTCGACAAGTGCATCTGAGGCTCAGGATATGTCTGTATTGGGTCGTTTGAACTACTCGTACAGAAATCGCTACCGCCTTACTGTTACAGCTCGTGGTGATGGATCATCATACTTCGCAAAGGGCCACAAGTGGGCATTCTTCCCATCGGCTGCGTTCAAGTGGTCTCTCAGCAACGAGAAGTTTATGCGTGGTGCTAAGTCGTGGTTGAGCGATCTCTCGGTTCGTATCAGTGCCGGTCGTACAGGTAACAACTCGATTAGCTTGTACCGTTCGCAGACCGTTCTTTCGACAACTCAGTCGGGTTGGTTCTTCGGAGATGGTTACGAGGTATCTGTATATCCAGCTCGTATCGACAACCCTAACTTGACTTGGGAGAAGACTGACGCCTACAATATCGGTGTTGATATGTCAATCTTGAATGACCGTATCACAATGACACTCGAGGCTTATATGTCTTATACTAAGGACTTGCTCTACAACTTGGATAATGCAGATGTTACTGGTTTCGGTTCTCGTCTTGCGAATGTGGGTAACACAGAGAATAAGGGTGTTGAGTTCTCGTTCACTTCGCGTAACATTACACACCGTAACTTCCAGTGGACAACCGACTTGACTGTGTCGCACAACACATCTAATGTGTCGTCTATCACTACAACCTATGGTTATGTGTCGACCTACAAGCGTGGTGGATATATGATCTACGGTTATGTTGAGGGTTATCCTGCAAACTCGTTGTGGGGCTTCCAGTATGAGGGTGTATGGCACACTCAGGATGAGATCGAGCATAATAAGATTTCGAAGACCTATGTAGGTTATCGTATCGGCCTCGGTCGTGCTCGTTATGCCGATGTTAACCATGATGGTATCTTGAACAATAAGGACCTCGTCTACCTCGGTTCTGCCGATCCAATCATCTATGGAGGTTTCAACAATACATTCCGTATCTACAAGAACTTCTCACTCGGAGTATTCTTCACATATAGCCTTGGTGGTCGTATGTACAATGTTATGGAGTTTACAACTATGAGAGGTACATCAGATTCGAATAAGGATCGTCGAATGTTGGAGGCTTGGCATATTAGCCGTAACCCATTCTCGGATATTCCGACTACATATGTATACGATTCTTATGGTAGTGATCTCTATATCTATGATGCTTCGTATTTGCGATTGAAGAGCATTAACCTCAGCTACAACATCAACTTGCGTAAGAAGACACGCTACTTGCGTGATATCCAGCTTACTGCATCGGTGAACAATGTTGCGCTTATTACGAAGTTCCCAGGTTATGATCCGGATGCTATTAGCAATGGTCGTCGTATCGACACCGGTCGTTACCCTAAGAACAGAACTTATTCACTTGCAATTCAAATTCGTTACTAATTATGAAGAAGATACTTATATTAATTTCAATTGTTGCATTTGCAGCGAGCTGTACGCTCGAAGAGAAGGTTATATCTTCTTCTACACCTGATACATACTACAAGACGGTGGTGCAGTGCAAGACAGGTCTCAATGGTTGCTACTTGCCGTTGGAGTCTATGTATAGAAGTGGAGACTTCTTTGAGGTGTGTGAGGCAGCTTCTGACCTTATCTATCACTCGTATACTACTTATTGGGATGCAGTTTGTGACTACGACCCTACAACACCTCGTTATGGTAATACCATTTGGAATCAGTGTTATAAGGGCGTGATGCGTTGTAATGCAGTTTATGCCGCTATTGAGCGCTCACCTCTCACTGACGAGGAGAAGGCTCCGTTGTTTGCCGAGTGCGTTATTTTGCGTGCATACTATTATTACCTCCTCACCATTACCTTTGGTGATGTACCTTACTATTTCGATGAGGTAACAGATGCTAACAACAATATTATCGCTCAGCTTCCTCGTATGTCGGCTGTTGAGTTGCGTAATATCCTTATGGATGAGTTGTGGTATTGGATTGCGTCTAAGACCGAGGTTACTGCTGATGGTCGTGCGTGCCAGCAGGCTCTCCCTTACATCAAGACTTATGATCCGCTCAACAATTACCGTATCGGTGCAATGGTTGGTTGCGTTATCGGTGGTAAGTTGGCTATGTGGAACCGCGACTGGGATAGGGCTATCGCATTCTTCCGCTATATCGAGGATGTATACGGATATGTTGATGCAGATGCTGTAGCCGGTGACACCTCTTCTGATACTTCTGAGGAGGAGGGTGGCTCATCGAGTTCTACAGGCAAGGCTGGCTATAAGCCAATTAACGCTTTGTTGGGTTACAAGCTTGCTGATATCAGATTTAGCAGGCGTTATACCGGTGAGTCTATTTTCGAGCTTCCGGGATATGCTAAGGAGTACGGTTTGCGTGTAACACACGGTCTCGCATCGCGTTGTATGCCTCCGCGTTCGACTGTTGACGCTGAGGAAGAGGCGGATGAGTATGATGATACAATAGACCTTTCGCAGAAGGATGATATGTACAATGGTATTCGTATCCCTGAACTCGGAGGAGAGGCTCGTATGACAACTCCATATCGTCCTACAAAGTACTTCTACCAGCAGTTGATGCCTTACAATGGATCTAAGGACCCAGAAGGAAAGGCTGATAGACGCCGTTCTACATACGACCCTGCAAACTTCTCTTATGATGTTATCAACGAGGTTGAAGATGGTGGTGGTTACTTGGCTTGGTGTTACTCTGGTTGGACTAAGACCGAGAATATGAACACTGTTCCTCGTCATATGGAGTGGTTCTCATCTCCGGGTAGTGCTACCGGTCGTCCATTCTTGGGCGATAAGTTCTGGTGCCCTGGTATG
>JAFZEY010000049.1 GCA_017560455.1 Alistipes sp. | reverse complement strand
CGGTCGATCAGTTGGTTCGCACAAACGATTTGACAATATCTGCTCTCGGCGACTCTTTGGAGGAGTATACCGTTACCATTATCCTTCAGTGGGCCGAGGAGGCTCCGAACGAGGATACTCCTGTTGAGGAGACTCGCTTGAAGAGATAAGCGAATAGATGTTGAGTAAAAACGACTAAAAAACAGTTCGATGATAAATATAAGAAAAATATACTCCGTAGCTATCTCGTTGGTGGCACTCTTCGGCGCACAGAGTTGCGTGAATGATGTTGTCGACCTCCGCGAGAAGGATTACGGATATGTTCAGTTCAAACTCTACAAGGCGGCCTCATATACCCCCGCGACAGATGGTACTCGCGTGGATTTGGTGGATGAGCTCACCTACCTTGCCGATGCGTGCAAGATAGAGGTCAATCTCAGTGACGAGAACAATAGAACTATTCGTCAGAGTTTGGTACTCTCGGCAGCAAATGATACAAATGCCGAGTTCGGTATGCGTAGCGATAAGTTGAAGTTGCTTGCCGGAGCCTATAAGTTGGGTATGATTACCCTCTTCAATGCTCTCGATGAGGTGGTATACCGCAAGGTACCAACCTCGGCGCTCGACTTCTCGATTGTTGCGGGAGGCTTGACACAGCATGATGTTACGGTTGATGTCACACCTCGTGGCGCTGCAAAGTTCTCGTTGGTGAAGGATCTTTCAAACATTCAGCCTGCGACACGCGGCAGCAGAGAGCGCGAATATACCTTTGATGAGATAAAGTTTGTGGATATCGCCTTGAAGCGCGTACGCAATGGCGAAACCATCGGCTCACCAATCGTGTTGGAGGCCCTTCCTGCAAAGTTCTCGCAGCACTTCGATGAGGAGAATTATCAGAATGATAAGGAGGGTTGGAAGACTTCGTCTATACTCTGTGATACGCTTATTTCGCTCGAGGCGGATACCTATCGTGTAGTGTCGTACACGACAAAGACAAATCGCGATTCGAATGTTTTGGAGGTGAATGATAATCCAGCCTTTATGGAGTTCTCGGTGGAGGATAATAAGGTGGCAGAGCCAAAGGTTAAGATTGCATTGTACGAGTCTGACGAGTATATCAAGGATAACTACGCTTTGTATGAGATTTGGAAGAGTCTCGATGGTCCGAATTGGTGCTATGATGGCGAGTCGTACCAGCGCGGTTTGAATTGGGATTTCGATAAGGATGTCGATTTGTGGTGCGAGCAGCCTGGTGTTCAGGTGCATTCGAACGGCCGTGTTGCGCGTCTTGATTTGAGTAACTTCGGCTTCTCGGGCGCGATGTCGCCTGCTATCGGTCAGCTCACCGAGTTGATAGAGTTGTATCTCGGTACTCACAACGATACGAATATCATCTACGATCCGTCGCTCGATATGAAGCGTTCGCATGCCGAGCGTCAGCGCAGCCGTTTTGATGACCAGCGTGCATATCTGCTCTCTATTCACCCTGCAGTGCAGATGTCGGAGCCTTGTGCTCGTGCGCTTATGGAGAAGGGCTTGACCTCGCCTGCAATGGCACTCTATGAGAAGTATAGCGAGGCCGATATTATCGATAAGAAGAGCGGCAAGCAGACTATTCGTAAGTACGATATGAATCACGGAACACTCGTGAATGGCTTGACCGAGTTGCCAAAGGAGATTGGTAACCTCAAGAAGCTCGAGACTTTTAATATCGCAAACAGCCCGATTACAAAGTTGCCTGCCGAGATTGCAGAGTTGGAGTCGCTCTCTTCGATCGAGATCTACAACTGCCCTAATATGGAGGAGTTCCCTGTGCATATTGGCCAACTTGCGGCTTTGCGTTCGGTGAATATCTCGAACAACAAGCAGTGGTCGAGCGAAGAGATAAACAAGGGCTTCGAGGCGCTGGCAAAGGGCGCATCGCGTAAGTCGATTGAGATTCTCTATGCTCGCGAGAACAGACTCTCGAAGTTGGACAAGGCGTGGTTTGGTGCGAGCCGTGGAGGTTTTGAGGCTATGGGATTGCTCGATCTGGCTCATAATGAGATATCCGGAGAGGTCGAGGGTTTGGGCAAAGATGTCTCTTTCATCCAACTCTACCTCGACAATAACAAGATTACCGGATTGAAGAGGTCGGATGAAGATGGCTATTTCTGTGGCTATGACGATGTGGAGAACTTCTCGGTTAATTATAACAAACTGACCAAAATTCCGAATATCTTCAGCTCGAACAGCACCTTTGCGATGAATGCTGTAAGCTTTGCGGGTAACCTAATAGGTACTGAGGATGAGATTTGCGAGGGCGAGAAGAGTGGCTCGTACAAGGGTATCAAGGCGAAGACTTT
>JAFZEY010000048.1 GCA_017560455.1 Alistipes sp. | reverse complement strand
GATTCTCGCGTGACGATATCGCGACGTTCCTCCCTATATACCTCGACAAGAACATCATCAAGGCAGATCCATTCAAGGTTCTCGACCGCAATGGTGTAGGTCAGTTGGTACGCGAGGCAGTTATGAAGGGTCGCTCGACTCGTCTCGACCTCAAGTGCGGTATCTGCGGTGAGCACGGTGGTGAGCCATCGTCTGTAGAGTTCTGCCACTACGCAGGTCTCAACTATGTAAGCTGCTCGCCATTCCGTGTGCCTATCGCACGATTGGCTGCTGCTCACGCTGCTCTTAAGGAGAAATAGTAATTTATCGTGATAAGCCGTAATCTGCGGCACATCACTAAATAGTAAACACCTTCGGGCTGTACGCTTTAGTACTATCCCGGAGGTGTTTCTTTTGTGCTGTCCCGCATCTCACGCCTTCTGACGATAAATTAGCCTTGCTCTCATCTGCTTAAATTCCAGTTTTTGTTTCTCGTGATAAGCCGCAATCTGCCCCGCATCTAATGCCTTCTGACGATAAATAGTGCTCTGTTCGTTGCTGCAAAATCACTCTTTTGGGTCTGTCTATATTGCGTGGAGTCGGGTAGCGTGGTTGCGACCTCAAAATTTACTACTTTTACTTGCTAATATATATTATATAAATAGGTATGGTGGATATTTTTGAGAGATTAGAGCGCGGAGCGGGTGGGCCGATAGGTCAATATATGAGTCGTGTACACGGCTACTTTGCATTTCCGAAGTTGGAGGGCGAGATAGCTCCGCATATGCGTTTTCGCGGACATGATGTACTGAATTGGAGTCTTAATAACTATCTCGGTCTGGCAAATAACCCTGAGGTGCGCAGAGCCGACGCCGATGCTGCAGCAGAGTTTGGTTTGGCAGCTCCTATGGGGGCGCGAATGATGAGTGGCCAGACAAAATACCACGAGCAGTTGGAGCGCGAGCTTGCCGAGTTTGTGGGTAAGGAGGATGCCTTTCTTCTCAACTTCGGCTATCAGGGTATGATTTCGATTATCGACTGCCTGCTCACTCCGCGCGATGTGGTGGTCTACGATGCCGAGTCGCACGCCTGCATCATTGATGGCTTGCGTATGCACAGAGGAAAGAGATTTGTCTATGGCCATAACGACGAGGAGTCGTTGCGTAAGCAACTGCTACACGCTACGGAACTCGCCGAAGAGCAGGGTGGCGGAGTCCTCGTTATTACCGAGGGTATCTTCGGCATGAAGGGCGATCTCGGCTTTTTGGATGTCATAGTGCGATTGAGAAGAGATTTTGCATTTCGTCTGCTTGTTGATGATGCACACGGCTTTGGCACTATGGGTGAGGGTGGTCGCGGTACCGCATCACACTTTGGCGTTATCGATGGGGTGGATGTTCTATTCAATACCTTTGCCAAGTCGATGGCGGGCTTTGGAGCATTTGTCGCGGGACCACGCTGGCTTATCAATCTGCTTAGGTATAATATGCGCTCGCAACTATATGCCAAGTCGTTGCCACTGCCTATGGTTGTCGGAGCTTTAAAGCGACTCGATCTTATCCGTTCCCATCCGGAGTACCAGGAGCGATTGTGGATAATAACGCGCGCCTTG
This sequence comes from Alistipes sp., assembly GCA_017560455.1. Taxonomy (GTDB): domain Bacteria; phylum Bacteroidota; class Bacteroidia; order Bacteroidales; family Rikenellaceae; genus Alistipes. The sequence continues at coordinate 873 of JAFZEY010000048.1, read as the reverse complement.
CAGTCGGGGCTGCGAGAGAGTGGTTTCGATATAGGCGTTACCCAATCGCCCGTAACACCGGTCTATATGCATGGCGGAAACGAGGAGGGCACGAATCTTATTGTCGATTTGCGCGAGAACTATGGTATATTCTGTTCGATAGTTATCTATCCCGTAATTCCGAAGGGTGAGATAATCCTGCGCCTAATACCTACGGCGGCTCACACGATGGAGGATGTGGAGCGTACGATCGATGCCTTCAAGGCAGTGCGCGACAAGTTTGATGCCGGATACTATCGTTCGATGCCTATCCCGCAGATGGCAGATGCGGAATTTAGAGTAAAGTGATAGGTGACGGGGCAAAAAAATTAGGTGGTGTCCGAAAGAGGTGGGCGCGACCTCTTTTTCTCTGCTCACCTCTTCTAAATAGTGCTTAAAAGCGGGTATAGAACAAAAAATTAAAACTTTTTGCAGTTTTTTTACTCGAAGTGTTTTATTCTTCATAAAATTATTCTATCTTTGCACCGATTTTATGGCTCTAAACGGTTTGCGATACTTGCTATGGGTGTCAGAGCAGAGATGAAAGGGGCGGTAAAGTCAGGCTCTTTGAAAAAATGAGAAAAAAATTGTCGAAAAATTTGGTGGTTTAAATTTTTTTCGCTTACTTTGCACCTCGATTGGATGCGATATGCCGATGTAGCTCAGTTGGCCAGAGCAGCTGATTTGTAATCAGCTGGTCGGGGGTTCGAATCCCTCCATCGGCTCTCACCTTTCAAGGCACCAATCAAAATCGGGAAGATACCAGAGTGGCCAAATGGGGCAGACTGTAAATCTGCTGGTTTTTACCTTCGGTGGTTCGAATCCATCTCTTCCCACTCAAATGCAGAGGCGAGG
>JAFZEY010000047.1 GCA_017560455.1 Alistipes sp. | reverse complement strand
GGATACCTCGCGGCGATTCATCATCGCCTGGGTTATGGTAAGTTCATCTACATATTCGAGTTCATCACCAAAGCCAATACCGCGAGCAATGGTGGTAATTTTAAGATGCGGAAATCGCTTAAGGCTGTTCATCAGGTAGAACATCGTAGTCTCACCCTCGACAGAGGCCGAAATAGCAATGATGACCTCCTTGACCTCACCCATAGCGATACGGTCGAGCAGCAGATCGATGCGCAAATCCGAAGGTGCTATGCCCTGCATAGGCGATATGACACCACCCAGCACACTATATACGCCACGATATTGGTGCGTCTTCTCGATAGAGAGCAGATCCGACACCTGCTCCACCACGCAGACGGTACTCCTGTCGCGCGAAGCATCGGCACAGACATCACAAATCTCGGTATCGGAAAGGTTATTACACTTGGCGCAACGGCAAATCTTTGTGCGGAAGTCGATAAGACTCTCGCCCATCGACACTACATCCTGCTCCTCCATACGCAAGATATGCATCGCCAGGCGCAAGGCTGTTCTGCGGCCTATACCCGGCAGGCGCGAAAGCTCGCCAACGACATTATCCAATAGTTTCGACATCGTCTAAATCTCCTCTATATTTTTAGCCTCAACCCAACCCTTCTTGCCATCGGCAATAACAACCTCGTTCCACTCGTCCATCTCCGATAGGATGCGCACCTTTGTTCCCTCGTGCAGAACAAAGAGATCGGTGGCCGAACGATCGGGCGAACTCTTTACCGAAATGGCCGACGAGAGCACTATCGCCTCGTTGTGCGAGAGCATATCCTTGCGCGAAGAGAGAGCAAATGCGGTTGTCACAATAAAGAGCACTGCGGCACACACAGCGCAATAGAATCCCACCTTGCGCCATCTGATGCGCGAAGCGAGCAGGAACAGCAAGGCAAATACCAAAATCAAGGCAAGCGAGAGAAGCGACAACACACTCCAAGCTGTACAGCTCATCGCATTACGCACGGTACGCAGCCAACGATTGAGGAAGAACTCGGGAATAACCGTAATCCTATCCTTTGTCTGTGCCTCGGCCAATGCAAGGTTGTGGCGTATATCATCCTGCGAAGGAGCTATGCGCAATGCCTTATTGTAGTAGAGTATCGCCTTACCCATCTCACCCTGCTTGAAGTAGGCATTGGCCAGATTGTAGTAGAGTTTCATCGAGTACTCTCCACCATCGATTATTACGCTATACTCCTCGATAGCCTTCTCGTAGTTGCCATCTATATAGGCTCTGTTTCCCGCCTCCCAACGACTTGTAGAGGCGTGCGCCGAGAACGACACAACAAGCAAAATGGTATATATTAAAATCTTCTTCATCTCGAATCACTTTTTAATTGCCGACTCAATCTTCGAGAGTGCATCGACACCCTCCTCGTAAATATTGTTCATCTCGGCCGATGCCTGAGGCGAATATTGAGCCTCCTCGCAACGCGCAATTACCGCAATGATACTCTCCGCCTCGCTTGCTGCACCACGACGACTCAACTCCGCACGCACAACCTCGCGTGTGAGGTCGGCAACAGGAATATTAAATCTATCGCCAAGGTAGCCCCACAAGGCGCGAAGCATCTCTTCGTAGAAGGCACGGCGATCACCCTCGCGCATATATTTCTCGGCAATACGGAAGCGTTTGATCGCCACCTTATTTGCTCGCTTACCCTTAACAAGCACCTCATTGCGTCTATCTCTAATCTGCTTGCGAGCCACGAAGTAGAATACTACCGAGGCCAATACCATAGCCACAACCACCAACCAATAGAGTGGCGAAAGGATAAACGGCGTAACCACCGTGCGAAGTGCCGGTGCACCGAGCTTTATAAAACGGATATCCTCACCCAAGAGGCGCACATCCTCGCGCTTAATGCCCGAAGCGACAACCTGCTGCTGTGTAGCAGCACTCTTATCAGGCATCACATCGATACCAATCTCGGGGGTCGAGAGAGTTACATATGCCCCTTTGTCGAGGTCGAAATAGGTGAATTCGACAGGCGAAATCTGATAGGTACCCTCGGCACGCACGATAAACGGATAGTCGAAACGGCGATAGCCCACACTACCCGAAGGGTTATTTTCTATCTTCTCCTCGCTCTTGACATCGTACAACTCGAAAGAGGTAGGCAGCTCGATCTTTGGAGCCGAGATAAAGTTGAGATTTCCCGTACCCGAGATCTTTATCTGCAATGTTGCAGCCGAATTGGCCTCCACATGCGATGCCGAGAGTGAATGCGACATGGTGTAACGACCTACTGCTCCCGCAAACGATGCCGGAGCACCCGCAGGGAACTCCTTGACTTGCACCTTCACACTCGGTGTTTTGAGTGCACGGCGCACATTATAGACCTCGTGACCTCCACCAAAGAATGGATCGAAGCCACGATTGGACTTCACAACAACCTGCGCCACAACGGTCAACTCGGCAGGCTCGATAACCAACTCGCCACCCTGCTGCGGATAGAGCAGATACTCGGCAATGTTGTAGACATCGTAGACTTTATTATTGAGAGTCTCGCGGAATGGGCCCTGCTCAATATCGAGCTGCTGGCTCCAAAAGCCGTTAAAGGCCGGCATCTTTGAGGACTCGGAGCCCGCAATAGGCACTCGGGTATAGAGTTTAAGAATAGCGCGAACGGGCTCTCCCTTATATACCGATCTCTTCGAGAGTTCGAGTCGCAACAAGAGGTCGTCCTTGTTTATTGTGCGATTGGCTTTGCTCTCCGCCGACTCGCCTTGTCGGCCACCCTGTGATGCAGAGTCACCTCCGCGTGCTCCATCTCGCACCTCCACCATCGTACGCTCGGTGGTGTAGTTTTTCTTCTTTACCGCAATCGTAGCGGGAGCAATAGCGAAGGTACCAGCCTTCTGCGGTAGAAGCACATAGGTTATGGCATAGGAGATGCTCTTGGTCATCTCGCCATTGACAATCTGAATAGATGAACCCTGAGATACCGAGGGTCCTGCCACAACATCAAAGTTATCGAATGTAGGAGGCACGAACGAGTCGCTGTCGGGCTTGGCATTCAGCTCAAACTCGATACGAAACGGTTCTCCCACAGAGGCAATCATCGGAGCATTCACCGAGAATGACACCTCCTCGGCAGCGCGTGCCGAGAAGAGTAGGAATAGAGCTACGAAAGTAGCCAAAAATCTTTTGAAAGTTGTTTTCATCACTCTACAAAAACAAACGCAAAAATTTCAATTTTATTTTGCCAAAGTAGAGGGTAATCAGCCCTCTACTTCGTAAACGGAAAACGAAAAGCGGAAAACGGAAAACTTTTTCCTCGCCTCCTTATTATTCAAAATCGTCAATGGTTAGGCTCAACCACCACAACCCTAAAATTGCTTATGAGCGAGGGAATTTTGTACAAAAAAAGCACCCCCTCGTTCAAAATCGTCAATGGTTAGGCTCAACTACCACAACCCTAAAATTGCTTATGAGCGAGGGAATTTTGTGCGTTACAAGGTGCTGAGTGCGCAGCATACTAAAATGTATGTGAGCAACTCAGCATCCGAAGTAAGGTGCAAAATTCACCGCTCAGAACAATTTTAGTGTGCGAACTCGGCGAAGAAATCGTTGCCCTTATCATCTACAATGATGAAGGCAGGGAAATCTTCGACATAAATCTTGCGAACAGCCTCCATACCAAGCTCAGGGAAGTCTACAACCTCGACACTCTTGATAGAGTTTTTAGCGAGAATTGCAGCAGGACCACCGATAGAGCCGAGGTAGAAGCCACCATTTGCCTGGCAAGCATCGGTAACAGCCTTTGAACGGTTTCCCTTTGCAACCATAACCATAGAGCCACCAGCCTTCTGGAAGAGGTCTACATACGAGTCCATACGGCCTGCAGTGGTAGGACCAAATGAGCCCGAAGCGTAGCCTGTAGGAGTCTTTGCAGGACCTGCATAGTAGACAGGGTGATTCTTGAAGTACTCAGGCATTGGCTCGCCATTGTCGAGCATCTGCTTGATGCGTGCGTGAGCGATATCGCGAGCTACGATAAGGGTACCCTTGAGGTTAAGACGAGTTTTGATTGGATACTTAGAGAGAATCTCGCGCACCTTATCCATTCCCTCATCGAGGTCGATATCTACAGCAGGCGACATTAATGGAGCCTGGGCAGGAAGGAAGCGTGCAGGATTCTTCTCCAACTGCTCCACGAAGATACCCTCAGGGGTAATCTTTGCTTTGATATTGCGGTCCGCCGAGCAGCTTACGCCGATAGCAACAGGACACGATGCGGCGTGACGAGGTGCACGAATTACGCGAACATCGTGTACGAGGTACTTACCTCCGAACTGTGCGCCGATACCCATCTCCTGGCAAATGTTCTGGATGCGCTCCTCCCACTCCAAATCGCGGAAGCAGCGACCACCCTCATTGCCCGATGTAGGGAGCTCGTCGAGATAGCCGGCCGAGGCCTTCTTCACGGTTGCAAGACACATCTCGGCCGATGTACCACCGATACACACTGCAAGGTGGTAAGGCGGACAAGCCGAAGTACCGAGATCCTTGATATGCTCCTTGAAGAACTTAACGAGCGACTCCTCGTTCAACAACGCCTTGGTCTGCTGATAGAGGAAGGTCTTATTTGCCGAGCCTCCACCCTTTGTAATAAAGAGGAACTCGTACTCCATACCGGGGTGTCCCGCATAGATATCGATCTGGGCAGGGAGATTGGTACCGCTATTGTGCTCATCTGTCATTGTGATAGGCACCACCTGCGAGTAGCGGAGGTTACGCTCCTTATAGGTCTCGTATGCACCACGCGAGATGTACTCCGCGTCGTTTGCTCCGGTCCATACATCCTCACCCTTGTGGGCTACGCAGATAGCCGTACCTGTATCCTGGCAAGTTGGCAACTCGCCCTCGGCCGCTACGCACGAATTGAGCAACATTGTGTAAGCTACGAACTTGTCGTTGTCGGTAGCCTCAGCATCCTCCAAGATGTTGCGTAACTTCTGCAAATGCGAAGCGCGAAGATAGAACGATACATCGGCATACGCCTCCTTTGCGAGGAGTTCAATACCCTTTGGATCGACCTTGAGGATCTTGCGACCATCGCACTCTACGACCTTCACATAGTCCTTCGTCAAAAGACGATACTCGGTGTTGTCACGCTCGATTGGGAGCGGCTCCTGATAGATAAATTCTGCCATAATTTTTTGGTTTTATTTTGTTTGTTGTGTTTCCTTTTTATTCGCTTTTAGCTATTGGCCATTAGCCATCGGCTTGTTTATATTGTTGCGCCAATTTAATGGCATTGAATGACATTCGGGCACAAGGCCCTTAATGGCATTTAATGGCAGCGCAGCCCTTTGGACTGCTTTATGATAGGCGCTTTGTCATTCAGCGAGTAAAACGAGCGATTGCCATTTTGCTGCGCTAATTGTGTTTTTTACTTTCCGTTACTCTCTCCAACAACGACTTCTTGGCTGTGCCAACCACGAAGTCTTTGAGATAGAACGGCTCGAAGTAGGCTACATCTTCGGTTTTACCGTCATTGAATGCCTGCTCAGCCAGGCGAGCCATACCGCGTGCTGACGGAACAACCTCAATCAAAGTTGCGCCCTGCAACACCTCGGCACACTTTGCTGCACCACTGCCGAAAATCACGAATGGTTTTTTGCGCTCCTCCGTAAAGCTCTCGTTGTCGATAATCTTCGCCTCGACATCGTTCTGCGCCACACCCTCGGCATTGAAGAGCTGCGTGTAGACCTCCATACGGCGAGCATCAATCATCGGGCAGAGCGTTGCCTCGTTCCAATTCTCGATGTCGAGAATACCTGCCTCGTAGTCCTCGCGTGCCACCTCGGTGAGCGAGTCGAGTGAGCCTACCGCCACAAGCGGTATATTCTGTCCGTAGCACAAGCCCTTTGCAAAGGATACACCGATACGCAAGCCCGTATATGAGCCCGGGCCCTTGCTTACCGCCACCGCATCCAACTCGTCGGCTGCTACTCCGCACTCTCGGAGCAACTCGTCTACAAATACGCCAATCTTCTTGGCATGGTTGCGCTCCTCGTCGCTCTCACGCAAAGCCATAAGTTCGCCATCGCGCACCAGCGCAACCGAACAAATGTCTGTTCCTGTCTCTATTGCTAAAATTAAAGCCATTTTATTTCTTAGCTATTAGCCATTAGCTTTTGTCTATTTTTATTCCTGCTTAAATTGAGTTTCACACTTTATGCACTGCCAATCAGGGCTCTGCAAATTACCCTCTCCATCAATAGATATACAACAACCGCCAAGCACTATTTCGCCCCTTTCGCTCGCCTCAAAAGCTTCGTATGTTGGTTCTCCATACAATATCTCTACAACTTTACCACCACACTTGGGGCATTTGTCAGGTTTTGCACTCACTTTAATTGACATTTTCATACTCAGCACAATTTTTACTTGTAGGTTTTCATCGCTTTATCCATTTCTCGCTTTGCGTCGTTTGCCTTGAGGTACTCACGCTTATCGTATGACTTACGACCTCGTGCAAGACCGATGGCAATCTTTGCAAGTCCCTTATCGTTGAGGAAGAGTCGAAGGCCGACAATGGTCAATCCCTTATCCTGGAGCGCGCGTGAAAGTTTGTTCAACTCCTTACGATTGAGAAGAAGCTTGCGGTCGCGCTTGGGGATGTGGTTGTTGCATGTGCCCCACGCATACTCCGAGATATTTACGCCACGAATCCAAAGTTCGTTCTTCTCGAAGTAGCAGTAGCAGTCCACCATCGAGGCCTTACCCATACGGATAGACTTAATCTCGGTACCCACCAAAACAACACCTGCGATATACTCCTCGAGTATCTCGTAGTCAAAAGTCGCACGCTTATTGCGTATATTTATCTTCTTAAAATCTGACATAAATAGACAATATCGCACAAAGGTAAGAAAATTAACGGAAAGCGGAAAGCGGAAAGCGGAAAACTTTTAGTTTTCATACCTCAATTTTCTGCCCTCAGCTTGTCGTCAGATTCGTTTTCCGTTTTCAGTTTTCAGTTTTCAGTAAAAAAAAGGAGGGTGGGGCGTGTGCAAACAGAAAATAACAGAAAGATGTGTAAACATATCAAAGATAAAGAATAATTACCTTTTCCCACCACTCCCTTTGCCCTGATACAAGACAAAAAGAGTGCCAAAAAAATTGCCGAGCGGAGTAAAAATCCGGCTCGGCAATGACATATAAGTCAAATTGAAATTTAGAACTTAATATCCTTAAACTCTTTGAGTTGCTCGACCAACTTAGGCAAACCGATGGCTGCTCGCTCCTTCTTGTGATAAATCTTATTGCGAAGGAACGGAATCTTCGGAACAGAAGGATCTACAACATAGATTGGCACATCGTTATTCTTCACCCAGCCGACCAACGACGCTGCGGGATAGACCGCCAACGAAGTGCCCACAACAATCAGCAAATCGGCCTCCTTGACGATATCTCGCGCCTTATCGAACATAGGCACAGCCTCGCCAAAAAAGACGATATGAGGGCGTAATAACGAGCCGTCGGGAGCCGTTTCATCGAGTTCCTGGTCGCGCAAACCAATCTCTATAATCTGGCTGCTATCATCATTGCGGAGCTTGGTCAATTCGCCGTGCAAGTGGGTGATTTTGGTCGAGCCCGCAAGTTCGTGCAGATTGTCAATATTCTGTGTAATAATCTCTACATCAAAGTATTGCGCCAACTCTGCCAACGCCTTATGGCCCGCATTTGGCTGCTTGCCCGCCATCTCGCGGCGACGCATATTGTAGAAGTTTATAACCTTCGCTCTATCGCGCTCCAACGCTTCGGGAATACACACCTCCTCGATCTTATGGTTTGCCCACAGGCCGTCACTGCTGCGATAGGTCGGAATACCTGAATCGGCCGAAATACCCGCACCCGTCAATACAACTATCTTCATAGCCTACTTCTTGAAATAGATATCCAACAACTCTTTCGCTGCGATAAACGAGCTCAACTTGGCACTCAAAACCCTCTCCTCGACATCGGTGATACGCTCCTCGATCTCGGGGTTGAGATAGAAGTGACTCTTCAACGCCTCGTTGATACTCTCGTACATCCAATACTTATTCTGCTCGTTGCGGTGGTGCTCGAAGTAGCCATTGCGTTTGGTGTGCTCCAAATACTCCTCAACACCCTTCCAAATCTCCTCTAAACCAACACCTTCAAGCGATGAGCAGGTATACACCTTCGCTCTCCAATCGCTCTCGGGAGTCGGGAAGAGCATAAGTGCATTTTGGAACTGTCGGCGCGCCAATTCGGCCTTCAACTTATTCTCTCCATCGGCCTTTGTAATGACCATCAAATCGGCCATCTCCATAATACCGCGCTTGATGCCCTGCAACTCGTCGCCAGCACCCGAAATCTGCAAGAGGAGGAACATATCAACCATTGAATGTACCGCCGTCTCGGACTGACCGACACCAACGGTCTCGATAAAGATAACATCGAAGCCTGCCGCCTCGCAAAGAACTACCGTCTCGCGAGTCTTACGCGCTACACCACCAAGCGAGCCTGCCGATGGCGAAGGGCGAACGAATACATCAGGGTTGTTGCAGATGGTCTCCATACGGGTTTTGTCGCCAAGGATAGAGCCTCCGCTACGCTCCGATGAGGGGTCGATAGCCAAGACCGCCAACTTGTGGTGCAACGATGTTACCATATTACCCACAGCCTCAATCCAGGTCGATTTTCCCGCTCCGGGAACACCCGTAATACCAATACGCACCGACTTACCCGCATAAGGCAAACAGCGCTCGATAATCTCCTGTGCCTGGGCATAGTTATCGGGGTTATTGCTCTCGATAAGGGTTATCGCCTGCGAGAGGATGGTGATATTTCCCTCCAAGATACCCGCCACATACTCGTCAGTCGTAAGGCGACGACGACGCTTCTTTACGAAGTAGGGGTTTACAATTGGCTGATCGGCTACTCCGTCAGTAACCGTTAGTGCGCTGTCGTGGTGGGTATCACGATACTCGCCACGCTCGAAATGCTCTATCTTAGTGTATGCCATATATGTTGTGTTTTATCTTATCCTCTTTGGCGTAAAGTATCTGTTGCCGAGATTTACATTATCCTTTCTTTACCGACATCCTCGCGATATGGATACAACAAGGGTACCCTCGTCGCGCATCCCCGCAAAATAGTGTCGTAAAGGTAGTAAATTTTTCTCGAAAAACAAAATAGAGATAAAAAGCCCGACCGACACACTTTGTCGGCCGAGCTTTTTATCCGTAAATCGCGAAATCGAAATACTACTTATTCTTCTGGAAAATCAAGTAGTAAGCCGAAGTCTCGGTGATATTGTTGATATCGTACTTCTTCTTGCCGTCAACCTCGGTGAAAGTTCCGTAGATCATACCAGACGAGTTGTGGCCTACACCCTTAACCTCAACCTTCTCCCAATTGAACTCCCAGCCCTTCTTCTTGGCAAGTTTCTTCGACACCTCATACATATTGCGAGCGCGCTCGAAACGAGTCTGACCCTGCACCAACGATGCCTCGTTTGTCGGAACCCACTTGCCCGATGTTGCAACATCCTCTGTACCTGCCTGGAGATAGAGTTTGCGAGCAAAGAACTTCTTTATCGACTCCTCGTTTGCCATAGGAGTACCCTTCACAGAGAATGGAAACGAATAGACCTCGCCATTATCACCCATAAGGCCGTTGATGAGAGGGAATGTCCAAGTACCAGGGTTTGCTGCTACAGCAATATTCAAACGAGCATCAGGCATCGCCAAAGCAAAGCGGTGTGTAAACTGACCACCTGCCGAGTGACCATACATATCGTAGACCTCAGCCACAGAGCCCGTGTGCTTCTTAAAATGGTCGAAGATAGCCTCGATGGTGTTGTATGTCCACTTCTCGCGTGGCTGGAGCTCTCCCTTATAAACAACACCTCCACGCTGATATTGCCAGCTCTTATAATACTCCTCGCTAAATCCCGGAGCAATTACAACAAAGCCGTCTCTCTCGGCAAATTTACGCCAAGCCTTAGCTGCATTGGCAGGCTTTCTACCAGCGCCGTGCATAGCAAAAAGCACACGCATACCCTTGATGTCGCCCTTTGTAGGGATGTAGTAGTGAACATCGATAGGCAACTCGCTGAGTGGCTCATACTCGGTGTAGATAAACGAGCCCAAACCGCGATGATACAACTCTTGAGAGTCCTGATTTGCAGCAAAAAGCGGAGTTGCCGACACTACAACAGCAACCAGGCAAACGATAATTTTATTAAACAATTTCACAGTAATAGGTTGTTATAAAAATTGCACTTGTATAAGATGTATAGGCTCAGCATCGCTTTCAAGAGCAATACTGAGCCATACAACATCATCAAATACTACTTCTTCTTAGACTTGGCGTTAGCATCCTTATCCTTCTCGAAGAGCAAGTAGTAAGCTGAGGTCTTTGTATAGTCGTCGATGCTATACTTCTTCTTACCATCAACCTCTGTGTACTTACCGTAAACCATACCCATTGTACCGTGGCCCTGGCCCTTAACCTCAACCTTCTCCCAGTTGAACTCCCAGCCATTCTTCTTTGCGAGCTTCT
>JAFZEY010000046.1 GCA_017560455.1 Alistipes sp. | reverse complement strand
TTAATCTTACCCTTCTCTGCCTCAGGAATAGTCTTAAGTTCTGTCAAGCCTGCGTTGTTCGAAGCCTTGTAGCCACTCTGGAGCGTAATGAGAGTACCACCTGTCTCAACCCACTTGCGAAGCTTCTCGCCACCCTTGCTGCTCTTGCGAGGTGAAGTAGTTGCGATGATGACATTGTACTTTTTCAAGTTCTTGTGCTCAACCTGGTCGATATCCAACAATGTAGGAGCAATGCCATACTGAGTATCGAGTTTGTACCAAATCTCACCCAATGTAGCTGAGCTACCCGATTTTACCAAGATTGCGATTCTCGGCATCTGTATAGGAGCTAACTCGAGCTTCTTGCTATTCAAAGTCTCATTTACGGCATATACATTCACACCATTCATCTTAGCAGCATCTGCGAGGATTGTATAGATCTTGTCTGCATCTACCATCTGACCTGCAACCTCAACAACTGCGCTACCCTGGCCCATCTTCAAAGCGCCAACCTTAAACGCCTTCTTAGCGATATTAACTGTTACGCCCTCCAACAACAAAGCTCTGAGAACATTAACCGAGTAGAGACCTGTAGCCTCTACCACATAAGCTGTATTGCTCTTTCCACCTACAACCTCGCCCTCAGGGAACTGCAACTCTGCACGCTCGCCGAGCAAACCATCAACAGAGTTCAAATCGGCGTGAGCAACATTGTATGCCAATGGGAATGTCCAAGCCGTAATATCGTAGAATATTTTACTCTTGTATGCGCTATCATCGAGCTTCTCCCAAATAGCCTTAGTCTTATAGAAATAGGTCTGATCCTCGAGTGGAATTACATAAGCCTCACCCGCATTGAAGGTCTGCTTGCCAAGCTGAACATCCTTTGCGAGCTTGTGAACCTTAATGCCGTGTACGAGGAGGTTCTCGAGCAAGCGATAGGTACGAGCACGGTCGCTTGGAGCCTGGAATACATATCCCTTAACAGCCTCGTCCTTGGCTGCAGCAGCCGACTTAACATAGAAATCGCGCTGGTAGTTGAGCAACGATTCGCGGAGGTCGCAAGCTGCACCAATCGCTGCGATACAAGCGAAAGACTGATTACGGATACCATTCACGATAGTTATCATCTGATTCTCACTCTCAACCTTGAAGGTACGAGTATTAGGCTGCTCATAGAGCAAACATACCGAACCCTGAACATCTCCATAAGCGGCACCCTTACCGAGATAGAAGTCGTCATAACCCCTGCCGTGGTATGGATTAGCACCGATTGGCTTGAGGATATTCTCTACATACTGGCCAATCTGAGCAGTGTAATCCTGGTTATCTGAAAATACATAAGGGTGAAGACGATCCTGCGGACCCGGGCTGTGGAAGAAGGTATTTCTCTTGCTACCCTTCTCGTGGAGATCGACAACCATATTAGGCATCCAATCGAGGTACTGGCTTACTGCAACACGACCCTCAGGGTGCTGACACATCAAGAGGTCGCGGTTCTCATCAGCCCAATAGTGGTTTGAACGAGCACCTGGCCAAGGGTGCTTGTACTCCTCAGAGGCAATATTTCCGCCCTTCAAATAACCCGAACGAGAGTTACACCAATTTGCAAAACGGTTGATACCGTCAGGGTTTGAACCCGGAACCAAGAGGATAACCATATTGTCGAGGATATCCAACACAGCAGCATCCTCCGAAGCAGCAAAGAAGTATGCCATTGCAACAGCAGCATTCACACCCGAAGCCTCACCGCCATGAATCGAGCAGGTGAAGTTTGTAATAACAGGCATCTTCTTGGTATCGAGCGATGCCGACTGGGTAGGATCAATCAACTTCAAGTGCTCAGCCTTGATGTTATCGATGTTTGCGATGTTCTTTGGCGAAGAGATTATCAACTGCACAAAGCGGCGACTCTCGTGAGTATAACCGAGATTTACCAACTTAACGCGGTCAGAAACTCGCGCCAATGTCTCAGCATAGCTAACCACATCGCCCCACTCGCAATAACGCGAGCCTACCTCGAAGCCAAGGGCCTGCTTTGGAGTCGGGATTGCACTATTAAAACGACCTTCAAGAGCCACTGTACCTCCATTTAGCTGGAGAGTCTTTGGAAAGAAAGTCTCTAAGCTGTGGGTAGCAACCACATCCACAAACTTAGGCTGAGCCATCACCGAAAACGAGATGGCGATCATACCGATAATCAGAAAGATCTTTTTCATACTAAAAGTTTTGATGTTAATTTATAGTTTAGTTAATCAATTATAATCAGTTCAATCCTACGCTTGCAATCATCTCGGCGACTCTCTCACCATCGATTGCGGCCGAGATAATGCCCCCCGCAAAGCCTGCACCCTCGCCTACGGGATACAAGCCCGCAACTTCGGGGTGTTGCAGTGTATCTCTGTCGCGCGGAATACGCACAGGGGTTGATGTTCGCGACTCAACACCCACAACCAACGCCTCGTTGCTCTTATATCCGCGCATACGCTTATCAAATATAGATATAGCCTCACGCAGACGCATCGACATAAATTGTGGCATCCACTCATCCAATCTCGATGGCACCACACCCGGTACATAGGAACTCTTTGGCAGACTTGTCGAACAGCATCCCGCAACAAAGTCAGCTACGCGCTGTGCTGGAGCTGTCTGGTTCTCGGGAGCCTCTTTGCGCGCCGCCTGCTCCAGCTGCTGCTGGAAGACCAATCCCGCCAATGCACCATACTTCTCGGTGAGATGAGCGAAGTCGCTCTCTCTAATCTCGGTGACGAAACCCGAATTTGCATAAGGCGAGTTACGATGCGATGGCGACATACCATTCACCACCGACTCCCCCGCATCGGTCATTGCCGGCACGATAAACCCTCCCGGACACATACAGAACGAATAGACACCGCGACCTCCCACCTGCGCAACCAACGAGTATGATGCTGCAGGGAGATACTCCATCTCTGGAGAGCGGTGATACTGTATCTCGTTTATCAACTGCTGCGGGTGCTCGATACGCACACCCATAGCATACGGCTTAGCCTCAAGGCGCACCTTGCTCTCATTCAGCATATAGTAGACATCACGGGCCGAGTGTCCCGTAGCTACGAGTACAGCTCTAGCCTCAATTCTATCTCCTCCGGCAACGACACCTTCGACATTTCCGTTACGAATTATCAACTCCTCGACTCTGCGCTCGAAATGGACCTCACCACCCGCCTCGCGGATAGCATTTCGCATATCGGCAATAATGCGCGGAAGTCTATCAGAGCCTATATGAGGGTGTGCCTCATAGAGTATCTCGGGCGATGCTCCGTGATACACAAGTCGCTGCAATGCTCGATTGTAGTCACCTCGTTTCTTCGAACGAGTGAAGAGCTTACCATCCGAGAATGTACCCGCTCCACCCTCTCCGAAGGCGTAGTTCGAATCGGGATTAACACCCTGATTGCGCTGTATCTTGGCGATATCCTTACCTCGCTCAACCACCTCCTTGCCACGCTCGAAGATGATAGGGCGATAACCTAACTCAATAAGTCGCAAAGCAGCAAAGAGTCCTGCCGGACCCGCTCCTATAACTATAACCTCTGGTTTTCCCACCACCACGGGATAGTCGAAATGGAGTGGTGCAGGCAGCTCTTCGTTGTCTATGTAGGCCTCAAATGATATGTTGACCTTCAAGGCCCCACGCCTTGCATCCACCGAGCGCTTGATAATACGCAACAGTGCTATATCACTCTCCTTTACACGCAACTCGCGCGCTACGATAGGAGTGTAGAACTTAGCATCAGAGGCCTGCTTCGGCGAAAGTATAAGATCGACTATCTTCGACATACACACTCTATTAGAATTCAAAATTACTAAATTTTTCCTAAAATTTCCTGAAAAATATAATTTTTTATAAAAATTTCAATACCTTTGCGACGCATCAATGCCCAGGTGGTGTAATTGGTAGCCACGCCAGACTTAGGATCTGGTGCTGTGAGGCGTGTAGGTTCGAGTCCTATCCTGGGCACTTCAAAAGGAGTTTTCGCAAAGAAAACTCCTTTTTTCGTTTGCCCGGGATAGGACCCGGTCAGTCGGTGGCGGTGTAGCAGACTCCTTAATTTCCCTAATCTCTCTAATTTCGCCACTCTCTAATCAAATCGTTTTCCGCTTTCCGCTATGGTACGGGATCATATCCCGAGCCGCCCCAAGGGTGGCATCGGGCAATGCGTTTCACGGCAAGCCAGCACCCCTTCACCACTCCATACTTTCGTATCGCCTCGATGGCATACTGTGAGCAGGTGGGGGTATAACGACACGCAGGGGGTGTCAATGGCGATATACACTTCTGATAGAATCGTATCAAGCCGATAAACGGCATCGCCACAACACGCTTGCAACTACTTGCAAAGGTTTTCCAGAATTCGTTTTGTGGCATTTTCGATAGTCTTATAATCGAGCATCTCCTTCGAGGAGTAGATCAATGCGACCTGCAAGAGTCGTGGCTCACCGTTAGCGAGCAGACTCTTATTCAGACGATACGCCTCGCGCATACGGCGGCGTATCTTATTGCGCTTATTGGCGCGTTTCAGAAATTTCTTTGGTGTGGAGAAGAGGATTTCGGCACTCATCTCATCTGCCGACTCGGCATATACCATATAGCGCAACGGATAGACAAAGCCCCCTCGGCCCTCGGCAAAGAGGCGACGAATTACCCCAAACGAGTGCAACTTCTCCGATTTAGGCAGCTTCATATCCGTCATAGTGCGGTCGGTATATTGAAGTGTGCGAAACTAACTTTTCTTGCTGCGACCCCTCTTCTGAAGGCGGCTCTGCTGCGAGCGCAGGAACTCCTCCTTACGCTCATCGCTCACGAAAGCCACATCATCAACAACGGCACCCTTGCGGACATTCTGGATATAAATATCCACAGCCTTGGCCAACGAAGGTGCAATAGGCGTAGGAGCATTAGCCTTAACATGGATACCCTTCTCGACTGCGAGTTTGAGGGTACCTTCACCAAAGGTTGCAATAGCAGGCATCTCCTCTACAGCCATCTTCTCGCAGATGCTCTTCACATCCCAAGGCGAGTAGAGCAACACCAAGTCATACTCCTTCAAGCTCTCGGCCGAGATATCGGTAGCAACCGTGCGGGCCAGGATAATAGGCGTATAGTTGATGTTAAGGCGTGTGAGAGCCTCCGGAATTTCAGGTTTATGAGGCTCGCTGAGCGAGAGCAACATCTTCTCCTCCTTGTGCTTAACCACAAGCTCGATAAGGCCCTGGAACGAGCCGTCGGCAAACGAAATCTTACGCTTGCGATAGACTATATACTTCTGCAAATAGAGTGCGATGCTCTCTGTCGAGCAGATATACTTCATTGTCTCAGGCACCGTAACACGAGCATCTTCACAGATATGGAAGAAGCTGTCGATTGTGGTACGCGAGGTGAAGATTACGGCCGTGTGGTCGAGGATATTGATACGCTGACTGCGGAACTCCTTTGGAGTAACCCCGATAACCTTGATGAGTGGATTGTAGTCGATGCTGACACCGAGACGCTTTGCGAGTTCGTAGAATGGCGACTTCTCGATGATGGTCGGAGCCGGCTGTGCTACAAGAATTTTATTTATAGTATTATTCATAATGTATCTCTATTTTGGACTATCCTCGAGCTATCGGAGCAAGCAGCAACGAAAGCGGGAAAATTTCCAGGGTGCAAAGATACAAAATCCAATGGAAAATAGAAAATCTTTGTGTCCGAAAGAGCAAAAAAGAGTCTTTAATGAACAAAATTGCCGATATCAAACCTACTGCAACAGAGATATAAAGGGATATTCGGGCCAATCCGCCCTCGGCCAAAAGCGACAAAATCGACATTGGAGCGACAAGCACCATCGTAGCACAAAAATGTTGCACTTTCGACTCCCAAATTTCCATACAAAACTTATCGCAATCGCACACGGCACCCACAATATGGAGCGCTACTCGCTCGCCCAGGATAAGTGCCACCAACGCTCCCGATACGACCAACACCATCTTCCAGGTGCCCACCATCGACAACGGCAGAAAGAGAGGTCGCAAGCCCGACATTATCGAGAGTCTCAAAGTCAGGAGTGCGAGAACAATCACCCCTATAATGCCCAAAAATATCTCGACATTCTTCACCTCCGAAGAGAAGACGCGTGCATTCGAGCCACTGCCCTTATTGCCAAGAGAGGCAAATAGAAGATAGAGCATCGGCTCATAGTAGCTCACCATAATAAAGACAAAGAGCAGAGCCACCACACCTGTTACGATCTGGTAGCCCATACCAAGCGAGAGGATACCCGACAACGCCGCGCCATCGCTCTGCGTAACAAGCTGACTTGCAACGCCGAACAACTCCTCTGCCGATATAGCATTTTGCTCAAGGACCATCTTTTCGTTATGCTTTTCTGAGTGTTACCCTAAACTTTGTTCCCTTGCCTATCTCCGACTCGACAACAGCAATCTTACCCTTATGATACTCCTCGACAATGCGACGCGAGAGCGATAGTCCGAGGCCCCAGCCGCGAGTCTTAGTGGTAAATCCCGGCTCAAAGATACGCTTCCATTTCGACTTCGGAATACCCTTGCCGGTATCCGATACCTCCACCCACACATATTTGTTGTCGGAGCCTATCACCACATCTATAACGCCGTGTCCCTGCAAGGCATCGAGCGCATTTTTCATAAGATTTTCGATAACCCACTCAAAGAGTGCTACATTCACCTTCGCCTTGACCGTGTCTATCGCCAGACCATTATAGTTGAGTGTCACATTTCGCGGTATGCGCTTACGGAAATACATCACCGAATTGCCGACTATCTCATTCAGCGACTCAACCGTGAGAGGGGTCTCGGAACCAATCTTCGAGAAGCGATCCACAATCTTCATCAGATGGGCCAAATCCTTCTGCATCTCATCTACCGCCATCTGATCTACAGGCTGTTCGCGCAGATACTCGATCCAGCCGAGTAAAGATGATGTCGGCGTGCCAAGCTGGTGCGCCGTCTCCTTGGCAAGTCCCACCCACACACGGCTCTGCTCACTCTGCTTCATCGAGCGGAATGCCATAAACACCACCAATACAAAGACTACGATAATAAGTATCTGTATGTATGGAAAGATGTAGAGCAGATGTAGTGTAAACGAATGGCCATAGAAGATTATATGGTTGTGGGCATCGGTCCACCAAAACTTCACGACAATCGGCGTATTATCCTTCGCCATACGATCGAGCACACGATGCAGACGCTCAGGCGACTCTATAACATCGTGAGGGATAAGGTGATAGGATATGACACGCAGATTTTCGTCGGTGATGATAAACGGAATATTATTGCGGTTGTTGATGATGCTTGCGACCAACGGATCGTTGATATAGTCGCCCATGGCATCGCGATTAACGCGCTCCATAGCCGCAGCCCACAACTCAACATCGTGCTTCTCCTTGTGGTGCAGAGCCTCAGCCATACGATTGGTAAGCAGGAGCGATACGGCAATGAAGATTGTGGCGAGCACCAAAACGACCACTCGACCATTCTCCAAAACCTTATTTTTCAATCGCAAGAGCATACCTTTGCGCCTACTTTCTCTGTGTATTCTGCTCGGTTATTATGCGTTTATACTCCGCCGTATCGGATAGGAGTGTCACCGCCTCCTGCACCTCTCTGTCGCCACGCAACGAGTTGGCTATAACACCTGCGGCATAGGCGTAGCGCAGAACGATATTTTGATTTATCTGTTCGACTATCTCCTTGCGGAAAGTCTCGAGATTGCTCTTCTTGTCATCGCGCAACCCCTTATCAATCATCTCGAGAGCACCATCGAGCGAGGTATTTCGCTCCTTGGCAAGCGACTTACGCAACTTCTCGAGTGCCGCACGCGACTCCGACTTGTATGGAATATCTCGCGCCATAACCAGCTTCTCGAAATCAGCATAATCCTCATCGGTAATGGAGAAATTTTTAACATCTATCTCCTTCGAGCCGTTGCGCTTGATATACTCATCGCCATAATCCTCGATAACACCCATAAGGTAGAGCGTCACAGCAAATGAACTTACATACTGCGGTGTGATGCGCTTATCGGGCATAATACCTCCGCCGTCGTAGACCTTACGACCGCGTGCCGTCTTGAACTCCTTGATAAGCGAGTCGGCAACCTGCTCGGCGCGCCCCTCCTTCGAGTAGTTCATCGCCTGAATGCATCGGCCTGAAGGGATATAATATTTCGCTACGGTAATCTTCGCATAGGAGTTGTAGCCCAATGGGGAGGTACTCTGCACCAAGCCCTTACCGAAGCTACGCTGACCTATCAACACTCCTCGATCCAAGTCCTGTATCGCACCCGCAACAATCTCGGCTGCCGATGCGCTATTGCCGTTTATCAAGACCGCTATAGGGGTGTCGGGCAACAACGGCTCATGCATGGTATAAAACTTTCGGCTCTGCTCCTTAGCTCTACCGCGAGTCTCGACCACCATCGTACCTCGTGGCACGAAGAGCGACAACACCTCGATAGCCGACTGCAACACGCCACCGCCATTATTGCGGTAGTCGAGGAGAAGCGACTTCAACTCACCCTTGCTTTGCAGATGCTGAATCGCTGCGCGCATATCGTCGTAGCACTTATCGGTAAAGTCGGCGTGACGGATATATCCCACACCATCTGCCACATACCCTGCGTATGTAATGCTCGGAATCGAAATACGACGACGACGAATTTTCAACTCCTCACGCTCACCCGTGAGCAACTTCTCGACCGTCACTTTCACTATCGTATTCGGCTCTCCACGAAGGCGTTTACTGATCTCATCGACCTTCATACCCTTCATATCTTCGCCATTGATAGCCACAATCTTATCACCCACCTTCAGGCCACTCTCATCGGCCGGCGAGCCCTTGTACGGCTCGGCAATAATCACATAGTCGTCCTTCTTGCGTATCAGCGCACCGATACCGCCATAGCGACCCGTGGTCATAGTCTCGAAGTCGGGCATATCCTTCTCCGGAATAAAGTCTGTGTAGGGGTCCAACTTCGAAGTTATACCCTCCGCACCATTGAGCATCATCTTATCGGCATCCACCTCATCGACATACTGCGTAGCAATGGAGTGCATAAGATTTACCATAATCTCCATATTGCGACCCAAACCGTGGTCGTTGCGCACGGCAAAAACGCCACCCGCAAATATGGCTGCAACAGCCAATGCCGACAAAATATATTTGAAAACTCTACGCTTCATCTTATGCTGCTCTTCTCTTATTCGTAATATATCGCTCCACATCGAAGGCAAAACGCACAGCCACGCGGCGCAAACCCTCAATCTCAATTTGTGAGCCACTCTGACGCACAACAATATCGTCCTCAAACAACATTGTCAATCGGCGCAAACCCTTTGCGCGGTAGAGCAACTCGCCATCACCCTCAGACACCAACTCCAAGCCATAGAGTCGTGCTGCGGTATTCAACTGCTCGCGGTCGGCCACAAGATTGCCCTCGAACGAACGCTTCGTATAACCAAAGAAGGGATATGTGGCAGCCAACAAAAGGCTGACAATAACCATTCCCCAGCTACGCATCGGCTCCTGCGCGAACATCAACTGCCAACGCTCGGTAAGAGTTATGGCCGAGTGCTGCGAATAGTGCATCACCGCTGTCAAGCCTACATAGAGAACGACCAAAGCCACCAAATATTTCACACTGCGAACAAAATATCTCTTCATAACTTTCAAAATTTTACTCTGTATTCTATTTTTTAACTATCTCGGTTATCGCCTCCGCAACCTCCTGCATCAGCCATTTAGGTGTTGAGGTTGCACCGCAGATACCTACGCTCTCGGCCCCCTCGAACCACTCCTCCTTCAACTCGCTTCTCTCCTCGATATTGTAGGTGCGAGGATTTGCCCCCAAACACACATTGTAGAGCACCTTGCCATTGCTCGACTTGCGGCCGCAAACAAAGATCACGACATCGTGCTTTCGGGAGAAGTCGCGCAGATGCTCCTCGCGCGAGGACACGCGACGACAAATCGTATCATCCACCGTAAGCATCTCCTCGCTTGCCAACCTCTCGCGCATAAGGGCGGCAAGATGGTTGAACTTCTCTATACTCTGCGTGGTCTGCGAGAGAAAATATATCGGACAAGAGAAATCTACGCTCTGTAAATCCTCCTCACACTCCACTACAACCGCATTCTCATCCACCTGACCCGTCAGACCAACAACCTCAGCATGACCGCGCTTGCCAAAGATAACCACCGTACCGCCAACCTCGCTCATACTCTCGTAGGCAGCCTTAACCTTGCGTTGCAATGCCGCAACAACAGGACAGGTGGCATCTTTAATCTCGATGCCGTACTCCTTAGCCAGGTCGTAAGTCTTCGGGGGCTCGCCATGAGCACGGATAAGCATTCGCTGACCGGCAATTGTAGGTATCTCGTCGTGGGAGATTGTACGCAGACCCATGGCTTCGAGGCGTTGCACCTCCACTCGGTTATGGACAATATCGCCAAGCGAGGCTATTGCACCACTCTGTAATGCACCCTCGGCTTCGCTTATTGCTCGCACCACACCGAAGCAAAAACCCGACTGCTCGTCAATCTCAACCCTCATAAAAACGGAAAACTAACTAAGAAGAGATATCTCTAATTCTTAATTCTCAATTGAAAATTACGCAAGCTCTGCCTGTACTCGTGCAAACTCCTTGTCGAACCACTCCATCTGCTCCGGGATGGTCATATAGCTATTGTCGAGAACGATGGCATCGGCAGCCTGCTGCAACGGAGAAATGGCACGGCTCATATCGGCCTTGTCGCGCGAAACGACATTCTCCAAAATATCCTCGAACGACACCTCATCGCCCTTGGCTGTAAGCTCGGCATAACGACGCTCTGCACGCACCTTAGGGTCGGCCGTCATAAATATCTTCAACTCGGCATTCGGGAAGACCACCGTACCGATATCGCGACCATCCATCACGACACCCCTCTTCTTGCCCATCTCCTGCTGCATAGCGACCAACTTCTCACGCACTGCGCCAATGGCACTCACTGCACTTACGCAGTTCGAAACCTCTATGGTACGAATCTTTCCCTCGACCAAATCGCCATTCACATAGATATCGCTCGCACCACGATGCGGATTGAAACGGAATGTTATCGATATTTCGGGCAAAAGTGCGATAACGGCATCCTCATCCACCATACCCGAACGAATTGCTCCGTTCTCGAGCGAATAGAGGGTTACGGCACGATACATAGCTCCCGTATCGATAAAAATATATCCGAGTCGCTGTGCTATGCTCTTAGCAAATGTACTTTTGCCACACGAGGAGAATCCGTCAAGGGCAATGATAATCTTCTTAGATGTTTGCATTTGGGGTTACTGTGAAAAATGTTGAAAGTATGGTTATTACACCGAGTAGTCCGATGATGACGCCCGCCACACGGTTTATTGTACGCATATGGTGAGGGCGGAAGCTGCGACGGAAAAGGCTGATGAGCATCGTGAGCGAGAACCACCACAACGATGCACCTCCAAAGAATCCTCCGATGATGAGAAGGCTCGAGAAGAGAGATGCCACATCGTGCGAACCCTCGTGCGAAGAGACTCCGAACATCGCAAAGAAGGCGAGGAGATATGGTATCACGGTCACAAAATTGGCCATTGTAAAGCCGAACATCGAGGCAAAATCGCGCCAAGGGGTATTCTGCACCGAGCCATCGATATTCACCCTCTGCGAAGGCTTCTGCAGGTAGATGACCACTCCCACAATCACTACGAAGATACCTCCTACAATCGAGAGGATATGTCTGTACTGCTCGATCTGCGAATGGAGAATGGAGTAGAAGAAAAATGCAATGATAGCCATCAAAGTATCGGCACACGCAACACCCATTCCCGAGATAAATCCCGAGCGGCGGCTCTTATTCAGCGTGCGCTTGATGCACAGCACGGCTACGGGGCCAACCGTAATGGAGGAGACTATGCCCACAATCAAACCACGCAATAGTATGTCTACAATAGTCATCAACATATTTTTTACTTTTTGGTCGCAACAATGCAAATTACCCCGCAAATATATTAAAAATATATTAAAATCGGACTTTTATTTAACAATAATTACATCTGCATTTTACATGCCCGAATACAACCTCCTGAATTCTAAAAACTCTTCCGCCTTAAAATATATGAAATTTTATGAGCGAGATTTGGAATTGAATCGAAAAAACCCTATCTTTGCGGGTGTATGTGTTTTTTGTAAAAAACCACATAAGCCCACAGTGAAATACCAAGATAAGGATGAATATTCGAACTCGGAAATCTCGGCATCGACTGCAAGGGCAGATAAGCAACATTTGGGATATTTAATTAATTACTAAAATCAACATAATGAGGAATTTAGCGTTATATTTTTTGATTACACTTGCTGCAATATCTTGCACCCCGGATTCTACACAAGATACTCCGACAAACACCGACGATGTGGAGAAGATCTATGCTACACTCGAAGCGGAGGAGGGTCGTGTACAATTGAGCAAGTCTTTAAAAATGGTTTGGACCGAAGGTGATATAATGTATGTCGTGGGTCCCAACACCCGAAAGAAGTATAAGTTCGACGGCAAGACAGGCGACATAAGTGGCACCTTCTCCCTGACAGACACCTATACACCATACAACGCAACATTGGATCACTACTATGCTGTAGCCTCTTTTCAGAGGGCAGCCATGATGACTACCGGCAGAATACGCTACTATTCGTCTGATGCGGGAACATCTGTCCAGAAATACAGCCCGGATTGCGCCAGCGATGTGAATAACAATTTGGTATTAGCCATAAGCGAAGACGGCAAAAATTTTAGATGCAAGCCTGTTTTAAGCTACTTGCAACTGCCAATCACAGGTGACAAGGTGGTAAAAAGCATCAACCTCATAAATAATTCGGGAGCCGAAATTTCGGGCCGCTACTACATCTATCTTGATGACCCTACAACCGTATGCTTCCTAGCCGATAGCAACCCTCTGTCAACCATCTTCCTCGATTGTGGCAACGGAGTGCAGTTGAGCAGCACGCCTACCAACTTCTATTTTGCAATCAGACCAATGGAGTTAAGCGAAGGCATCACAGTGGAGATTACATTTACCGATGGCAGCACCTCTATTCAGACAACCGTAGAGTCCATAACCGTACCATACAACACCATTCTTCCGGTGAATATATCCTCAACCTCGTCAGACGCATATCAGCGAATTGAGATCACCCACGAGAATAGCACATTCACCATACCTACTGTCTCGGGCAAAACCACGATGTTCGGATATATAGAGTTTGGTGATGGCTCAACAGTATCGTTGCTCGACCAACTTACAAGTTATGATTATACCGACGGTAAAACATCGCACACCGTAACAATAAAGGCTCGTCATGCCGAGAAATTCGAGATAAAAGGCTGTGAAGGCATAAGCGAGATTGATGTATCTAACTTCTAAACAAATATTACACGATTATGAAAAGACTTATTATAATACCTCTGATACTCACCGTTTTCTCGCTATTTGCTGCGCCTATTAGCGAGAAGCAGGCACGCGAGATCGCGTCCAAGTTCTTCGCAAAGGGCACAACACGAAGCTCCTCGGTCGTATTGAAGATGGAGTGGGCCGGTTCTGATTTGGAGACAGCAGGAACCATCAGCACAAGCACTCGCTCGTCGGCAATAAGCGACGATGAGGAGATGGAAAACGCCTTGGTATACATCTACAACCGACTCGACACCAAGGGTTTCGTAGTTGTTGCAGGTGATGACAAGGTCAAAAAACCTATTCTCGCCTTCTCGTATGACGACAATTTTGACATCGAGAATATGCCCGAGGGTGCAAAAGCTATTTTGCAGGGCTGGTGCAAGCAGGTTGCAGCCGCTAGAGCCGACAAGACCATTAAAGCGACTACCCGCGCCGAGGATGCAGATATCGGAAATGTGGTACGCAAGTACGAAACAGCAAAGTGGGACCAAGGTGCACCATACAACACCTACGCCCCGGTATACGATGGAGCAGCCTCTTTCTCCGGCTGTGTAGCAACATCTGCCGGAATTGTGTTTCGTTACTTTCAATGGCCCACGAAAGGAGTAGGCACAATCCCATCATACACCTACACCGATAAAAGAGGTATATCGCGTACCATCCCGGAGAATGTACTTGGTCACACCTACGACTACTCGAAGATGTTGATGAATTACAAAAATGGATACACCACCGAGGAGGGCGAAATGGTAGGACGCCTAATCTACGATATCGGTACCGGAGCGAAAATGACTTTTTCGCCGGACGGATCGGGTTCTAACGGACCTTTTGCTCTTGCGGCTCTTGCAACACACTTCGGCTACTCAAAGGGCGCAATGTGGTTGGAGCATAGAGCAGAATCTGAAGAGGAGTGGGCTGCGATGCTCCAAAAGAATCTTGATGATTACGGTCCTATGATGTTTGGCGGAGGTAATGGTAGCTACGGCCATGTATTTGTTTTAGACGGATACACCGATAAGGGGTACTTCAGTATCAACTATGGTTGGAGCGGCGGCAGCAACGGATACTATCTATTACCCAAAATCGAATTTTATCATGGCCAGGGTGGCGGATTCTATGTAAAGCCTGACAAAGATGGAACCTCGGAGTACAAAAGTAACATTTTTCTGTGGGCCGGCAACTTGGGATCTTATATATTTAGAGGAATCCACACCGATGCAACAGAATATCGCGTAGGAAGTAGTTCTAGATTGTATATTGCAATTATAAACAGAGGAATCACCGAATTCAATGGACAAGTAGGCCTTGCCCATTGTGATAAGTCGGGCAAGATAAAAGAGTTCGTTTTCACATGGAATATGGAGTCTGCGAACATGGGAATGTATGTCATAATGGGTCAATTACCTATTATCCACATAAGTCAGACCATTGAACAAGGTGATCGTCTTATCGCATTTCATAGAGCATCAGCCACACAGGAATGGACGCGCGCAGAGCCGGGAAGTGATGATGCTTTCCACGAGATACTTCTGTGCGCAACACCGCAAGAGGTGGCAAAGTCGCTCGACATATCTTACGAAAAGAGCAGCAAAATCTTTACATTCACCTCCAAGCACGCCATTCAGTATAGCGTAACCGCTCCGAATGGCACAGTCGTAGTTTCGGACAAGGTGGCCTCTTTCAGTACGACAACAATCGATTTCTCGACATTCGAGAGTGGTAAATACACACTATCGTTTGCCTCGGGTGGCGAACCTTACACACTTAATTTCAAGTTGTAGTTAAGCCTCAACAACTTAACACAAATAAAGATATTCCAATTTAACGCAAACACATATCTGATTATGAGCGAAAATAAACAACCCGGAATAGATGTGGAGCTTGATGCACAGATAGCGGAGGGTCACTACTCGAATTTAGCCATCATCTCGCACTCCACATCGGAGTTTATCATCGATTTTGCAGCTATCCTTCCAGGCCTTCCAAAGGCAAAGGTTAAGAGCCGCATAATTCTCACTCCGGAGCACGCCAAGCGATTGCTCTATTCGTTAGAGGAGAATATCTCTCGCTACGAAACAAATGTTGGCCGCATCGACATTGCGCAACATCAGCCACGCATAGATTTTGGACAAAAATTGAATTAAGGCATAAGATGAAAACCAACAAAATAGACAAAGAGTATCTCGCGCCACAGCTCCATATGGTGATGTGCAAGGTGGAGATGGGCTTTGCCAACACACTCGAAGACCCCGAGGTAAATCCTGAAATAGATTGGTAGGGATGAAAAAGCTTATACTTTATACAATAATTGCACTTGCGATATGTTCGTGCGTTCAGGATCCGACAAAGGATCTCCTCGTCAATATCGGTGACGAGGAGAAGGTCTATGCGACCTTATCGTCGGAGGATGACCGCGTGGAACTGACCAAATCATTAAAAATGGTTTGGACCGAGGGCGATATAATGTATGTCGTGGGTCCCAACACCCGCAAGAAGTATAAGTTTGACGGCAAGACGGGGGATAGAGGAGGTTCTTTCACCCTCACGAATACCTATACGCCATACTCCACAGCATTGGACCGTTACTATGCCGTGGCCTCTTTCTACTCCATATCCTTAATGACAAGCGGCAGAATACGCTTCAACTCGCCAGAAACAGGAACATCCGTACAGAAGCACAACCCTGACGGCTGTAGCGAGGTGAATAACAATCTGGTATTCGCCGAGAGCGAAGATGGTAAAAATTTCAAATTCAAGGGTGTTTTAAGTTATCTGCGACTATCGCTTACAGGCGACAAAATCGTCAAAAGCATTAACCTTATAAATAATGCCGATAAAGCGATATCGGGCAGCTACCACATCTATATCGATGACCCCGAGACCGTGTGGTTCAAAAACGACTACAACCCGCTGCCGACCATTCTGCTCGATTGTGGAGAGGGTGTGCAGCTGAGCGATACACCGACCGACTTCTATTTTGCGATTAGACCGATGGAGCTGAGTGCGGGTATCACTGTGGAGGTCTCATTTACCGACGGCACCACATTTATTCAGACCACCTCAAAGCCGATAACCATTACGCAGAACACCATTCAGCCGATGGCTGTAATCAAGACTTCGGATGTTGAGTACCAGCAGATTAACATTAAGCACACGGGTACCACATTCACTACACCGACAATCTCGGGCGGAACCTCATTAGTCGGATATATCGAGTTTGGAGATGGCACAACCTCGTTGCTAAACCTCCTTACAAGCTACGACTATACCGACAGCCAAACCGAGCACACCATATCAATAAAAACTCGCAATGCCGATACAATCGAAATAGACAATTGTGACGGTATCATCGCAATAGACCTATCCAACTTCTAAACAACGGATACCGCTATGAAGAGATTTATCGCAATACCGCTTATACTCATCGCTTTCTCGCTATCTGCCGCACCTATCGGCGAGCAGAAGGCGCGCGATATTGCGTCTAAATTCTTCGCAAAGAGTGCAACGCGCAGCTCCTCGGTCGTTTTGAAGATGGAGTGGGCAGGCTCCGACCTCGAAGCTGCCACATCGAATAACTCAACAACCCGTTCATCGGCAACAGACAACGAAGAGAAGGAGAGTCTGGTGTATATCTACAACCGCATAGACACTCGTGGTTTTGTGGTCATTGCAGGTGACGACAAAGTCAAACAATCCATTCTTGCCTTCTCGCACGACAACAACTTTAATATGGAGGATATGCCCGATGGCGCAAAAGCCATTTTGCAAGGCTGGTGCGAGCAGGTGGCCGCCACAAGGGCAAATAAAAATATACGCACCGTAACCCGCGCCGAAGATAGCGACACAGGAGATGTTGTCGTAAAATACGAAACGGCAAAGTGGGCGCAAGGCAAACCATACAACACTTATTGCCCAAAACACGATGGAAAAGGCACTCTAACCGGTTGTGTGGCAACAGCTGCGGGAATCATCTGTCGTTACTTCGAGTGGCCTGAAAAGGGTGAAGGCACAACACCTTCGTATACACATACAGACCAAAGTGTAGAGTATACCGTTCCAGAGAATGTACTCGGTCGCACCTACGACTACTCGAAGATGAAGATGAGCTACAAAGATGGCTACACCGAGGAGGAGGGACAAATGGTAGGTGCTCTGCTCTACGACATTGGAACTTCAATAAAAATGGACTATGGTGTAAGCGGCTCGGGAGCAAGTACAAGCACCGCAGCCAAGTCTTTGGTCAAATATTTCGGTTACTCTAAAGGGGCTTTGTCCCTAAGACATGCCGGAAGATCGGAGGAGGAGTGGACAGAAATGCTCCAAAAAAATCTCTCCGATTATGGTCCTATGCAGTTTTCCGGATATAGTAGTAGCGGTGGAGGTCACTCGTTTGTCTTGGATGGATATACCAACAAGAACTATTTCAGCATCAACTATGGCTGGGGTGGCACTAGTAATGGATACTATCTGTTGCCCAACAGTACCTACTACAAGAGTCAGGGTGCAACATTCTATCTGGTACCCGACAAAGATGGAAGCTCCGAATATAAAAGCCATATTATGTTACGAGCCTTCACAACATCAGGCGGTACTGCATATAGGGGACTATACACCAACGCAACCGAGTATAGCGCAGGCGTAAGGCCAAGAGTCTATATCGCCATACGAAACGAGGGCCTGGTCGAGTTCTACGGCAAGATATGTGTTGCTCACTGCGACAAATCGGGCAACATAAAAAAGATAATTTATACGATAAACAAGGAGACGAATCCATTAGCATCATCCACCACCGAATGGGGATACAATAGCACGGTCACCATAAGCGAGAGTATCGAGCCCGGCGACCGTCTGCTTGCATTCTACAAAGAAAAGGATTCGGAGGTGTGGGTACGCGCCCGAGCAGGAGAGTCGGCAGCATACGAAGAGGTGCTTATGTGCGCAACACCCCAAGAGGTGGCAAAATCGCTCAAAATAACCTACAAGAAGGAGATAAACACTCTCTCTTTCTACGCCAAGCAGGCAATCCAGTACAATATAACCAATGCAAAAGGTACGGTCGTGGTTTCGGGTAAGGTAAAATCTTTTAGTACGGTGGATATCGACCTCTCGGCTTTCGAGAAGGGAAAATACACATTATCGTTTGCTTCGGGCGGAGAACCATACACCATCGAACTCGCATTATAATATGTGACAAAGGTGCAAAAAGAACGCTTTTTGCACCTTTTCTCTTTTATGTCACAACCCTATCCTAAGCGTTTTCTTTCGCAAAGATGGCATTCACGACCATCTCCGTTGCGCCACGATGTTTGGCTATATATTGTTGTGCCTTGACATTAACCTCGGCACGCACATCCTCATGTTGTAACTCCTTAAACCACTCTTGCAAAGCCTTTGCATTGCAGACAGAGTGGGCCACACCAAGCGATATAAGGTCGCACGCCTCCTTGTACTTGTGATACTTCACACCAAAAGCTACGGGTAGGCCATACACCACAGGCTCCAAGGTATTGTGGATGCCGGCACCAAAGCCGCCTCCCACATACGACCAATCGGCCGAGCCATATATGCGCGAAAGCAAGCCTATCGTATCCACGACAAGCACCTGTTTATCCGCAAAACCGCTTTGAGGCAGTTGCGTGTAACGCACCACGCCACCCTTAACCTCACGCTCGATATGCGCAATGCGCTCCTCCTCCATCTCGTGAGGGGCGATGACAAACTTAATATCGGGGTTGGAATTTATAAGCGGCAGCAGTATCTCCTCATCTGCGCCCCAGGTCGAGCCCGCAACAAAGAGTCTGCTCTCCCCCTTAAACTCCTCCACAACAGCCACCCTCTCGGCACACTCGGCAATGGCAGCTACTCTGTCGAAGCGGGTATCGCCCGCCACAACAACGCGTTCCACACCAATCTCGGCAAGCAACCTCTTCGATGCTTCATCCTGCACATAGAGCGTTTCGAAGGAGTGCAAAGCCTTACGCCAGATTCTACCAAAGGGGTTGAAGAATATCGAGTTTCGGCGGAATATTGCCGACACGATAAATGTTCGTATCTTGCGCTTGTGCAGTTCCACAAGCATATTGAGCCAGAACTCATACTTCACAAATATCGCCAACTTCGGATTTACGACATCGAGAAATTGGCGTACATTGTGTTTTGTATCGGCCGGAATATAGAAGACATAATCGGCATTCTTGTAATTCTTGCGCACCTCATAGCCCGAAGGTGAGAAGAAGGTAAGCAAGATTTTATAGTCGGGATAGTTCTCTTTGATGTAGTCCACGACAGGTCGCCCCTGCTCGAAGTCGCCAAGCGATGCGACATGCACCCAGGCAATCTTTTCGCCGGCACCTATCTCATCACGCATACGCTCAACCATCCCCTTACGGCCATCGCACCACTTTCGCGCTTTCGAGTAGAAAGGCGAAACAAGGCGAATGAGAATCGCGTATATCGTTATGCAGAGATTATAAAGCCACATCTTCAAACTTACTTACCAACCATATTGCAGGGCATCCTCGACAAAGCGCAATGCCTCGACGCGCTCTCCGACCATCTCGACCGCAATAAGCGAGAATCGGGGCTCTAGAGGCGAACCACTCTGCGCAAGGTAGGCCGAAGCCGCCCTTTGCAAAGCCCTTGCCTTCTGCTCGGTCAAGGCCTCCTCGGGAGCTGTCATTGATCCATATTTGCGAGTTTTAACCTCCACAAAGTGCAACTCGTCGCGACGCGTGGCGATAATATCCACCTCGCTCCTACCGACACGATAGTTGCGCTCGACAATCATAAAGCCGTTTCGGCGCAGATAGTCTACCGCAGCCTGCTCACCAAGAGCACCTCGCATCTGCTTTTCGGTCATAACTCGTTATACAGTTAGTCGTTTAGGTTATTTTACATCAAGCAAGCCAACGAGAACGCCGCATAGTAAGCCTATGTGAGCGTCTCGTTGTCCGCCGATGGGTGCGAAAAGAGTCAATTATAACAAGAATGACAAGTCGTCACCTGCATTCACCTCGTAGGTCTCGACACCCTTCTTGAAGATACGCATAGGGCGTGAGCCGATCAACTCCAACTTACCGTCTACATAGCGCAACATACAACCCTCGCGCAAACCTACAACATAGCGGCGTGGATTTGCCTGGATATACTCCATGATGCGCTGCTCGCGAGTCTCGCCTGCGTGGCCCTCAGGGTTTGCATCGAGATAGTGAGGATTAATCTGGAACTTCACAGCACCTACAGCCTTGAACGACTGCGGCTCTACGATAGGCATATCGTTTGTGGTGCAGATTGTAGGGCAGCATACATTGCTACCTGCCGACCAACCAACATAAGGAGCTCCCTCCTTAACTCGCTTGAGAATGGCAGAGATAAGGCCCTGCTCCTGCATCTTCTTGGTCAAAGCGAAGGTGTTACCACCACCAACACAGATAGCCTGAGCCTCCTTGATCGCCTTGCGAGGGTTCTTCTCGCGGTGGATAGAGCGCACCTTAACGCCAATCTCGTTAAATCTCTCCTGAACCTTGCGCTCATACTCATCATACGAGAAAGTGACAGCTGCATAAGGGACAAAAACGACCTCTGTAATACCCTGTAAATGTTCGCCAATACGGCCAATTGGATACTTCAAATATGCCTCTCCGGCATTGGTTGAATTCGAAATAAGTAGTAGTTTCATATATTTATCTGTTTTTCAAGTATTTACGCTCAAAATAAAGATTGCTATCTGCAATTTTTTCGTAAATTTATGCCAAAGATAATAAAAAAGTGTTACATTTGCATCGTCAATTTTCAATAAAATTGTTTTAGTATGCGAAAAAGCGTACCGGATAATGCTGTAGCAACGAAAAATGACAAAGTACAATTTTTGCAGATAATTTTGCGAATAGAAGAAGATATAAATTCATACAACTAAACTATTGTTAAATTAAAAACTGAAAGTTATGTCAGAGATTCAAGAAAAAGTTGTTAAGATTATCGTAGACAAGTTGGGCGTTAAGGAGTCTGAAGTTACTCTTGATGCTACCTTCACCGGTGACCTCGGCGCTGACTCGTTGGATACCGTAGAGCTCGTTATGGAGTTCGAGAAGGAGTTTGGTGTTCAGGTAGAGGATGAGGCTGCCGAGAAGTTCCAGACTGTAGGCGATGTTGTTGCATACATCGAGGCTAACAAATAATCTTATACTCCGAAAGTATTGATTTTTCAACCAAACATACATCGTGTATGAGAGAGGCGAGGAGGGTAGTTATCACCGGACTTGGAACTATAAATCCCATCGGAAACAACATTGAAGAGTACTTCACAAACCTCGAAAATGGTGTTTCCGGTGCAACAGGGATAACTCTCTTCGATGCCACAAACTTCAAATCACGAATTGCATGCGAGGTTAAAAATTACGATTGGAGCCGCTACTTCGATCGCAAAGAGGCCCGCAAACACGACCGTTTCTGTCAGTTTGCACTCATTGCGGCAACCGAAGCGATGGAGGACGCCAACTTTGACTTAGACGCGCTCGACAAGGAACGCGCCGGAGTGATTTGGAGTTCCGGCATCGGAGGCCTTCAATCATTCCACGATGAGGTCATGGGCTGGGCAACGGGAGATGGTATCCCTCGTTTCAGCCCATTCTTAGTTCCTCATCTCATCACCGATATCGCTGCCGGACACATCTCCATCAAATATGGATTGATGGGCCCCAACTACAGCGTTACATCGGCTTGTGCTTCGTCAAACCACGCAATGATTGACGCCTTAAACCTCATTCGCTGGGGTAAGGCTGATGTTATTGTTACGGGTGGTTCGGAGGCACCTATTACCATTCCTGCCGTAGGAGGATTCTCCTCTATGCACGCCCTCTCGACACGCAATGATGACCCACAGCACGCTTCGCGTCCTTTCGATGCGGATCGTGACGGCTTTGTAATTGCCGAGGGTGCCGGAGCGCTCATCTTCGAGGAGTATGAGCACGCCAAGGCGCGAGGTGCAAAGATCTATTGCGAGATTGTCGGCGGAGGAATGTCGGCTGATGCGCACCACATGACCGCTCCACACCCTGAGGGTAAAGGTGCGATGATGTCGATGCGCGAAGCATTGAAGGATGCCGATTTGGAGTTGGAGGATATCGACTACCTCAACACTCACGGCACCTCGACACCACTTGGTGATATCGCCGAGTTGATGGCCATTCAGGGCCTCTTTGGCGATCACGCCTACAAGATGAATATCTCATCTACAAAGTCGATGACGGGACATCTTCTCGGTGCCACCGCAGCAACTGAGGCTCTGGCCTGCATTATGGCGATACAGCGAGGTGTTGTACCTCCGACCATCAATGTCGAGAAGCTCGATCCTCAGATTGACGAGAAACTAAACTTAACAATCGGAACAGCTCAAAAACGCGAGGTAAGATGCGCAATGAGCAACACATTCGGCTTTGGAGGCCACAACTCCACCGTAATATTCCGTAAGATTTAATCCGAATAGAATATGGTTGATTTTTTACTTCGTCCGATACGCCGTAACTTCGGACGCAATAAATCGTACTATAAAATCATAGACGATATGTTTGGATTTATTCCGAACAATATCGAGCTCTACAAGTTGGCTCTTGTGCACAAGTCGGCCTCTATCGACATCGGCGGGCAGACAATCAACAACGAGCGACTCGAGTTTTTGGGCGATGCCGTAATCGAGAGCATCACCTCCGACTACCTCTTCATCGAGTATCCGGAGTATGACGAGGGCAAACTCACAAAGTTGCGTTCGAAGTTGGTATCACGCCAATCGCTCAACGCCATAGCCTGCAAGCTCGGCCTTGACAAGCACATCATCTGCTGTCGCTCGATAAATGCTACCCAGAAGCATATCTTTGGCGATGCTTTCGAAGCGATGATCGGAGCGATTTACCTCGACCAGGGTTACAACTTTGCCAACCGCCTGCTCATAAACAAGATCTACTCTACAAACCTCTCTCTCGAAGAGGTGGATGAGACCGAAACTGACTTCAAGAGTCGCCTTATCGAGTGGGGACAGAAGAATCACCACACCGTAGTATTCCGCACAAAAGGCACCCCTACGGGAGCAGGAGCCACACGCTCGTTCCGTTGCACGATATTGATTGATAACCTGGAGGTTGGTCACGGCATTGGCACCTCGAAGAAGGAGGCGGAGCAGCACGCCGCACAGTCGGTGACTTACGAGCCGAGCGACGAGGAGTGCGCTCGTATGCTCGACCTCTTGGATAAGATGAGCAAATAGAACACCGCCCTATGCAGG
Source organism: Alistipes sp. (assembly GCA_017560455.1). Classification (GTDB taxonomy): domain Bacteria; phylum Bacteroidota; class Bacteroidia; order Bacteroidales; family Rikenellaceae; genus Alistipes. Next base: position 794 of record JAFZEY010000046.1, on the reverse strand, counting down.
AGTTACACCATAAAATTGCAATGAGAGGTTACGAATCTCTCTCCGAGGAGGAGCTCTTGACGGCTCTCTTGGAGGATAGAACAATGGCCACCGCGCTCTTAGCCGAGTGTGACTCACTCGCCGGCATCGCACAGACTCCCGCTTCGCGTCTGCGTATGGTTGCAGGCCTAGGTGCAAAGAGGTGCGAGTTGTTACTTGCATCCGCCGAACTCGGAAGGCGTATATCGTCAAATAACGGAGCTGTACAGCAAACCATCTCTTCGAGCGATGATGTTGTCGCCGTTATGCGCCCACTGCTCAAAGAGTTGAAGCACGAGGAGTGCTGGGCGATATACCTCACCAACTCCAACCGCATCATCGAGCGCACCCGCATAAGCCAGGGAGGTGTGCAGGCTACGGTTGTGGATCATCGACTTATCGTAAAGCGTGCCTTGGAGCTCCTCTCCACGCGCATTATCATAGTTCACAACCACCCTTCGGGAAGTGCTACGCCAAGTGGTGCCGATTTAGATATTACGGCAAAGATAAAGGAGGCAACAGCCCTATTTGACATTCAACTACTCGACCATATCATCATAAGCTCTACGGAGAGTTACTCATTCAAGAATAACGGAAAGTTATAGTTCAAAAAGAGAGCAACCCAATCCCACAAAGCAATACGATGTTACCCACAATGACAGCTTTTGAGCAGGCCCTCTCTGCTCCAATGTGCCATTGCAATCGACTGAGAGAACTAAGACCCATTCTCCGCAATGGCCGCGCCATAATTCGCAGAACACACCTCGCCATCGAGA
>JAFZEY010000045.1 GCA_017560455.1 Alistipes sp. | reverse complement strand
TCATTGGCATAGGGCACAATAAATTATCACAACCGACTTTACGCACAGACATTGATCATCAAGAACTAATGCGATTTATGATGGATTTAGCGCAACGACCTTTTAATAAAGATAAAAGTCACATTGAAAGATTACGACGGTATTATAAAAAATAAGTTTAGTTATGCATAAATTAGGTATATTCTATTCGTTTATTATTGCATTAACATGTCTAACGGTTTCTTGCTCTAATTATAACTCAAGCAAATTTGACACCGAGCAGACTATGCAAGAAAAGTGTAAAAATCTTAGTGGGTTGAATGATTTAGTTATCAATAAAACCACCATAAAAGATGTTTTTCAAAATTATAGTAAAGAATATATAAAAGAAGAAATGGGATGGCGCCCTAATGTAGACAATCGCTATGATAGAAGCTATTCGAGAATTAGCAAAATAGCAAAATGGCGGATGTTGAAAATAGAAAATTTCGATTACCGCTTTACATATGGAGATGTAGAACTTGATTTTTATCAAGATACTCTTGTGCAAATCTCATTTCGCTATCAATCAGACAGCAAACAACTACCGGAGTATTTTGCAAACCAATATGGATTCGGATGTCCTGTTACAGAAGATTACCTTAGTTCGCTACCCATTGGTTATGGCACTGCATTCGACGATCATTGGCCAGGAGTTAGCGCATACAGAAAATATGTAAATGGGGATATCCATATGGTTGTTAGTGGAAAATATTGGGATGTAATAATCTGCCACAAGCCAAAGTTCTCTAAAATGAGCGATGAAATAGAGTCTGCCTGGTTTTCTACATCCACTCCTCGGGATGATAAAAAATCGAGTGGTCACAACAGTATGGATGCAGACGATGAGGAGTACTGGAAGAGTGTTAATAGGGAAAAAGCATTAAAAGATGCGGGTATGGATGAAGCCGCAAAAATAGAGAGAAAAGCCCGACAAAATTACCTAAAAGGAGGTGGCTACACTTCTCCTAATGGGGGCTCGCAAGTACATTACCAAGGAAGTAAAGAGCAACAAGACCACCTTGAAGAAATGAGAAGAAGAGGGTGGTAGAACCTCCAATCTTTTTTCATTTTGCAAGTTCGGAAAATTTTATTATCTTTGCATAAGTAATTATAGCACAGGAATTTAAGGTGGACGCAGTACGGCAATTCCCGTACCCGAGAAACGGCCAAAATCGTTACTTTCGAACTCAAAAGCAAGCCTAAAAAACACAAGATTTTTAGCCCCAAAATGATGGGCGAGCATAGGTTTAAACTCTCGTTTTCCGCTCAAAATAAGAAACGACAGCCTTTTGGTTGTCGTTTTTGTTTTGTATTTGTTTAATACATTATCTCCAATCCCACTTTGGATGGGCGGGGTCCTCGGCGGTGAGGGCTTCGGAGAGCGAGAGCCCAAGAGCCTTGGCAACGCCTTCGCCATAGGTGGGGTCGGCACGGTGGCAGTTGCGGATATGTCGCTGTTTGATAAAGAGTTCCGCATCGCCCATTGCTCGTGCCGTATTCTCGCAAGTCGCTCTCTGATCCTCCGCAGACATCAACCTCCACAGCTTGCCCGGCTGTGTGTAATAGTCGTTATCGAGTTCGCGCTCGTCGTAGTTATACACCTCGCCTGAAACCGCCAAAGGTGGCTCTTTCAAGGCCGGCGAATCCAGCCACTCGCCATAGCTATTTGGCTCATAACCTATCGTGCGGCCGGCGTTATCATCGGTGTGCATCTGGCCGTCGCGGTGGTAGGAGTGGAACGGGCAACGAGGGCGGTTTACGGGTATCTGGTGGTGGTTCACCCCCAAGCGGTAGCGTTGCGCATCACCATACGAAAATAGGCGTCCCTGCAACATCTTATCGGGCGAGAAGCCGATGCCATCGATGATGTTCATCGGGTTGAACGCCGCCTGCTCGACCTCGGCAAAGAAGTTCTCGGGGTTGCGATTAAGCTCCAAGATACCCACATCGTGCAACGGAAAATCGCCGTGATACCACACCTTCGTAAGGTCAAACGGATTGATGTGATACTCCTTCGCCTGCTCCTCGGTCATCAGCTGCACCTGCATCTGCCAACGAGGGAAATCACCCCTCTCAATCGCCTCAAAAAGGTCGCGCTGATGCGACTCTCGATCCTTCGCAATCACAGCTTCCGCCTCGGCATCAGTCATATTCTTAATGCCCTGCAAGGTGCGAAGGTGGAACTTTACCCAAGTGCGGCGGTTGTTGGCGTCGATAAAGCTATATGTGTGACTACCAAAGCCGTGCATATGTCGCCACGAGGCTGGAATACCTCGTGGCGACATCGTA